>NZ_PPXB01000015.1:0-121623 GCF_002909415.1 Arthrobacter glacialis | reverse complement strand
GGAACACAGGCTCCTGGTCCGCCGGAATGGTGTTCACGTAATCGGTGGTCGTGACCATAGGCACGCCAACGCTCTGCGCGCCTGCCCGCTGCAACAGACTACGCATAATGAACTGGGCACGCTCAGTACTACGTTCGGCAATCAGCGTATCCAAGGACTCCAACCATTCGGCAGTCTCTTCCGGATCGCGATCAGGCAGCTGGTTTGTCAACCCGCTAAGGATGTGGGAATTATCGTCTCGCAAGAACATCTGTCCTCTTTCAGTGGTGCATTCGCGGCCTCCCTGGTGGTGAGGCGGCGCGTACCCGCTGGCTGCGCGTTCGCCGTCGAACGTGGCGCGGGCGTTGGGTGGTCCAAGCGCGAAACTCGAAGACACGATTTTCGCTAGATGGAAACAAAATATTGTATGCCGAGAGTACTGCCTACAGCCAGTGGATGCAAAATTTTGGTCTTACGGGAGATTTTCGCAAAAAAACCTTTGACTTGGTGTGAGCTGGCTCATAGACTAGTTTTCATTATTCAAAAGTTTTATTCCACCATACGAAAAACTATTTGCTGCGGAGCTATCATGGACGCTACTTCCACAAAGAATATCCACGCGGTTGAGGCAGGTGGGGATCCTCAAGGACGAGGGGCCACGCCTCCTGAACAAAGAAGAGGAAACGCCTTGTCTGAACACAGCACGCGAACTACTTTGTCTGAACCTCCCTTTAAAACACCGGAGGGTTACACCCTCAGTGCCACCCTGTTCAATCAAGATCTGGCACCCACCAAGATGAAGGGTCGCAAGTGGTCCAGCTACAGCATTTTCACGCTGTGGGCCAACGATGTGCACAGTTTGGGCAACTACGCCTTCGCCATCGGCTTGTTTGCCTTGGGCTTGGGTGGTTGGCAGATCTTGCTGGCCCTGGGCGTCGGCGCAATCCTCCTCTTTGGCCTGCTGAACTTCTCCGGATTCATGGGGTTTAAGACGGGCGTTCCATTCCCTGTCATGAGCCGCATCAGCTTTGGCATCAAGGGTGCGCACATTGCGTCCCTTCTGCGAGGCGGTGTCGCCATCGTTTGGTTTGGCATCCAAACCTTCCTGGCCTCGGTGGTGTTGAGGGTGATGCTTACGGCGCTGTTCCCGTCCTTGGCGGGAATGGACACCAACAACATCCTTGGACTCTCCACCTTGGGCTGGCTTTCTTTCATTGCACTGTGGATAGTGCAGGTCATCATTGTCAGCTTCGGCATGGACATGATCCGCAAGTATGAGGCCTTTGCCGGCCCGGTCATTCTTGTCACCATGGCAGCCATTGCCATCTGGATGTTCGCAGAGGCCGGCGGATCCATTGCCTGGCAAACAGACAACGGCCTGCAAGGCGCTGAAATGTGGCGCACCATCTTTGCCGGCGGCGCCCTGTGGGTTGCCATCTATGGCACCTTCGTTCTGAACTTCTGTGACTTCACCCGCTCGGCCAAATCAGCCAAATCCATTGTGCGCGGAAACTTCTGGGGCATCCCGATCAACATGCTCCTTTTCGGTGCCATTGTTGTTGTCATCTCCGGCGCCCAGTTCAAGATCGACGGCACCATCATTGAAAGCCCGGCGGACATTGTCCAGACCATACCGAACACCTTCTTGCTCGTGATCGCCTGCCTTGCCCTGCTGATTCTCACCATTGCGGTTAACCTGATGGCCAACTTCGTGGCACCCGTCTACGCGTTGACAAACCTGTTCCCGCGTCACTTGAACTTCCGCAAGGCAGCCATTGTCAGTGCAGTCCTCGGCCTGGTCATCCTGCCGTGGAACCTCTACAACAACCCCGTTGTCATCGTGTACTTCCTGGGCGGACTGGGCGCGCTCTTGGGCCCGCTGTTCGGCGTCATCATGGCCGACTACTGGCTCATTCGCCGCGGCAAGGTCAACGTCCCGCATCTGTACACAACGGCTGAGGGCGCGGACTACCACTACAAGCGGGGAGTCAACTCCCGCGCCGTGCTTGCCCTGGTTCCCGCCTCCGTGGTGGCCCTGGCCATCGCCTTCATCCCGGCACTGCATGAGCTCTCAGCCTTCTCCTGGTTCTTTGCAGCCGGACTCGCAGCGGTCACCTACTACTTTGTGGCCGATCGCAAGCGTGAGTTCCATGACGTGTCCGGTGAACCCATTGCCGTAGACAGTGTCCACTAACCATTCCCTTCTCATGAAAGGCAGAACATGCGCATTCTTGTAGTCAACGTGAACACCACGGCATCAATGACCGAATCAATTGCGGAGCAGGCCCGTGCAGTGGCGGCGCCCGGCACCGAGATTGTGGCTCTCACCCCTCGCTTTGGGGCCGAATCGTGTGAGGGCAACTTTGAAAGCTACCTCGCAGCGGTTGCTGTCATGGACGCGGTGCAGTCCTATCCCGAACCGTTCGACGCCGTGGTCCAGGCCGGATATGGCGAGCATGGCCGGGAAGGCCTGCAGGAATTGTTGAATGTTCCCGTGGTGGACATTACCGAAGCGGCAGCCAGCACGGCCATGTTCCTTGGCCACAAGTACTCGGTCGTCACCACTTTGGACCGTGCAGTGCCGTTGATCGAGGACCGGCTCAAGTTGGCTGGGCTGACGGACCGTTGCGCATCCGTACGGGCCAGTGGGATGGCTGTGCTGGAGCTCGAAGAGGAGCCGGAGCGCGCCGTCGAAGCCATCGTCCGCGAGGCTGAACTGGCTGTCTCCGTAGACAAGGCGGAAGTCATCGTCCTGGGCTGCGGCGGCATGGCGGGCCTCAATGACAAGGTCCGGGAGCGCACAGGTGTTCCCGTGGTCGACGGCGTGGCGGCGGCGGTAACCATTGCCGAGTCCTTGGTCCGGATGGGGCTGTCCACCTCCAAGGTGCGCACCTATGCAACACCCCGTCCCAAGTCCTTCACGGGCTGGCCTGTTCCGGCGAATGCGACGGCATTGATAGCACACTAGAACTGCAAGGGGCGGGACCAGCGGAGCACTTTCCGCCGGTCCCGCCTTTTTGTGCGTTCACAGTCAATACAGTAAACAATGAAAGCCACCTCAAAGGAGTAGATGTGAACAAGGAATTTGATGAGACTGCTGCCGGCGCCGCCTCCTCCGCTGGGGCCAAGGTCATGGTGGTGACAGGCGCTGGATCCGGAATTGGCCAAGCCGTGGCGCAAGCAGCCCTTGCTGCCGGATACGCAGTGGTTCTGGCGGGCCGGCGGGAAGCTGAGCTTCTCGCCGCGGCGGACGGACACCCGCTCTCCATGGTGGTGCCCACGGATGTTACCGATGAAGCCCAGGTGGAGGCATTGTTCCACAGGGCCGTGGAACGCTTTGGCCGGGTGGATGTGCTGTTCAACAATGCCGGAACGTTTGGTCCCGCCCAATCCGTGGACCAGATTTCTCTCGCTGATTGGAACGCCACCGTGGCCGTCAACCTCACGGGGTCAATGCTGTGTGCCGCGGCAGCCATTCGAACCATGAAAAAACAGCATCCCCAGGGTGGTCGGATCATCAACAACGGCTCCATTTCTGCCCACTCGCCCCGGCCAAATTCGGCCGCCTACACCATCACCAAACACGCCATCACCGGTCTGACCAAGTCGATCGAACTCGATGGCCGGGCGTTTGGAATCAGTTGCGGCCAGATCGACATCGGCAATACCGCCACCTCCATCATGTCCACCCTCGATGTGGCCACAGGTGCATTGCAGGCCAACGGCGAGCTCCTGGTGGAGCCAACATTCCCGGTGGCCGACGCCGCCCGGACCGTCCTGTTCATGGCTGACCTGCCGGCCTCCGCAACCATTGGCCAGCTGGTCATCACCGCCGCGGGCATGCCCTTTATAGGGCGGGGCTGACCCGTAATCTGCCGCTTCCTGCCCCGGGCGACGGCGGTGAGCCTCCCTCATAGGGTGACTCACCGCCGTCGTACTTGGATTTAATGGGAGGGAGAATCCTTGGATTGCAGCGGGATCTCTCCGGTGATGGGTATTTCGTTGCCGTCGGCGTCGATGAGTTTGCCGTTTTCGCAGCGGTCGCCATCTTGGAGGCACTCAAGGACTTCGGCAGCGACCAGACGATCCGTGCCGGCAGCGAACACGGAAGGATTCTCAGGGTTGCCGACCTTCAAGTGGTTGAACAGGAGGTTTAGCAAGATTGCCACGACGGCGGCGGAGCTGATGCCGGAGTGGAAGATCGTTGCGAACCAGCTCGGGAACTGATCATAGAACGTCGGTGCGGCGATGGGGATGATCCCGGCGCCGATGGCGGTGGCGACGATGATCATGTTCATGTTGTTTTTGTAGCTGACGGTGGACAGCGAGCGGATGCCGCTGGCGGCAACCGTGCCGAACAAGACGATTCCCGCTCCGCCGAGCACGGGGGTCGGCACTGCGGCCACGACACGACCCATGATGGGCAGAACGCCCAACACCACGAGGATGACACCGCCGGCAGCCACCACAAAGCGGCTCTTGATCCCCGTGACGGCCACCAAACCCACGTTCTGGGCGAAGGCGCTCTGGGTGAACGAACCAAAGACAGGGGCAACAACGCTGGCGGCCATGTCGGCGCGCAGACCATCACCAAGGCGGCGGGAGTCAATCTTCGTACCCACGATCTCCCCAACGGCCAGGATGTCGGCAGAAGTTTCCACCATGATCACCAGCACAACGATGAACATCGAGATGATGGCGGCGAGGTGGAATGTTGGCATGCCCAAGTGGAAGGGGGTGGGGAAGGCGACAATCGATCCTTGGCCAACCTTGGAGAAGTCCGCCATGCCGACAGCCAAGGCAATGAGCGTGCCGATGACCATGGCCAGCAGGATTGAAAGACGAGAGATGGTGCTGCTTCCGAGCTTGCTCAGGAGTAGAACGACCACCAAAGTAGCGGCGGCAAGACCGATGTTGGCGACGCTGCCGTAGTTCTCAGCAGTCCTGTTTCCCCCCATGGCCCAGTTTGCTGCCACGGGCATCAGCGACAGGCCGATGACGGTAATGACTGTGCCGGTGACCACGGGCGGGAAGAATCGAATGATCTTGGAAAAAATTGGTGTGATCAGCAAGCCGATCGCGGAGGAAACAATGACGGCGCCAAAGACACTCTGAAGTCCACCGCCGCCGTTTACAATCGCCACCATGGTTGCCACGCCGGCAAACGAGACACCTTGGACCAAGGGGAGCTGAGATCCGAAGAACGGCACACCCAGAGTTTGTAGGAGGGTGGCAAGACCACCCATGAAAAGACACGCAGCAATGAGTAGGCCGGTGTCCGCCGCTGCCAAGCCTGCAGCCTGGCCAACGATCAGTGGGACGGCAACTATGCCACCGTACATGGTCAATACGTGCTGGAATCCGTAGGCAAAATTTGCCCCAATTCCTAGTTTTTTATCCTCTGGCCGGGTGGGGACTACGGCTGTGGATGATGATCTTTTGGTCATAGCGGACCTCCTTGTCTGCTTACCCTTATTAAGCGTCAACCCGCTTTGGGAGTTGCCGCTGCGGGTAGGCGGGGGATACAGCCCCCGCCTACCTCTTAGCCGGGCCGTTATGGCCCGGCTGTGCTAGAAAAAAGCTGTGCTAGAAAAAAGCTGTGCTAGCAAAAACCGGCGATTCCGTCCCAGGCGTTTCCGGCGTCGCTGCCGTGCTCGCGCAAAACGGTGGCTTCGATGAGTCCGTAGGGGCGGTCGGCTGCGAAGAACACTTCTCCCGGGTTGTTTTGGCCAAACGGGGACAAATCCACTACAAAGTGGTGCTTGTTCGGCATGGAGAACTTGATCTCGTCAATCTCCTCATGGGCAGCCATGACTTTCTTGCCCATTTCAAAAAGCGTTTGCTGGAGTGCGTGTGAGTAGCTCTCCGTAAAGCCTTCCAGCAGCAGGGCCTTGACGTCGTCGTACGCCTTGTTGAAGTCAAGTGCTCCCACGGCGCTGGGGTTGTAGCGCCATCGGGCGGCAATGTCGGTGGCCAGGACACGGTCCGTGGTCTCGGCAAGGGTTGTGTACTTGTCTTTCGGGTAGCCGACGAAGCCGGACTCGGTGGACTTGAGCACTGTCAGGTCCTCGAGTCCGCCCACCACATGCGTGGCCGGACCGTCCTTGACCACGACGGCGGTGCGCACCTCTTGGCCGTTGCGGACGAACGAATGGTCGTGGCCCGTTCCGTGGGCCTGGATGCGGTCCCACGCGTAAGATTCGGCTGCCCAGCGCCCGCCACTAACCCAGTTGAAGGAACCGGTGAAATGATCCGCCAGGCGCAACAGGAACGCTTCGGGGGAGCCGACGCCGTCGCGGGCTAGCGAGTAGATGGTGTTCTTCTGGGTGTCCGTGGCCACCACATGGGCATTGTCACCCAGGAGGTGGGCATCGGCGAAGTCGCCGCGCAACTGCGAGGTGACGTTGAGGTCCTCAATCTCGTGGCGGTCCGTGTCCCTAGTAATTTTGACCAGCCGGACCTCAGCCTTGCCGTACTGATTGGCACCCAAAATGATGTTGTTACTGTTCGCGTTCATGTCTAGCTCCCTCGGTACGTTGAAAAGGCGAAAGGACTCAGCAGCAACGGCACGTGATAGTGCTCTTCGGCGTGGTCGAGTGTGAAGGTAAGTGATACTTCCGGAAAGAAAGATTCAGTGTTGAGGCCGCCGAAATAGGCGCCGGTGTTGAAGCGCAAGCGGTAGTTCCCGCTCTCTAATCTCTCGGGGCCCAAGTCTTTGACCCGCCCCTGGGCATCGGTGATTCCTGAGGCGAGGAGAACCCATTCCCCGCCGGTGTGCCCGTCAAGTTCGACGGCGACACCCTCAGCAGGTCTCCCCAGTGCGGTGTCCAGCACGTGGGTGGTGATGTGGGAGGTGCTCATGCGTTGACCACCGCCTTGAGTCGAAGCAGTGCGATTTCCCGCAACTGTTCTGCGATGATGAGTCGTTCGGTGTGGGGTGGGTTCTCCAGCCGCTCGTGCAGGGCGGACAGGATCTCCTCCGGTGAGCGCCCCAGTGCCCGAATGAGGAAGACCTGGCCGAATTTTTCCTCGTAGGCCACGTTGCCGCTCCGGAGAGCGGCGGCCGTCATGGTGTCGGCGGGGTCAATGGTGGACTGTTCGGCGGAGGATAACGCGGCTTCCGTGCTGGCACCGGACAATCGTTCCCCAATGCGGGGGTGGTGTGCCAGCGCTGAGTTGACTTCCTCTGCAGTGAATGGTGCGGCAGCGTCGTTGGCGGTCTTGAAGATTTCTTCCACCGCGGCATAGGGCCGGGCGTCGATGATCTCCTGGATCCACCGTTCGACGTCGATGCAGGGGCGCAGCGCTGCCGCTAGGTTAATTTCTGGCGTTTCGTTGAATTCGTTCAACAGCATGGCAAGTTGATCCTTGCGATTTATGCTGGCATCCACGGCGTAGGCTATGCGAATAAAAACTAAATTTCGCATCGTGGAACTGTTATTTCAGCGTATGAATAGTGAATCGCATCACACTCGAAATGTCAACAGCGGTGCTGGTGGTGCGGTTCACAATGAGCCATCGGGGCACCATATCGGGACAACAATGGGCGCACATAAAGACACCCCGGCGCGCTGATCCCATGAGGGGGTGCCGGGGTGCCTCGACTATGCCATGCAGCGGGGTCGCTAGAGTCCCAGTTCGCCACGGAGGCGGGCCACGTGGCCTTCAGCGCTGACGTTGTATTCGGCGGATCGCACGGTTCCATCAACATTGACCACCACTGTGGACCGCAAAGTTCCCGTGACTGTTTTGTTGTTGACGAGCTTCTCGCCCCAGGCGCCCCATGCCTCGGCGATCTTGTGGTCCACGTCGGAGAGGAGTGGGAAATTCAGCTCAAATTCGTTGGCAAAGCTGGCCAGGGTGTCCGTCGCGTCAGTGGAAATTCCCACTACGTCCACCCCTGCCGCCTGCAATGCGGCCAGGCTGTCGCGAAAATCGCAAGCTTCGGTGGTGCAACCTGGGGTGGCCGCCTTGGGGTAGAAGTAGACGACCACTTGGCGTCCGGAGTAGTCGGACAGTGAAATATTCTGGCCACTGGCATCAGGGAGGATGAATCCGGGCGCTGCTTGGCCTGTGGTGAGTGCGGTTGACATGAGTCTCCTAAATTTCGCAATATGAAATCTAATTATTGTTGGGTGAAATAAGAGTAGGTCTCATGTAGGGTGAGGTCAAAGGTGGCGATCAGAAACCAATGCGTCCACGGCGGCGCGCAACCTCTCACGCAGCACGGCCGACTCGGCGCTAAACGCACGCTGTGCCGCCACGTAGTCAGCTTTTCCGGCGACCGTTTCAATGGTGATGGCGGGGTAGCCCCATTGAGCCAGGTCATAGGGTGATGCCCGCATGTCCATGGCGCGAATGCGCCAGGACAGCTCAAAGCAGTCCATCACCAGCTCGCTGGGGAGGGCGGGTGAGAGCTTGTAGGCCCACTTGTAAAGGTCCATGTTGGCGTGCAGGCAGCCGGGTTGTTCCATGTCACGCTGGTTCTCGCGGGTCGGCGTCAGCTCGTTGAGGCCCGTTGCCTGCGGGGTGTAAAAGCGGTACGCATCAAAGTGCGTGCAGCGGATCTTGCTCTCTTCAACCACTTGGTCCGTGCCGCTGGAACCCAGGCGCAGTTCAAGGTATTCGTGCCGGACCTGGTTGGCTTCCTGCTTGTACACCATGGCCCACTCGTGGAGTCCAAAGCAGCCAAACTGCGCCGGACGGGCGGCCGTGCGGCCCAGAATTATCTGGGCAAAATCAAGCGCGTCCTTGCGTTCAACCAGAAACTTTTCCCTGTCAAAGACGACGCCGGACCTTCCCTGAGCTGCCCCGCCTGCCTGGGGGTCGCCGTCGTGCACAGCTCGGTAAAACTTCCACTTCAAGCGCTCAGCGGCGGACTCGCCCGTGAGGACTACTCCGGCGCCCGGGTGCCAGCGCTGCAGCTGGCCAGGCTTTTGGTTGTAATAGGTGAACAGGAAGTCTTCCACCGGGTGCTTTTGATTAGCCGAGCGGCGGGCCAGATAAGGGGCTGCGTAGCGGTTGACGCGGTCGTGGTGAGCTGCGGCGCGGGCCTGCCAGGCATCCTCAGCGAGGGGGAGTGGGGCAGAAGTCATGCTTTCAATTATCCGCCACGGCCGCGGTGCTGGTGTCCGCAATTTCCAGGTTGTGCGTGGCCGCCTCGATCAGTGCCATCATGCTGCTGTGCAGCGCCATGGCGCCGTCGCGGTCCAGACCCAGTCGCGCCATCATGGTCCCCGGCACGGAAAGGGCTTGGTCCCGCAGTGCTCGGCCGGCGGGTGTGAGGTCAATGGCCAGGGCGCGCTCATCGCTGGCGTCCCGGCCGCGGGTAATGAGGCCCAGCGCCTCAAGACGCTTCAGCAGCGGGGAGAGAGTGGCCGATTCCAGCAGCAGGGCGCTGCCAATGTCCTTGACTTTCCGTGGTGCCTGCTCCCACAGGGCCAGCATGACCAGATACTGCGGGTGGGTGAGTCCCAGGGCGGAGAGCACTGGTTTGTAGGCTGCAATGACACTGCGGGAGGCCACACTGAGACCAAAACAAAGCTGCCGCTCCAAGAGCAGATCGTTCTCTGTGGTACCCATTGCCTTGCTCCCTCATTTTAGTTAGTGCCCTAACTATCAGGGTACTATGTATAGTATCGCCTTTCTGAGTCAGCCGGGGATTCCCTCACCGGCCCGAGCGCCACAAGGAATTTCGCCCATGTCCAAGATGAGTCCAGTACAAAAACTGATGCGCTTTACAGGCCGCCTGCGCTACATTCTGGGCCCCGCCAGCAGCAGCCCCCTGGATCATGAGATGACGCCGGAGAACAAGGCACTGTTGAAGAGTCAACAAGAGGCCACGGTGCAGTGGATTACTGTCACCCGGGCTGACGGCAGCACCTATTTGGTGCCCAAAGACCCCACTGACAAGTCCTTGCGCTAGCACTTGCGCAGCTCACCAGTGGAGCAACCCGCCAGTGCCATTGGTGGGCAGCAGGAGTAAACTGAAGGCGTTCCGGTGGCACGATTTTCCTCTGCTGAGAGTGGGTGTTGATGATGGCGAGCGGTGAAAAGTTCGTGGACAAATTGATGCATGGCACCGAGAAGCTCAAGAAGGTTTTTGGGCCGGCAGACCACGGAGACATGGATGCCCCGGTGGTGCATCGTCATGATGCCTCTGAAGACAGCAGCGAGGAGCAGCTCTCCCACTTTGAGCAGGAGACTGATTCACAGGGCCACCACTACGCCGTCCGCAAGGAAGAATCTGCGGAGTAGCCCCTTAAACAACTGACCCGCAGAAAACGCCGAAAAATCACGGCTTTACCGTGATTTTCGACGTTTTCTGCGGGTCAGTTTGTGTGTGTGTGGGCTAGCGGCCCGTGCCGCCGTAAACTGTCGCCTCGTCGTCGCCATCCAAGCCAAAGGCCTGGTGGACGGCGCGCACTGCAACATCGAGCAAGTCTGCGCGGGTCACAACAGAGATGCGGATCTCGGAGGTGGAGATCAAATCAATGTTCACACCGGCGTCGGACAGGGCCTGGAAGAAACGGTAGGAAACGCCCGGGTTGGAGCGCATGCCGGCACCGATCAGGGAAAGCTTGCCGATCTGGTCGTCGTAGATCAGGTCCTCGAAGCCGACCTCGTCCTGCTTGGCGCGCAGGGCGCTCAGGGCGTCCTCGCCTTCCACCATGGGCAGTGTGAAGGAGATGTCCGTCTTTCCGGAGCCCTTCGTGGAAATGTTCTGCACAATCATGTCAATGTTTGAATGCGCACCGGCAATGATGCCAAAGATCATGGCAGCCTTGCCGGGGATGTCCGGCACGCCAACAACTGTGACTTTAGCTTCTGACCGGTCGTGAGCCACGCCGGAGATGATTGGCTGCTCCAAGGCAACTCCCTCTGAGATCTTGATTTTGTCGTCAGGGCTGGGCAAAACCCAGGTTCCCTCATTGTCACTAAAAGAGGACCGCACATGGATGGGCAGTCCAAAACGCCTAGCGTATTCCACGCAGCGAAGGTGGAGGATCTTGGCGCCCGAGGCGGCCATTTCCAACATCTCTTCGCTGGAGATCTTGCTGATCTTCTGGGCGCTGGAAACAACGCGCGGATCGGCCGTGTAAACGCCGTCAACGTCAGTGTAAATTTCGCACACATCGGCGTTCAATGCCGCGGCAAGGGCAACAGCTGTGGTGTCCGAGCCGCCGCGGCCCATGGTGGTGATCTCATTGGTCTGGCGGCTCATGCCCTGGAACCCGGCCACAATGGCCACCTTGCCCTTGTCCAGGGCCGTGCGGACACGGTGCGGATCCACATCGATGATGCGGGCCTTGCCGTGGATGCCGTCGGTGATCATGCCAGCCTGGCTGCCCGTGAAGGACTGTGCCACACCACCCAGTGAGCTGATGGCCATGGCGAGCAGGGCCATGGAAATGCGTTCTCCGGCCGTCATGAGCATGTCCAGCTCGCGGGCCGGGGGGTGCTCGGAAACTTGCGCGGCCAGATCCAACAGTTCATCCGTGGTGTCGCCCATTGCGGAGACAACTACCACTACTTCATGGCCTGCTGCTTGGGTGCTGACAACCCTGCGGGCTACGCGCAGAATGCCTTCGGCGTCGGACACGGACGAGCCGCCGTACTTTTGAACTATCAGACTCATGGATGCACACTCATTGGCTTACCTAACGCAACACTAGGAGAAGGAAATTTGCTGCCGCTCACGCCAGAGCCGCGCCTGCGCGCTGGGCCAGTGCGGCATCATCAGCGCGGAAGGCAGTTTTAAGTCAGTTTAGCGCGGTGGCGCGTTAACACGGAATTATGATGTCCACATGATGATACTTGAAGGTCATTATGTGGTCTTGATAAAGGGGTGGGGCCAGCCAGCTGAAAGCTGATGACTATCCGACGCCGGGATGATGACTCAGGTGCCCAGCTGAGCCTATGCTGATTGCATATCCGCTATTGCGGACCATCGGGGAGGGACACCATGACCCAGCAAATACCACAGGAACAGGAACAGGACCCGCCAGCGTTGCTGGAGGCCTTCGATGGCTTGTCCGCCACGGGGCTGTCCCGCAGCTTTGGTGCGGTTCACGCCGTCGTCAATATGGATCTGCAGGCACCCGCAGGGCAGGTGACGGCACTTATTGGCCCCAACGGCGCCGGAAAAACCACGTTGCTTCTCATGCTTGCCTCGTTGCTGGCGCCGGATTCCGGCACTGTCAGGGTCATGGGCATTGACCCCATCAAGGACCCAGCCGCGGCCAGGGCAAAGATCGGGTGGATGCCGGACACTCTCGGAGTGTGGGAGGCGCTGACAGCACGCGAAATCCTCAACACCATGGGCAAGTTTTACCGTTTGCCCAAGGAAAAAATTCCCACCAGGGTCCAGGATCTGTTGACCCTGGTGAACCTGACGCCCTTGGCGGATCAGAAGGCGCGGGTGCTTTCGCGTGGCCAGCAACAGCGGCTCAGCCTGGCCCGCGCCTTGATTCATGATCCGCAGGTGTTGCTGCTTGATGAGCCGGCGTCAGGACTGGACCCGGGTTCGCGGGTTGCTCTGCGGGGAATCCTGCGCCAGCTTGCCGCCGAAGGGAAAGCCATAGTGGTTTCCTCCCATGTTTTGGCTGAACTGGATGAGATAGCAGACGGTGCAGTGTTTGTGAATCAGGGCCGCACCGTGCTGACGCAGACAGTGGACCAGGCGGCCGGGCAGGGGCGCAAGTATTCCATTTCGGCCCTGGATCCCGCCGCGTTGGTTGCTGCCCTGACAGCGTTGGGAGTGGCCTTTGAGTCAGGGAATGGGCGCAGGGACTCCGTCATCATCACAGGGCCCACTCAGGAGTACGCCTCCGCGCTGTTGCGGGATCTGGTGATGGCCGGTGTTGACGTGTGCGCGTTCGCCCCGGCTACGGGTGCTTTGGAAGAGACCTACATGAGCATGAAGGTGGAACAGCCATGACACAGACTCAAAATGATGCAGGCCCGCAGCCGGTGGCCGGCAACGCGGGGCGGCACGCCGGCTTGCGCGCCTACTGTGAGGGTGTCTTTGCCGTAGTGGGCATGGAGATGCGCCAAAGGCTGCGCTCCCGTGGCTGGTACATCATGTTGGCATTGTGGTTTGTCATCATCGGAATAGTCACGTGGCTGACGTGGTGGAGCTGGAATGCCCAGCAGGCCAATGTGGCGTGGGATACAAGCGCCGCTAGCAGAGGCCCGGGCCCGCTGATCTTTGAAATTGTGCTGGCCTTTGTGCTGTTGTTTGGCCTGCTGGTGGCCCCGGCATTTTCCGCCAATGCCATCAATGGAGACAGGGCCGGCGGCACCTTGGCGATTCTGCAGGTGACGTTGCTCAGTTCCGGGCAGATCCTGTGGGGGAAATTTCTTGCCTCATGGATTGCGGGGATTGCGTTCCTGGCAGCCAGCGTCCCGTTCCTGGTCTTTGGCATTGCCCAAGGCGGCCTGGGATTCGGGCACATAGCCATTGCGCTGCTGATGCTCGCCGTGGAAATTGCCGTGGTGTGCGCGTTGGGTGTTGGCATCTCTGCGCTCGCCAACCGGCCCTTGTTCTCCATAGTTGTCACCTACTTGGTGGTCTCACTGCTGGTCTTTGGAACCCTCATCGCCTTTGGGCTCGGGTCCATGGTCAGCCAAGGAAAGGTGAATGCCAATCAAATGGGGTACACAGGCATGTACGGCTATGACAGCGGCGACATCAAGGAGCCGGTGCCGCCGGACTATATTCCGCCGCTGCCGAACAATGTCACCGACAGTGATGGCAACAGGTACTGCTTTGGGATCATCCAGGAGATGGAAACCGTGCGCACGGAACGGGTTGCCTGGATGCTGAGCATGAACCCGTTTGTGGTGATTGCCGATTCCATCCCCTACCAAAAATCGGTGACGGAGGACAGGACTACTACCGGCATCTTTGAGACGATCAGCCAAGGGGCCAGGTATGCGCAGGCCGGTCCTGAAGGCACCTACCCTTGTGCCAATGGCAAGCTCACGGCCGACTACATGGACCAGAAGACGCCACTGTGGCCGCAGGGCCTGGGTTTGCAACTGTTGGTGGCCGGTGGAGTGGTGGCACTGGGTTGGCGGGCCCTGCGCACACCTGCAGGGAAACTGCCCAAGGGCACGCGCGTGGCCTAGCGTAAAACGCACGACGGCGTTCAACCCACCTGGGTGGGTCGAACGCCGTCGAACATGCCAGCGGTCAGGATCTGTGACGCACTAGTTGCGCGAAAACCGCCCCGGAAGGCGCTTTCCGCCGCATCTACTGCGTCATAGACGGGGGCGTGGACTAGCTAGGAGACGGACACTTCAGCCCGCGGCGCGCGCATCAGGACCTCGTCGGCAGGGACCTGGCGAATGGCACCCTTGTCGGCGCTGGTGGCCATGGAGGCGTAAGCCCGCAAGGCGGCGGATACTTCGCGTACACGGCCCACCGGACGGTAACCGGTGGTGGTCTCGAGCAGCTCGCGGCGCTCATCCAGCTCGGATTCACTCACCAGGAGCTCCATGGACCGGTTGGGGATGTCGATGCGGATGCGGTCCCCATCCTGAACCAGCGCGATGGTGCCGCCGGCGGCCGCCTCGGGGGAGACATGGCCAATGGACAGGCCGGAGGTGCCGCCGGAGAAGCGGCCGTCGGTGATCAAGGCGCAGACCTTGCCCAGGCCCAGGCCCTTCAGGAATGAGGTGGGGTACAGCATTTCCTGCATGCCGGGGCCGCCGCGGGGGCCTTCGTAGCGGATAACCACCACGTCGCCGGCCTTGACAGTCTTCGACAGGATCTTTTCAACGGCTTCGTCCTGAGATTCGCAGACCACGGCGGGTCCTTCAAACGTCCAGATGGACTCGTCCACGCCGGCAGTCTTCACGACGGCGCCGTCGAGGGCGATGTTGCCGCGCAGCACGCCCAAGCCGCCGTCCTTGGAGAAGGCATGCTCCACATCGCGCAGGCAGCCTTCGGCCGCGTCGGTGTCCAATGAGGTCCACTCGGCCGACTGTGAGAAGGCGGTGGAGGAGCGCTGGCCACCCGGGGCAGCGGTCCACAGTGCTTGAGCTTCATCGGTGGCCTTGCCTCCGCGGATGTCCCAGTCGTCCAGCCAGTCGGTGAGGCCCTCGGAGTGGACTGACTTGACGTTCGTGTGGAGCAGTCCGCCACGGTTCAGCTCCCCCAAGAGGGCGGGGATGCCGCCGGCGCGGTGCACGTCCTCCATGTAAAACGTCTTCTTGCCGGCAACGTTCGGAGCCACCTTGGCAAGGCACGGCACCTGGCGTGACTTGGCGTCGATGTCCTCCAGATCGTACTTCAGGCCCGCTTCCTGCGCTGCTGCGAGGAGGTGCAGGATCGTGTTGGTGGAGCCGCCCATGGCGATGTCCAGGGCCATGGCGTTATCGAACGCCTCGAAGCTGGCGATCGAGCGCGGCAGGACCGATTCGTCGTCGTCCTCGTAGTAGCGCTTGGCGATCTCGACGGCGGTGGCGCCTGCGCGCTCGTACAGCTCCTTGCGCGCGGTGTGAGTGGCCAGCAGCGAGCCGTTGCCCGGCAGGGACAGGCCGATGGCTTCGGTGAGGCAGTTCATCGAGTTGGCGGTGAACATGCCGGAGCAGGAACCGCAGGTGGGGCATGCGTTGTCTTCGATGAGCTCGATGTCTTCGTCGGAGACGGTGGCGTCCACGGCGTCGGAGATGGCGTTGACCAGGTCGAGTGAGCGGATGGAGCCGTCAGTCAGGGTCACCCGGCCGGCTTCCATGGGGCCGCCGGAGACAAACACGGTGGGGATGTTCAAGCGCAGGGCTGCCATGAGCATGCCGGGGGTGATCTTGTCGCAGTTGGAGATACAGACCAGCACGTCGGCGCAGTGGGCGTTGACCATGTACTCGACGGAGTCGGCAATGAGGTCGCGGGAGGGCAGGGAGTACAGCATGCCGCCGTGGCCCATGGCGATGCCGTCATCCACGGCGATGGTGTTGAATTCGCGGGCGATGGCACCAGCCTTGTGAATGGCGTCGGAGACAATGCGGCCCACGGGTGCGAGGTGGGTGTGGCCGGGGACGAACTCGGTGAAGGAGTTGGCCACGGCAACAATGGGCTTGCCGATGTCTGACTTGGCGACGCCGGAGGCCATCATGAGGGCGCGTGCGCCTGCCATGTTGCGGCCGTGGGTGACTGTGCGTGAACGTAATGGAGGCATAGGGACAGTTAACCAGCATTTTGGCCCTGACAGGAAGACGGCGCTAATACTAGTAGTGGCAGTGCTAGATTTGGTGGCATGGATGAAGAACGACGGCGGGAGCTGGGTCAGTTTCTGCGTGACCGCCGCGCCAATCTAGTCCGCGCCGAACATGGGCTGCCTCCCATTGGCCGCAGCCGCACCTTGGGTTTGCGGCGTGAGGAAATTGCGGCCTTCGCAGCCGTCAGCGTCACCTGGTACACCTGGCTGGAACAGGGCCGGGACATCAACGCGTCCCGCCAGGTACTCGAGTCCATTGGGAGGGTGCTGCGCCTGAGCGCCGCCGAGCAGGCGTATCTGCTGGCCATGGGCGGTTACGCGGCCCTGCCCCTGGCTGAAGTTACAGCCATCGAAGCCGCACCGCCGCATTTGCAGGCGTTGCTGGACGCCCTGGATTTCCCGGCCTTTGCCGTGGCCCCGGATTGGGGGATTGCGGGGTGGAACAGTGCCTACGCCGGCCTGTATTCACGCATTGCTGAGGTTGTACCGGAGCAGCGGAACCTGTTGTGGCTGATCTTTACCGATCCGGCGCTGCGCCGGATGTTGCCTGACTGGGAAGAAACGTCAAGGAATTTTGTGGCCGAATTCCGGGCCGAGGCAGGCCCCCGGCTCGGTTCGGCGGCGCATACGGCGTTGGTGGCCAGGCTGGCCGCGGCCAGCGACGAGTTTGCCCGGATTTGGTCCGATCACGGGGTGGCCGGCTTTGCCTCCCGGCAGCGCATCTTTGTCCATCCGGAGGTGGGTGAGCTGACCTTTGAGCACCACAGGCTGGTGCCCTCAGACGCCCCGGACCTGCACTTTGTGCTCTACACACCCACACCCGGCACGCCCACACGCGAACGGCTTGCCCAGCTGACGACGGGAACAGGATAGGGGTCGATTCAGGCGGCAGCCGACTGCGCCTGCCGAGCGGGCAGTAGTTGTTGATGTTTGCGCGCAACATCAACAACTACTGCCCGTTCGCGAGGCAATGTGAGGGTTACGTCAGAGCGTTGCGGCGGCCCTCAAAGGCGCGGCCCAGGGTGACTTCATCGGCGTACTCCAAGTCGCCGCCCACGGGGAGGCCTGAAGCCAGCCGGGTCACGGCGATCCCAATGGTTTTGAGCATGCGGGAGAGGTACGTTGCCGTGGCCTCACCTTCCAAGTTGGGGTCGGTGGCGATGATGACCTCCTGGATTTGGCTGTCGTTCAGGCGGGTCAGCAGTTCACGGATGCGCAACTGGTCCGGGCCAATACCCGCGATGGGGTTGATGGAGCCGCCCAGCACGTGATAGCGGCCGCGGAAGGCGCGGGTGCGTTCCACGGCGAGCACGTCCTTGGATTCCTCCACCACGCAGATGATGCTGGGGTCGCGGCGCGGGTCCCGACAAATGTTGCACAACTCCGCCTCGGTGACATTGCCGCACACTGTGCAGAACTTCACGCGCTCCTTGACCGTGACAATGGCCCGGACCAGCCGCTGCATGTCCTCGGTGTCCGCTTCCAGAATGTGGAAGGCGAGCCGCTGGGCTGATTTGGGCCCAATTCCCGGCAGGCGCCCCAACTCATCGATGAGCTCCTGAACTGCTCCCTCGTACACAATGCCTCTTGTCTATTGGTTCAAAAATGGTGGTGGCGCCGAGCTCGTTTAGTGCGACGCGTTGAGCGGGCGTTCCTCAATGAGCACTCCGCCCAGAATACGCTCCACCGCGGCTTGGCCCACTACACCGGATTCCTCAATGGTGACGTCATCCGGGCTGGGGACGTCCTCCACATAGGGAGTCTGCGCCATCACCGCGGGTGCCTGGGCGCGGGCCGCCTGGGCTTCGGGGCTCGTGGCCAGGCGCTGGTACCTGCTCATCTTGGCCCCACCATTGTCAATGTTCGACGCCGGAGCCTCCTGAGCTGGGACGCTTGCTTGCGCGGGGGTTTCGGGGGCGGCGGTTGCAGGGGGTGCAGGTGGCGCGGGTGCGATCGGCACAGCAATTGCGGGTTCAGCAGGGTCGGCAGGCGCCGAAGTTGCCGTGTCTGCATGCGCCGCCGCTGGAGTCTCTGCTGGCGTTTCTGTTGGCGTATCTGTTGGCGCGGCGGACGATTCGGCCTGCGCCCAGTCAGGGGCGTTGGACATGCTGCCCCACCCCGGGTCTGCCACGTCGCTTCGTGCGGGCGCTCCCAGCGATACGCCCCAGTCCTGCGGGGCCGCTTGTGACATTTGCGCAGCCAAGAGAGCGCTTCGTTTGGGGGCCTCGACTTGCGCCGGCGCCTGGGTGGCGGGCTCTTCGGCGGCAGCCGGCGCATCCCAGCCGGTGGTCCAGGCAGCAATGGGTGAAACCCGTGGCACAGTATGGGCTTGCGGTTCTGCAGCCGCTGGCTGCGCCGACGGTGCCTGGTATTCCGGCAGCGAGGCCGATGATTGAGCTGTTTCCGTGAACTGATCCTGATAGGGATCGGCCGGTGGATACGAATCCGGGTGCGGCTCATCCCAGGGGTCACTGGGTTCACTGGGACCGTCCCAGTACGCCGGCTCCTCTGTGGGCGCCGACTGCGCTGGTGCTGACGCAACAGTGGTCGGCACAGAGTCAGCCAATGGAGCCTGAGCTGGCTGTGGCTGCGATGTTGGTGCGGTCTGGGCAGGCACAGGCGCAGCGGTTGCCGGAATCTGCGGCGCTGCCACGGGTGCAGCCGGAAGACCCCACGCATCCAAGGGTGCCGGGGCGGACGCTGCTGGGGCAGGGAGCGTCTGAGGCGGAGCAGACGGTGCCGGTGCTGGGGCGTCGCCTAGCGGAGCCGTGGCGCCAGTGTTTGTGCCGCGACCACTCCGGGGTGCTGCAGGCTGATTACCAGTTTGAACTTTTGGGTTTGGCTCAGCGCTCGCCTTCGGCGCATCGCCGGCGGCAGGCATGATCGCAATGGTCATGCCCAGCACCTGATTGATGGCCTGCTGCAGATTCTCCAGGTGGCCACTGTTGGTGAAAGTGCTGATCAGGCCGGCGGATGGAAGCCCCACACGGAGTTCTTGGCCGTCAAAGGTTTGCGGCACCACGTTCTGATTGACGATGACCCAGGACGCCATGCGGATGTTGCGCAGTGCACCAAGGATCTCCGGCCAGGCGCGGCGGATGATCTCAATGTTGGAGGTACCTCCGCCGGATGCGCCGCTGGGGGGCGCAACGGATTGCGGCTCACTGGATGCGGCAGGTTGCGGCTGCTGTGCGGCAGCCGCAACCTTGGCAGCAGGTGTGGGGGCGCTGTCCCAGGACTGCGCCGCAGCGGCGCTTTGAGCTGACCGAACGGGCTCAGCAACTGCAGCGGGGGGTGCCTGGTGCTGCGCCACCATTGGCTGCGGAATCTGCTCTACCGTCGGGGCAGCTGCCGCGGGGGGTGCCGCCACCGTGGGAGTTTCCGCAGGGGCCGGCGTAGGAGACTGCACCGGAGTTTGCCGGGCGGCCACTTCGGCGCCAGCTGCTTCCTTGGCACGCGCCAATTGTGCCCGTACGGCGGCCAAGCCACCGCTTGAGGCGGCGGGGTCGGAGTGGGACGGGTCAGCGTAGGTGGGGGCCGGCGTCGAACGTTGGGAAGGAGCATCTCGCTCCGGAGCGGCAGCCATGGGGGCGGCAGAAGCGGGGGCTGCAGCGGGGGTGCCAGCATAGTTCAGGCGCCGTTCCAGCTGCTCAAGCCGGGTGGCCATGCCGCGTGTGGAGGAATCGGCGCCCGGCAGGAGCAGGCGTGCGCCCAGCAATTCCAGGTGCAGCCGCGGCGAGGTGGCGCCGGTCATTTCGTTGAACGCAGCATTGGTGACGTCGGCGGCACGGGAGAGTTCGGCGGCACCAAGCTGGGCGGCCTGCGACTGCATGCGCGCAATCAGCTCTTCGGGGGTGCCGCGCAGGATTGCGTGGGCGCTCTCGGGCATTGCCTGAACAATGATGAGGTCGCGGAAACGCTCCAGGAGGTCTTCCACAAAACGGCGGGGGTCGTGGCCGGTCTGGATGACCCTGTCCACCGATTTGAAAACGGTTGCCGAGTCGGAGGCGGCCAGCGCTTCCACCACGTCGTCAAGGAGTGAGGCGTGGGTGTATCCCAGCAGGTCAACAGCCAGGTCATAGTCCAACCCGGAAGCGCCAGCGCCGGCCATCAACTGGTCAAGAACTGACAGTGAGTCACGCACTGATCCGCCGCCGGCACGCACCACCAGTGAGAGAACACCGGGGGCCACGGGCACATTCTCTTGTTCGCACAACTGCGCCAAATACGCCATGAGAGGCTCGGGCGGCACCAGTCGGAAGGGGTAATGGTGGGTGCGCGAGCGGATGGTGCCAATGACCTTGTCAGGTTCCGTGGTGGCAAAGATGAACTTGATATGCTCCGGCGGCTCTTCAACAATCTTCAACAGCGCGTTAAAACCCGCCGAGGTGACCATATGGGCCTCATCAATGATGAAAATTTTGTAGCGGTCCCTGATGGGGGCAAAAGTGGCGCGTTCGCGAAGGTCGCGGGCGTCGTCAACGCCACCGTGGCTGGCTGCGTCAATTTCAATGACATCCAGGGAGCCGGTGCCGCCGCGGGCCAATTCCACGCAGCTTTCGCATGTCCCGCAGGGATGTGAGGTGGGGCCCTGGGCGCAATTGAGGCAGCGGGCAAGGATGCGCGCGGAGGTGGTCTTACCGCAGCCGCGAGGGCCGGAAAACAGGTACGCGTGGTTGACGCGGTTCTTATCCAGGGCAGTCATCAAGGGGGAAGTGACATGCTCTTGGCCAATGACGGTCGCAAAGGAATCGGGACGGTACCGGCGATACAGGGCTGTTGGTGCGCTCACAGTTGAAACCCTATCTAATCCGCCTGACAAATTGCCGCATGGATGCGGCGTTTGGGGCGCATCTGGGGATAAATAAAGACCCCCCATGCACCCGCCAGAGCCCGCTTACCCTTGCTACCTTCCGGTCCTGGGGGAGTTCACAGGGTGACGCCACATGAGGGGCCGGGAATTAGCTTACCTGACTGTGGCGGCACGGGCGAATCCGCGCGGCACCCTGTGGACCATTTCAATTTTGCGGCCACGGTGATACGTTCGCCAGAAGGGGCAATGACGCTAAAGCCAAGCTGGTCCCGGCGCGCTTTTGCCCTTGCGCGGCCTGGCCCATGAAGGAGCGAGTCACCATGTTGGGATTTGGATTCTTTGAATGGTTTTTTTGGGTGCTGGCCTTCGGTGCGGGGATTCTTGCCCTGACCCGCATCGAAGTGTTCTCCACTAACTCAACCCAACGCACCCGGCATCATGCCGGCCAGACGTTCCTGCTGTGGATGCTTGCGGCCGGCTTTGCGTTGGCGGGTTTCGTCACCGCGGTTCTGGCCATGCGTGCGGGGCACTAACGGCAACGGGCTTCATGACGTAAAGAAGACGTGAGGAATGTCACGTGCGTGTGACAATGTTGTAAAGTTTGAAATGTACCGCCGTCGCGGAATAGAGCGCCGCCGATGGCTGTATGGGGGGGTGCTTTGAGTGCCCAATCCTTTGCAAGTGGTCTGCCTTCCGCAATGACCGCATGGGGGAGTAAGGGTGGTGAGGCTTGAACGGGGCCGAACTGCCCTTATTTCTTGCCCGGAATTGCCCTATTTGCCGCGTATTCTCAGGCCCCGGACACTCGATTCGCGAGTTGGGCACTTTGTCAGGTACTCTTGAACCTGCCGTGTTCTGCACGGCAAGCTGGAGGATTCGCCTAGCGGCCTATGGCGCACGCCTGGAACGCGTGTTGGGTTAACGCCCTCGGGGGTTCAAATCCCCCATCCTCCGCCAATGAAAGGCCCGGAATCATGATGATTCCGGGCCTTTTGTAGTTTAAGTCAATGCCCGCCCAAGCCTTCAGCTGCGCCGGTTAGACTCGGCCTGTGATTACAGAAACCCTGAACAGCATCCCCCTCGCCTTGAGCGACGGGACCGAAAAGTCATTGTCACAGCTGGCCGCGAAAGCCGTTTTGCTGGTCAACGTGGCCTCAGAATGCGGCTTCACCAGCCAATACGACGCCCTCGAGTCCCTCCATGAGAAGTACCGCCCGCAGGGCCTGACGGTGGTGGGCGTGCCGTGCAACCAATTTGGTGGGCAGGAACCGGGCACGCAGGAGGAAATCGTGGAGTTCTGCCGCAAGAACTTTGGCGTGACCTTCCCGCTCGCCACCAAAACCGATGTCAACGGCCCCCAAGCGCACCCGCTCTACGCCCTGTTGACCAACCTTGGTGACGAACCCATCGCCTGGAATTTTGAAAAATTCCTGATCGCGCACGACGGCGCCGTGCTGGAGCGCTTCTCATCTTCAGTAACGCCTGACTCACCGGAGCTGCGTGCTGCCGTGGAAGCGGCACTCCTCTAATCTCCGATGTCCTGTCAGCGAAGAACCTGGCTACCGGGCCAGCTCGTCCAGCCAGTGCTGCAGGAATGCCGCCCCGGAGAAGTCGTTGACTACTTCCTCGCCCAAGTTGAGGTCAGCGGCGGTCTGGATCGTGTACGGCTTGCTGGGCACGCCGTCGGCCGGGCGAACGTCAACGTGGATGACGTGGTGATCGTGGTGGTGCAGCCAGTCGGCCATGGCGTAGTCGGTGCGGGAATCTCCCACTGTGCGCCACGACTGCGGAACAATGCCTTGGGCGGCCAGCAGTTCCACCGCCCGGCTGGCGCCCAGGTCCTTGCCCAGGCGAACTGATTCAATGTCAGTGGAGATGATGGACGGGTCAACCCGGTAGTCCACGCTCCCGGACGACGCCGGTGCCCGGTGCTCAAGGCGGGTGGCACCCAAGTCGTGGGTTGCCAGCAAAGCCAGGGCATCGTCGTCGAACTTTACCTGCTCCGCCAAATAGCTTCCGCTCTCAACCTCAATGTGCTGCTCCACCGAGACCATGGCCCGCTTGGTCTCGTCGAAGAACATGTGATCGGCGTAGGAACGCGCCACGAGCTCACGTATGTCGTCGCCAAAAGCCGTGGGCATGGCAAGTTCCCTGTCCACGTGGATGGGCCCGGGCCCGCTCGGGGTGAAACTAAACCAGACAGCCCCCTTCTCACAAATTGCGTGAACCACAGAACCGTCCGGCAGCCCGGCTTCCAGCATGGGCCGCATGAGCTGCTCCGTAATAAAGGCATCCGAGCGGCCGGTATTGAATACCACGGGAATGTTGCGGCGCACCAGATCAATCAAGTCCGCAATAATGCCGGGGGTCACTTGCCGTGTCACGGGGCTGGCCAGGGGGCCGTCAACATCGAGGAGCAGGGCAAGTGGGGGTTGCAAAAGTGTCATGCCCCATAGTCCCAGCACAAGCCGTGGAAGAGCCACTTTGCGTAACCTTTTGGCAACACGACGTTACGCCCACAGCGCGGTCAGTTCCTTTAGGGCCTCACAGTCCCTAGTCTGAAGGAGTGATCTTCAAAGCTGTTGGCGACAAACGCCCGTATCCGGACCATGGCCACATCACGCCCAAGGACTGGGCCAGCGTTCCGCCGCGCCAAGTCAGGCTGGCCGAACTCGTCACGACCAAGGCACAACTGGACCTTGAGGCTCTCCTGGCCGAGGACTCAACGTTCTTCGGCGACCTGTTCCCGCACGTGGTGCAATGGCGTGACACCTTGTATTTGGAGGATGGCCTGCACCGGGCTGTCCGCACGGCCCTGCACCAGCGGACCATTTTGCACGCCCGAGTGTTGGTGATAGATGACTAGGCTCCCTGCGGAGCCGCCACCAGGTGAATCCGCTGACCGCATTCCGCCCCCGCCCCGGCACTTCCCAGGTAAGGCCCTCCACGATGATGTGTTGATGACGGCCAGACAGCGGCGCAAGGCTGCCCGCGAAGAGAAGCGCCAGGCCAAGGACGCTGCCTATGAACTTCGCCAGAAACGCAAAAAAGAAAAAGACATCAATTCCTGGCACGGGCACCATATTGTGGACTCCAAGGGTTTGGCCGAGGCCTTCCCCGAGCCGGAAACCCCGGAATTTCCCAGCAGTACGGTTCGCCGCCGCATTGCCCACGGCGTGATTTTGGTCCTGCTGCTGGCTCTGGTGGCTACCGGGCTGGTCCTGGCCGGGATGGTTCAGCGCGGTGAAATGGAGCTGAAATTTGGTGCGGGCAAACCCACTCCCACACCCGTCACATGTCCGGGTGAGACTTTGGACTACCCTGCCAACAAGGACGTCAGGGTCAATGTTTACAACGGAGGTGCCGCCGAGGGCAGGGCCGGGGCCGTGGCGCAGGAACTCGTGCAGCGAGGCTTCGCAGTGGGCGTTATTGGCAATGCAAGATCCGAGTATTTAACGCCAGTGGTGATTGTTTCAGGCGCCAAGGGGCATGCTTCCGCCTTCAATATGCAGCGCAATTTTGCCGCAACACAGGGCGGTTCTGAGTATGTGCAGGATAATCGCGAAGATGCCAGCGTGGACATCATCTTGACCAGCCAATTCAATGATCTTGTGGCCGCGCCCAAGGTGGACCAAACTCCGGGTGCGCTCTCCTGCCCACGCCTCAGCCCGCCGCCGAGCGAGCCCGCAAGCCCTGCTGCAGCGGCTGCCGTCACCAAGCCCTAGCTCTGCTTTATTGCTCCACGGTGACGGGGCGGCCCTGCTCGTCAAAGGCCGCGCCCACACCGGCCTGGATGAACTTCACGGCTGCGGCAATGCGGTCCTCATCGGGTGTGTCCGAGTTGCGGCGGGAGGCGCTGGCTGTCAGCGACCCGTGGATGAGCTGCACCAAGCCATCCACGTCGGAGGCAGGCAAGTACCGCTGCTCCATTCCGGTGCGCAAAATGTCTTCCAACAAGGTGTTGAGCTCACCCACGTGAACGCCCAGCTTTGCGAACGATTCACTGGAAAGCACCGATCGCATAGCCGGTCCAGGCGGGAGGTGGCGCCGGGTGAGGTCCTCTAGCTGCGCGCGAACGTACACGGCCAGCCTGTCCACAGGATTCTCCAGGCCATCCAATTTGGCCCGCAACTCGGCAACGAACTTGCCGGTTTCATCCAGCGCGTAGGCCACCAGAAGTTGTTCCAGGTCGGCAAAATAGTTGTAAACGGCTGTTCGTCCCACCCCTGCCGTGCGGGCAACATCTGTCATGGTGAGGCCGGGAAGGCCGTGCGTAAACAGAAGTTCGCCAAAGGCGTCGAGGATCTTGCGCTGCGTCTGCTCGCGCTGCGCCGCGTTCGTGGGGGCGGCTATTCGTGGCATAGAGACATTTTAGCGGCAATTCGTCAGTAAAAGTATTTGGGGTGGTTCTAGCGTTGGATGGCTGCGCGCCGAATCCCTAAAACACGGACGACGGCGGCACTGACCCCACGCTCAAAGGGCAGTTCCGCCGTGGTCATGACGGAGGCCGCAAGGGCTTTGTCGATGCATTTGGCCACGAGTCGTTCGGGGATGTGCAGGGAACGGCCAAAGCGGAGCCAGTCGTTGCGGTTCAGTCCTGTCCGGCTACCGGCGCTGCCACCCACGGGCAGTGCCATGCCAGGGTCGCGGGAGGGGTCGCCGTCAGTCAGGTCAGTCAAAATGCCGCCGGGAACACCCGCGGCAAAGCCCTGCTCAATCTCGGCGGCAAGGGTGCATTGGAGATCGTAGGCGGGCGCCACCAACCATTCGCCATTGTGTTGCTGCACCACGGAAATGTTTTTGGCATGCAGATTGCCGTTGCCCGTAAGCCAGGCAAAGAGGAACTGCAGGAAAATGTTGCGGGCGGCCAGGGACTGGGCGGAACACATGTTCACGGCGGCCGCGGCCACGGCCTCGGAAGGGACCGAATGCTTGCGGCCCGGCAACAAACCCATCAGCTGGGAACAATCCTCTACCGCCAGCGACCCGCTGGGGGACCTGTCGAAACGTGAGACCAGCAGCGCGGCCTGCCCAACGCCGTCGTACACCAAACGGGCGTCCGCAACGGGTATGGACAGCTGCCTGGCCTTGCGCAGCAGCATGAATTCCGTTTCAACTTGGCGGGCGTGGCTGCCGTCGTTGAACTTGAGAATGTAGGCGCGGCTGGGGTCCTTGTCATGCAGGTAGGAGGCCGTGACCTTGTCCTGCATGCCAGGCAACGCAGAGTGGTCAACGGGGCCGGGGACGGAAGCAAAATCACCAAAGTTCATGGCGGCCATGTTCTTGGTGACAGTCAACAGGGCAGGAACTTTTTGGGGTTCGTGCCCTGCCGGCAGAATCTGGACGTCGCCCACGGGGTTCTCGCCCGCGGCGACTAGGAGGGAAAACTCGTCATTAATGGTGGTTTTTACCGCCCAGCGCAGCTTGGACAGGCGTTCGCCCTCCGGCAACAGGCCCGCAAAGAACGCCGGAACGCTGCCGTGACCCAACGTTACCGGGACGTCAAGGGCTGGCAGGGTTGAGGCGATTGCCGGGCCGCCAGAGCTGAGATAGGTGGGCAGATAGGAA
Source organism: Arthrobacter glacialis (assembly GCF_002909415.1). Lineage (NCBI taxonomy): Bacteria > Bacillati > Actinomycetota > Actinomycetes > Micrococcales > Micrococcaceae > Arthrobacter > Arthrobacter glacialis. The sequence continues at coordinate 95,040 of NZ_PPXB01000015.1, read as the reverse complement.
AAAACCACGCCAACGCTGGGGTGGCGGGACAAGGTAGCCGCGGCCCTGCCCCTTTTGAAGATCACGGCCTGGGTGACAGTTTTGGCCTGCTCAAGATTTTTCACGCCAGCGTCTTTTTCACGTCAGCGTCACGGTCAAGTTCAGGTTCATGCCCAGCGCCGTGGCCACCGCCGTGAGGATGTCCAGGCGCACGGTTTCGCGGCCGTTTTCCAGGTCACTGAGCACACGGGTGGAGATGTCGGCCAGATCGGCGGTTTCGCTCTGCGTCAGGTGCAAGGCTTTGCGGCGGGCGCGCAAGGTGGCGCCCAGTTCGGCAGCATCCATTGCTCCTCACCTTTCCACGCAGGGACTTCGTGGCACCATACTATGCCCTGAGCGCCGATTATCTGCATGATCGTGCTGAAAAAACGGGAGCATTACGGGTACGGCTGAGCCCGCCGGGCTGAGCTCGGCCCGCTTTGCCCCTGACCGGCCCTGCCCCTGACCGCCCCGGCCAGTTTCAGGTCACCTGCAGCCGGGCCAAGAACTCGGGGGTATCCCAGAGCTTGTTGTCAAGGATGTCGAACAAGGCCTCCACGGCGTTCCACACGTCCATATACCCCACGTACAGCGGTGTGATACCAAAGCGAAGCACCCCGGGTTCACGGTAATCGCCAATGATGCCGCGGGCAATGAGGGCCGCCATCACGGGGTAGCCCTGCGGATGAACGTAGCTGACGTGGCTGCCGCGCTGGGCATGGTCCATGGGAGTGATGAGTTCCAGCTCGTGGTCACCGCGGCGAGCCTCTACCAAGGCGATGAACAGATCTGTCAGCGCAAGCGACTTTTCCCGGACCTGCGCCATGGGGGCCGCCAAGCTGATGTCCAGCCCGCACTCCACCAGGGCCATGGACAGGATGGGCTGGGTGCCGCACAGGAACCGGCCAATGCCGGAGACAGGCTCATAGGAATCCTCCATGGCAAAGGGCCGCGCATGTCCCCACCATCCTGACAACGGCTGCCAAAACCGGTCCTGATGAGCGGCGCTGACCCAAATGAAGGCAGGCGAGCCGGGCCCACCGTTGAGGTACTTGTATGTGCAGCCCACCGCGAAGTCGGCACCCGCGCCGCGCAGGTCAACGGGGACGGCCCCGGCGGAATGCGCCAGATCCCACACGGCCAAGGCTCCGGCGTCGTGAATGGCAGAACTTGTGGCAGCCATGTCCCACATGGCCCCGGTGCGGTAGTTGACGTGCGACAACGCCACCACGGCCACATCGGCGCCCAAAGCATCCGGCAGGGACAGGGAATGGTCAATCAGGCGCACCGAGTAGCCCTGGTCCAGGAAATCCACCATGCCCTGGGCCATGTAAATGTCCGTGGGGAAGTTGTCCCGTTCGGTGACAATGACCTTCCGCGCCGGATCGGCGGCCTTCTGGATGCGGACGGCAGCAGCCAGGGCCTTGAAGAGGTTTAGTGAGGTGGTGTCCGTGACAACCACTTCTCCGTCCCCGGCCCCGAGCAGGCCGGCCAGCTTGTTGCCCAGGCGGCCCGGCAGCTCAAACCAGCCGGCCGTGTTCCAGCTGCGGATCAGGCCCGTGCCCCACTCATCCTCCATGACGCGCGTGGCCACCTGGGCGGACGTTGCAGGCCTGGCGCCAAGGGAGTTGCCGTCCAAGTAGTTCACGCCCTCCGGCAGGATGAACTGGTCCCGGAAGCGGTGCAGGGGATCGTCCTGGTCGGCGGCCAAACAAGCGGTCTTGGTGATGGGGAGCGTTAAATCCATGGGACGTCCTTGCCGTGGGGGGAGGGGTGTGCGGGCCAATCCCCAATCTATGGCCGCTCTTGTGCCCGGTCAAGGCCAGATGGGCGTCTGGCGCCATGGAAGGTGGCTAGGGTTATCGGGTGAGTAATTTTGTTGTGAAGAAACCCTGGGCCGGCCGCATCGGAGCACTCCTGGGCATCATGGTCATGGCCCTGAGCCTGCGCACTGCCGTGTCTGTGGTGCCACCGCTGCTGGGCGAGTTGCGCGGTGAACTGGGTTTCGATGCCAACACCATCGGCCTGCTGGCCATGCTGCCGCCGCTGGTGTTTGCCATGTTTGGGTTGCTGACCCCGGTGCTGATCCGTCGCCTCAGCCTGGAGAAGGTGCTGGTGGCCGCCGTGGTCCTTGCCGTGCTGGGGCAGCTGGCCCGCACCACCACCGAACAGGTCTGGCCATTCCTGGGGTTCACGGCCGTGATCATGGCTGGCTACGGCATTGGCAACGTGGTGCTGCCGCCGCTGGTGAAAAAGTACTTCCCCGACAGGGTTGGGCTGGTGACGGCCGGGTACGTGACACTGCTGGCTGTTGGCACCGCCATCAGCCCGCAGCTGGCCGTTCCGGTGGCCGGGCTGAGCAATTGGCGGGTGTCCATTGGGATGTGGGCATCGGTGAGTTTCTTGGTGCTCCTGCCCTGGATCCTGCAGTTCCGCCGTGACCGCAAGGAAAGGGGCGACGCCGCGTCCCCCGCCGAACAGGCCGCACACCTTGGTGCCGCCCCGGGAGGTTCGGACACAGTGCCGAAGCTGCGGCCGTGGCGCTCTCCCGTTGCCTGGGGACTGGCCATCTTTCTGGCCGGAAACTCCGCCCAAACGTATGTGTACTTCACCTGGCTGCCGCCGTACCTGGCGGGCCAGGGGATCGACGCGGCCACTGCCGGGTCGGCACTGGCCTACTTTGCCATTCTGGGCCTGCCCGTGAGCCTGCTGGTGCCGCTGTGGGTGCCGCGCATGAAGAACCCCATCGTGGCGGTCTCCTTGTTTGCTCTGTGCTGGGCCACGGGGCACCTCGGCCTGTATCTCTCACCCTTGGATGGAACGTGGCTCTGGGTCACGTTCGCCGGCCTGGGCCAGGGCACCTTCGCCACGGCCCTGCTCATGGTGAACCTGCGCTCGCGGACCACCCACGGTTCCGCTGTTCTTTCAGGATTCAGCCAGGGCATTGGCTACGCCGGCGCGGGCATTGCGCCCCTGCTGTTCGGCACCATGCGCGAAGCCACCGGCTCGTGGAGCGCATCCTTCGCGATGCTGGGCATCTGCCTGCTGGTGATGATGACCGGCGCCGTCATGATCAACGCCAAACGCTACATTGAGGATTCCGCAGAGGGTCCGCTTGCGCCGCCAGCCACCGAACATGCAGTCGCCCTCAAAGAGTAGCCGGCCCAAAGAAGAACGCCCGCTCACATCCGCGGCGCTTTTCGTCAACGCTCTCGCAGCAATGGCCAGGTGCAGGGGGACGCTATCGCAGTGAGGGCGATAGCGTTCGCCTAAATGGCACCATTCCTGCGAGAGCGTCTGACGGGGACCCGGCGTCGTCCTAGAAGCTGGAGGAGCTGCCCGACCCGGAGAAGCTTCCACCACTTGAGCCGTAACCACTGCTGCTCCCGCTGGAACTGGCGCTGCTCCGAACGGAGTCAACTGTGCTGGTACCACTCAGGTAGCCAACGCTGAACGCATGCACCGGGTAAAAGGTGTACCACTGGTACACGGACCCCAGAATGGTGGATTCGCGGCCGCGGACGCCGTCCATGCGGCTGCTCTCCATGGCCTTTTCCATGGAGGTCCTCTCGGAATCGGTTTTCGCATACTTGCCGATCATGGCTTGCGAATGTTGTTGCAGCACAGTGGTCAGTTCCTGCCCCATGGATCGCAGCTCGTCCAGGGCGGCCTCCGGGGTTATGAGTCCGGACCGGAAATCGGCGGCCAGCTGCTGAAGTCCATGCGTCCTTTGGGTGTGAACCGATGCGAGCGCGGCCGTGCTGGGCAGGCCTTTGGCCTCGCTCTGGGAGATCAGCGCAGGCAGTTCTGCCAAGTCCTCGCGCAGGGGGCGGGCCTGCCTGTCCCATGCGCCCTCCCAGCCGGCAAACTTGTTGAGCAAAGTGTTGGTGTCCGCAATGACGTCATCCAGATTATCCAGTTCCTGGGCCAGATCGGCATAGCGGGCCGCAGTCTTGACGTTGGCTCCCTTGGAAAGATCCTTCGCGGTGAAGGCGTGGCACTCCTGGTTCAAATCGCTGGCCTCGTGGTACTGGGTACTGAAATTGCGGTACTTCTCCAGCACCAGGGCGCCGTAGCTTGACTCACTGGGGATGGTGTTTGCGTTGAGTTCTGTGACGTCCAGGGCCAAACTCACACTGGAATAGCCAGTATCGCCACGCTTGAGGTGTTCGGCGGCCTTCTTCCTGTTCTTGGACCTGATCACAGCCCTGGTGCCAAAGCCCAATGCGGCCAAACCGCCCACAATGCTGGTGGTGACGATGAATCCCGCTGACTGGTACCAGGGCTGGTTGATCAGCTTCGCGGCCTTCTTGACCCCGGCAATGGTGCCATCCGTCCACTGGGCCTCACGGAACAGATTTTTGGTGGATTCCTGGATGGCTTCCTGCTTTTCCAACGACACCTTGCGGTCTTCACCCATGTAGGTGCCTACCTTGCGGGCCGATGGGTCTACTGCCAAGACGAACAGGCCGTCGGCCCACTTCTGCCCATCCGCACTGATCCACTCGGGGTGGTTGGCGCGGGCAAAGCGCAGAACTTCCTCGTTGAAGTTCTCGCTAGTGTTGCCATTGCGGGTGTAGATGACCACCTTGGTGGGGGAGTGGAAGCTGATCTTCTCCAGCGCAGGCAACAGCTGAGGCTGATAGAGGACTCCCGCGGTGTCCTCCACAACGATGTCCGTTGGTGGCGATGCCATGGCTGCCGGGGCAACCCCCAGCAGGGTCAAGAATGTCAGTGCCAGAATCCCCAGAATCTTCTTCATGGCTACAGCCCACCATTTTGTTGCGGCTTTGTGCAAACGTGGGTTCATGGTGGGAGAGCTTTCAACTCCCAACTGCTTGGGGATGAAACTAGTCAAACGGTGGCGGCCCTACGATGACGATGCCGCCGTAGAGCTTGCCCGATTCGCGAATTCGGTCGAAATCAACCGTGCCTGACGCGTTGTCGCCAGCATCTAGCGGCACACTGGCTCCCATGTAAAAGGCTTGTGCATTGCCGGGCGTCTGGATGCAGAGCAAGCTGGTGTCATCAGCCAGTACTTTGAATGCGTGGGGCTGGCCGCGCAGCGCCATGACCAAGCCGCCTGCTCCCAGCCGTTCTTCAACGCCATCCAGATTCATGAGGATCTCGCCGGAGAGGATGTAGAGAGCCTCATCCGTCTCGGGGTGGATGTGCATGGGCGTCACCTTGCCGCGTTCCATGGTGTCGCTGTAGATCAGGGATGCGCCGCCGGTCTCCTCGGCCTTGGCCAGCCACGTGTGGATGCCGCCCCCGTAGAACCATCGCCGGTCACCCGTCCCGGCTTGGCGGATGAATGATTTGGCCTGCTTCGTCGTGTCCATGGGACTCGCCTCTTTATTGGGCTGATGAGTTTATGGGACTAATGTCTCATAACAAGACTGCGGTATCATAAGCTTCATGTCAACCCCTTATGTGGAACGTGGCCGCAGCGGCCAGAAGCGCCGCACCCTCAACACATTGGTCGACGCGGCCCGGGAGATGGTTGCAGCGGGCAAGACGCCCACTGTGGACGAGGCTGCGCTAGCATCCGGGGTGGCCAGAAGCACGGCGTACCGCTACTTCCCGGGACAGCGCGAGCTGCTGGCAGCCGCCCACCCGGAAACCGCCCTGCATTCCATGCTGCCTGACAACCCGAGCAACGATCCCACGGAACGGCTCGACGCCGTCGTGGTCAGGTTCACGGCGATGATCGTTGAGACTGAGAATCAGCAACGAACAATGCTCCGGTTGTCGCTGGAACCCATGACGGGCGGTAACCTTCCGCTGCGACAAGGCAGGGCCATTCCGTGGATCGCTGAAGCGTTGGAACCTTTGCGCGGCAAGATGTCCGACGCGCAAATTCACCGCCTGGTCCTGGCCATCCGCAGCGCCACCGGCATTGAATCCCTGGTCTGGCTTACGGACATTGGCGGGCTGTCCCGTGAGGAAGCCGTCGAGTCCATGCGTTGGAGTGCCCAAGCTCTGCTTCGCCAGGCGCTGGAAGTGGGCCCGCCACGTCACTGATGGGTGGCCGCCCCATCCCACGGTTCGCTTCCCATTAACCCGCAGTTCAACCATTCCCCTCCGACGCGTCGTCCGGCCCTGCCACTGTGGGTGCATTGCACCCACGCTAGGAAGGCTCGCCATGAACGATCTGAAGAAACTTTTGCCCATGCTCGGCCACACCCGCGGCAAGCGCAGCGCCGTCACCTGCATGCTCAAATGCGACAGCGCCTGCTCCAAAGCCGTCTGCAACACCTCCACCAACAGCTACTTCCGTGACATCGTCTCCACAGAGTTCTCGCGCCGCTCGGCGATGGGCATTGGCTTAGCTGGCGTGCTCAGCGCCGCAGTCATGGTCAGCGGCAATGACGGCAAGGGTGGCCAGTACGACGGCGGGAGCAAGGGTCAGGGCAGCAAACTCGCCTTCGAGCCGATCAAGGCTGTGGATGCGGCCGTGGACACCTTCGATGTCCCCAAAGGATACAGCTGGCAGCCCATCATCCGTTGGGGCGATCCGATCTTCAAGGACGCACCCGACTTCGACTTCGCGAACCAAACCCCCGCGGCACAGGCCGGCCAATTTGGTTACAACAACGACTACACGGAGATCCTGCGCCAGCCCAACGGCAAGAAGGGGTTGCTGGTCTGCAACCATGAGTACGTCAACCCGCAGATCATGTTCCCCGCAGCCCCTGCCAACGATGCCGAGAAGGCCCAGCGCCGCAATATCTTCCGCAACGCCGTGGGCATGAGCGTGGTGGAGCTGGAGCGAGACAAAAAGGGACAGCCCTGGGGCTACGTACGCGGTGGCCAGCTGAATCGCCGCATCACCATGGACACCAACTTTGAGTTGACCGGCCCGCTGGCAGGCTCCGACTTCGTGAAGACAGCAGCGGATCGCGAGGGCCGCTTCGTGTTGGGCACCCTGGGTAACTGCGCCGGCGGCACCACCCCCTGGGGCACCATTCTCTCCGGCGAGGAAAACTTCAACGGCTTCTTCCGAACCAATGGAACCTCCGCCGAGGACCGACGCTATGGCTTGGGTAACGCCGCCACGGGCATGGGCTGGGAGTTGGACGATCCGCGCTTTGATGCCCGCGGCGCGGACTACCGCAACGAGCCCAACCGCTTCGGCTACATTGTGGAGATCGATCCGGAAGACCCCAACTCTGTCCCGAAAAAGCACACCAGCCTGGGCCGCTTCAAGCATGAGGGCGCTAATGTCATCATCGCCGACAACGGCAAGGTGGTGGCCTACTCGGGTGATGACGAGCGCTTCGACTACCTGTACAAGTTCGTCTCCAAGGACAAGTACAAGAAGAATGACAAGGCACACAACATGACCCTGTTGAGCGAGGGCGATCTCTACGTTGCCCAGTTCGCGGGCAATTCGGCGGCCGAGATCGACGGCTCCGGCACGGTCCCCGCGGACGGTGCGTTCGACGGATCCGGCGTCTGGCTGCCCCTGGTGGTCAACGGCAAGAGCGCCATCTCCGGCATGAGTATCCAGGAAGTTCTGGTCTACACGCGCCTGGCCGCGGACAAGGCAGGCGCCACGAAGATGGACCGTTGCGAGGACGTGGAGCCGAACCTGAAAACCGGCAAGGTGTACGTGGCCTGCACCAACAACACCAAGCGCGGCGTGGGCAGCGGCGCTGTTGCCGACGAGGCGAATCCCCGCACGGAAAACCGTGACGGGCACGTCGTGGAGATTACCGAGCGCCGCAATGACGCCACGGCCACCACATTCAACTGGAACCTGCTCATGCTTTGCGGTGACCCGGCCAAGAACACGGAAACCTACTTCAGCGGCTTCCCGGCGTCGAAGGTTAGCCCCATCTCCTGCCCGGACAACCTGGCGTTCGACACCCAGGGCAACCTGTGGATCTCAACTGATGGTGCGCCGTCGACTATTGGCTACAACGATGGTCTGTTCAAGGTGGGTCTGGAAGGGCGTAACCGCGGCAACGTTGAGCAGTTTGCCTCCATGCCGCGCAATGCAGAGACCTGTGGTCCCATCATTCACGACGACGAATCCATGGTCTACGTGGCCGTGCAGCACCCGGGCGAGGACGGGACCTATGCGGCGCACACCTCATTTTTCCCCGACTTCGTTGCCGAGGGAACTACGCCGAAGCGTGGCCAGGTGCGTGCACCCCGCCCGTCAGTAGTGCAGATTTTCCCGAAGGACTCCGGCAAGGGCAATCACGGCAAAAACTAGGCACTTTTTGGTTGGCGCCCAGGAAAACAACTAGCCCGCAGTAGTCCCCACCCACTCCCCGGTCTCGTCCCTCGACCGGGGCCCCTCGCGGGCGTGGGCCCTGAAAAACGCGTTTTTGCGGTGTTTTTCAGCCACTACTGCGGGCTACTTCTGAAAGCGGCAAGCTACTTGAAGGTGGCCTGGATTTTCACCGAGCTGAACATGCCCGTCAGCATGGTCTTGGTGTTCTCGGTGGCCCGCTTCTTCAGTTCCGACTTTTCCGCAGCTGCGGCAATTTTTTCTTCAGCCATTTTGTAGAACTTGGCCTGGTCGGGAACTGACAATGCATCGTTGATTAAGTCGAGCACGCCAAGGTCCTGAGAGACCACCCCAGATCGTGACTGGTCGAGGTTGGGCTTGTCGAGTTTCGCTTCTGGCAGCCGAACCACCACAGTTTTGCCATCATCTGAATAGGTCAAGTCATTCTCGCTAAAACCGGAAAAATTGACGTAGGCGTTGACAGTGCCCGCCCCGGCAAACAACGTCTGCCGCCCCGAGAGGATGTTGGGCATCAGTGGGTTGGCGTCTTTATCTTTGACCACCACCTCAAAGTTGCCGACCGCGGAAACGTATTTGCTGGTGTCCTGGATCGACTTCAGCAGTGTCGTTTCGCTCTGGTTGGTCTTGAACAGGTTGAACCCCAAGAGACTAGCAACATAGAGGCCAGCCATCACTACGACTAGCAGAACAGCTACCCAGAGAGCGACGGGCTTGCCTGTGCGCGTGGCTGTCATCGGGTTCCTTCAAGCGTTGGAAAATGTATGGGTTTTGTTCCTATTGGTTGGGCACTGTGTCAGGTGCGGCAGGGCATGACTATGGCAGCCCATGAAAATACTACTTAGAGGTCATGAGGTTGCGAACTTGCGCCAGAGTTATGACGGAACTGGGCGGTGTGCCGACCCCGCCAAGTAGCGTGTCAGATCTCCGCCGAGATGAGCACCACGGCGCCCTTGCGCCACCATGAAGACAAACGACGTCACCATTGCCACTAGACAGAACCACGAATAGGCAGAGACGAACAGAACTAGCCCGCAGAAAACGGCGAAAAATGGGTGGAATCGCCCATTTTTCGCCGTTTTCTGCGGGCTAGTTGTAAAGAAAGCTACTTTTTGGTTTCGTCGTTCGGGTGCTCTTCCTGGAGCTTTGCCTCGCGTGCATCCGCCTCGGCCTTGAGCTTGCGCAGTTTTTCGGCTTCGAGCTTTTGCGCCCGGTTCAGAGCCAGGTTGCGCAGGAATTCCGGGTCGTCGTCGGGGGCTGTGGAACGGCCGGCGTTGCCGGCTGAGTGGGGGCCGCGGTTTCCTGCGGATGGGCCGCCCACCCGCTGCACGGCACCGGAAGCGTAGCGGGGCCGGCCCAACCAGAACCACAAGCCCACGCCGATGACGTTCAGGAGCACAATGACAACTATCCAGGCAGTCTTGGGAATGCTCCGCACATGGGCGGGTTCACTACGGATGCAGTCAATGAGCCCGTAGATAAAGAGGACAACACCGAAGATGACTGGGAGATAACGCATATTTCATTCTAGCGTTGAGAACCAGCCCGCGGCACAAGGGAACGTGCTGTAGAAAAGTTCCGGGGGGACACCCAGAATCACCGGCTAAACTTGGCCGGTGGCTTTCTTCAAATACACCCTAATCCGTGCAGTCCTGTTCCTGGCGTTCTTCCTGATCGCCTACCTGGTGCTGCATCTGAGCGACATGACATCGGCGCTTCTTGCCGCCCTCTGCGCTTTTGTTGTCAGCTTCCTCTTCCTGCGCAAGCAGCGCGACGGCGCCACTTCTGTCATCGCCGACAGGTTTGCCCCCAACGCCACCACCACCCAGTCATCCGGTGCCATGGCAGATGCCGACGCCGAGGACGCGCTGGTTGATGAGAACCCCGACATCTGGGTGGACGCCGACCGCAAGTCAAGCCGCGAACCCGAACAGGCCTAACGCTTTAGAGTGCGCTGAGCACCATGGCCGCAGCGAAAAGTACGCTGAAGCCAAGGTTGATCAACCCCGTCTGTTGCAGCACCGGGATGAGGCTCTTGCGCTTCTTGCCCTTGAGCATGAGCCAGCTGGGCATCAGCATGAACGGGATCAGCAGCAGGACCAGCAAAATCCACGGCTTCGCCGGAGCCAGGAACAGCATCAGGACCACTGAAAGTGCCAGCATCGCCACATAGCTGAGCCGGGCATTCCTGTCGCCCAGCCGCACCGCGAGAGTGCGCTTGCCAACTTCCGTGTCCGTGGGGATGTCTCGGACGTTGTTGGCCATGAGAAGTGCGACGGCGATCAGCCCCGTTGAGATGGAACCCAACACTGCCGCCGTGCTCACCGCCCCGGCCTGGGTGAAGGTGGTGCCCAAGGTGGCCACCGGCCCGAAGAAGACAAACACGAAGATGTCGCCCAAACCCATGTATCCATAGGGGTTTTTGCCGCCCGTGTAGCCCCACGCGGCCAGAACCGCGCCGGCGCCCACCAGCAGCAGCCACCAGGCTTGGGACATGACCACCAGTGCCAGCCCGGCCAGCATGGCCAAGCCCAGGGCACCGAAGGCCGCCATTTTTACGTGGGCGGGCTTCGCCACGCCACTGCCCACCAGACGCAGCGGGCCAACCCGGACTTCATCGGTGCCACGAATGCCATCGGAGTAGTCATTGGCGTAGTTCACGCCAATTTGCAGCAACAACGCCACCAAGGCTGCCAACACAGCCCGCCCCCAGTGCAGGGCGCCCATGTCGAAGGCTGCGGCTGTACCGATGATTACGGGAGCTATTGCCATGGGAAGAGTCCGCAATCGAGCCCCAGCTATCCATTGCCCCACAGTGGCCACGGCGTTACTCCTTAGATGCTTAAAGAAAAGTGAAAAAATCGTTGGGCGGACCCGGACGGCGGGCCTGCCTAGCTAATTCTGCCGCGTGGGCGGCAATTATGCTCGGGCAGTTGTCCCATTTTCCGCATTCGGCGCCAGCGCAGCGTCCGCAAGTGCGGCCAGAATCGCCGTTCTGTCGGGCTTTCCCGTGGCCAGCAGCGGCAGCTCGGAGACAAACACCACAGTCTTGGGGACCACATGGGATTCCATGACTGCCGCTGCCCCGTCCAACAACTCAGCCAACGAGCACGAGCCAACCACCATGGCCGCCACTGCCTGGCCCCATTCCGCCGAAGGAATAGGGGCCACAAATGCTTCCCGAACACCTTGCACCTTGTGCAGCCCGTCAGTGACTGTGCTTGCAGAAACCTTCAGGCCGCCGCTGATGATCACATCATCCACGCGGCCCAGTACGCGCAACCGTCCCTCAGCGTCCAGTTCGCCCAAGTCCCCGGTGGAATACCAACGCACCAGTTCGCCGTCGTGCTCTTCCTCGAAGAAGGATGCCGCGGTGAGGGAGGCGTTGTCCAGATAGCCGGAGGCAACCACGTCTCCGCCCAGCACCACCAAGCCATCGCGGATGGTGAGCTGCACGCCGTCGAGCGGGACGCCGTCGTACACGCAGCCGCCGCACGTTTCGCTCATTCCGTAGGTGGTGACCACGTTCAGGCCGGCACCGCGCGCGGCCTCGAGCAGCACGGGGTTGATGGGGCCGCCGCCCAGCAGGATCGCGTTGAAACGGCGCAGCACCGTGAGCGTCTCGGCGCTCGGATTGTTCAGCAGGCGGCTGAGCTGGGTGGGCACCAGCGAGGTGAAGCGCATCTTGTCGGTGAGCTCCAGCGCCGCCTCGGTGAACGCCTCGGGGGTGAATCCGCCGCTCAGGTCCATGGCCCACGGGCGGGTCCCGGCGAACAAGCTGCGCACCAAAACCTGCAGGCCCGCCACATAGTTCGTGGGCAGTGCCAGCAGCCACTGGCCCTCACCGCGCAGCGCCAGCGCCGTGCCCACCGACGACGCCGCCAGCGCGTCAACGCTCAGCAGCGTGCGCTTGGGTGTGCCGGTGCTCCCTGAGGTCAGCACGACGGCGGCAATCTCCGTTTCGCTCCCAGCTGGCAGTCCCAGCTCGTTTTGCGGGATGAGGATGAAGCTGCCGTCGGGGGCGATTTGGACTGCGGGACTTTCGCCGGCGAGAGCTTCCGAGAGTGCCTTGAGCAGGGGTTCAATGTTCATGAGTACCTATATATAGGGGGATTAGAAGTAGTACGGGAAGGAGGACCAGTCGGGGTCGCGCTTTTCCAGGAACGCTTCCTTGCCCTCCACTGCCTCGTCCGTCATGTAGGCCAGGCGGGTGGCTTCGCCGGCGAAGACCTGCTGGCCGGCCAGGCCGTCATCGGCCAGGTTGAAGGCAAATTTGAGCATGCGGATGGCCTGTGGGGACTGGCGGGCAATGTCGGCGGCGTATTCCAGCGCTACTTCTTCCAAGCGGGCGTGGTCCACGGCCTCGTTGACGGCACCCATGCGGACCATGTCATCGGCGGAGTATTCGCGGGCCAGGAAGAAGATTTCGCGGGCTGATTTCTGGCCGATCTGGCGGGCCAGCAGGGCCGAGCCATAGCCGGCGTCGAAGGATCCCACCGTGGCGTCGGTCTGCTTGAACTTGCCGTGCTCGCGGGAGGCGATGGTCAAGTCTGAGACCACGTGCAGGGAGTGTCCGCCACCGGCAGCCCAGCCGTTGACCACGGCAATGACTACCTTGGGCATGGTGCGCATGAGTCGCTGGACTTCCAGGATGTGGAGGCGGCCGGCGCGGGCGGGGTCAATGGTTTCCTTGGTTTCGCCGTCTGCATACTTGTAGCCGTCGCGGCCGCGGATGCGCTGGTCACCGCCGGAGCAGAAGGAATGCCCGCCGTCCTTGGGGGAGGGGCCGTTGCCGGTCAGTAGCACGGTGGCCACATCCGGGGTCATGCGGGCGTGGTCCATGGCACGGTACAGCTCATCAACGGTACCCGGGCGGAATGCATTGCGTACTTCGGGGCGGTTGAAGGCGATGCGCACAGTGGGCAGGTCCCTGGTGATGGTGCCGTCTTCGCTGCGTTCCACCTGGCGGTGGTATGTCATGTCGGTGAAGTCAAAGCCCTCAACCACGCGCCAGCGGGTGGGGTCGAAAATGTCGGATACCTGATCTGGAAGATTCTGCGCGCTGCTCACCCTAACGATCTTAGCTGGCAGGCGGTGTGTTGATGCTGGGCGGCGGCCATTGCCGCCGGGCGAGTCCTAGCTGATGCAGAATTCGTTGCCTTCTGGATCAGCCATGGTGAACCAGGAGTGCGGTCCCTGACCAGCTGCCCAGAGGAACGTGGCACCCCGGGCTTCCAGACGGGATCTGACGGTGGCCCTATCCTCGCCGCCCAGCCGCACATCCCAATGGACACGGTTCTTGCCCACCTTGTTCTCGTGGCTGCTTTGGAACAGGATCCTGGGTTGATCAGGGCCAGCATCCGCTCCAGCGGTGATGGCGGCCCCGATCGCCCAGACCAGTGATCCCTTGTGGGTGAGGGTTTGCTCCGCCGTGGCGAATCCCTTTTCCACCATGGAGCGGATGAAGTCCGGATCCGACGGTTCCACCTGCCAACCCATGGTCTCGGCCCACCAGTCGGCAAGCACGTGCGGATCGTGGCAGTCAACAACTATTTGCAATGAATACGCCATGAGACGAGTCTGCCCGTGCTTGCGGTGGTCGTCCAGCAGTATTTAAGCCAGGATGCGCAGTTTGGAGTTGCTGCGGCCAAAGAGGACGTTGTCCAAGGAGAACTTGCCGGGGCCAACCAGGGCCAAGGCGAGGGCTGAGGCGCCGAGCAGGAGCACCAGTTCAAAGCCGCCAGCCTCAACGAAGACGCCTGCGGAGGCGTGGACCAAGACGATGGCGCCGAGCATGTTCAGTGTCAACAGGGCTGCGACGGGCCGGGTGGCGAGGCCCAAAATCAAGGCGATGCCGCCGACCAATTCCAAGGTGGCAATGATGGGAGCGACTACATCTGCGGCGGGGACGCCCATCTGGGCAAAAGCGCCCTGGGTGCCGGCGATGGTGAATTCGTTGTACTTCTGCCAGCCGTGGGCGGCGAACAGGAAGCCCACCACAATACGCAGGACGGTACGGGCAGCGGTGTTCAGTGCAAGGTTATGCATGGGAATCTCAACGTTTCGTGTCGGTCATGGAAAGGCCTTCAGAAAGAAGCGCCGAGCGTCAATTTATTGAAGCTTCAATAAAATCATCCCAGTTATTAATTGATGCGTCAACTATTGACCGGAGAGCATGACGCGATTGGACGCACTTTCAGGTGCCGCAGGACAGTCCGCTAGGGTCTTTCCATGACTGCAATTGCACCCGTGACCCTGCGCGGAAAATACGTCACCCTCGAGCCGCTAAGTATGAGTCACCATGACGGCCTGGTGGCTGCCGCATCTGACGGCGAGCTCTGGAACCTTTGGTACACCTCGGTTCCGCGGCCGGAGGCCATGAAGGACGAGATTGAACGGCGGTTAGCCGCGCAAGAAATCGGCTCAATGGTTCCATTCACCACCCGGCTCAACGACCCTGTCACGGGGGAAGCCGGAAAAATCATTGGCATGACCACGTATTGCAATATCAATGCAGAACTGCCGCGCCTGGAAATCGGTTACACCTGGAACGCGGCCAGCAGCCAAGGCTCAGGAACCAATCCGGACAGCAAACGGCTTCTGCTGGCCCATGCCTTTGAAACGCTTGGCTGTGTGGCGGTTGAATTCAATACGCACTGGATGAATTTTCAGTCCCGCGAGGCCATTACCCGGCTGGGTGCCAAGCAGGACGGCGTTTTGCGGGCCCATCGCCGCATGCCCGACGGTTCCCTGCGCGACACCGTGGTGTTCTCCATTCTGGCTGCCGAGTGGCCCCAGGTCCGCAGCGGCCTTGACCACCGCTTGTCCAAGAAACGTTGAGTACGCCGCAGTGGGAAGGTGCCGTCAATGCACGTCGCCTCACGGGTGACATCTTCCGGATGGGCCGCAGCGAATGGCTCACCGAGCATGGGTGGGAACAGCTTTACAACGACGGCATCCGCACGGTCATCGATCTTCGGAACCCCGGGGAGCGCCAGCGCAGGCCAAGCGACCCGGAGGTGAGCGGGGTGGCCATGGCGAAGTTCGCCGTCGTGCATTCACCGACTGAGGACCCGGCGGATCCAGCGTATCAAGAGCTTTTCCATCCATACATGAACCATCCCCGGCTCTACGCAGACATTCTGCGCCTCTTTCCGCACCAGGTGGCGGCCGTCTTCAAGGAGCTGGCGGCGGCGCAGGGTGCTGTGGTGATTCATTGTTCGGCCGGGCGGGACAGGACCGGGTTGATCGCCACCATGCTGCTGGCCTTGCTGGGGCAGGCGCAACGGGTGGCGCGGGAGGACGAGCTGGCGGCGCGCGGCATTAACGAATGGCATTTGGTGGCGCCCGTTAAACATCCCTATGAACGGCATTTGGACCAGGCTGAGCTGGCAGAGGTGGTGCACGGTCGCGGCCAGGCTGTGCAGGAATTTGTGGGCGGCATGAATGTTCGTGCGTTCCTGCTGGCCCATGGCGTGAGTGTTGCCGAGCTCGACGCCGTTATTGCGCGGAGCCGCTGAGCCTGCGGCGGGCGCCTAGTTGCCTGATCCGGCGCTGATCAGTGCCCGGGCGCTGGTGGTTGCCGCCTGCGTGGACGCAGGGCCGGCGGAGACTGCGCCCCGCGCTGCGACGGGCAGATCGCTGAGCTCTTCGGTAAAAACGAAGTACCGGTATGCCAGGAACCTGAAGATGGTGCCCAGGATTAGGCCGATCACACCGCCGGCAATGAAGTCGGCGCTGAAGGAGGTGAAGCCCAGAACATAACGGGAAATGACTTGGCAGGCCAGCACGATGCCAAGGCCCAGTCCATTCATGACCAGGAACAAGGCGAACTCTTTCCACACCCGTTCCGAACGGCGGTGGCGAAACGTCCAGTAGCGATTGGCAAACCAGGCGAACAAGGTGGCAACAATGGTGGAAATCACGCGGGCCTTGATGGTGCCCTCAGACATGGGCCCGTGCCACAGAATCGTGTAAATTCCGTTGTCTATGATCCAGCCCAGCCCGCCCACGGCGCCGAATTTTAGGGCTTCCCGCCACAGCAAAGCCACTAAGTTCATGATCTTGTCGATGATGCGCATAGGGCCTTTCCGGTGGGACGAATCGCCCGAAGTTATCGATAACATTTTGAGGGGGAACGCCGCTGGGCGCTAATCTATGCTTACGGTAGCTGATAAATAGTGCCGAACTATGGAATGTGCGGAATGAGGCCACTATTGTTCGAATTGTGACGTGAACCATAGCTCGCACAGTGGCTGGCAGTAAGAAGCAAGATCACTAACAACCATGGGTTGAAATGGCAATGCGTATGAAAAAGGAAGCATCTGGGAAGCCGCAGGCGGCCAAGAGCCGGCCCCAGCTCGGCAGCAGGTTCAAGAACTGGCTGCTCAACACCCCGGGAGTGGTGGACACGGCGGGGCTGGAGCAGCTTGTGGCCCGGGTCGTGAACAGGGCCCACGAGCCCGCTTCGCAGGGGAAAACAGTCTCGAACAGCCTCACAGAGGCGCACGAAGTCCTTGCCACCTTGCGGGATTCCTCGCCTGAGAAGGCCACCCAATGGAGCGACCCGGAGCTGGAAGGCTACTTGTTCTGCGCCCGCGTGTTGGTACAGGAGTCGCTGGGTATGACCCTCTTCGACACGCAACTGCTGGCGGCCGCCAACATGCTGCGTGGAACTGTTGTGGAGATGGATACCGGCGAAGGAAAAACCCTCGTCGGAGCCCTGGTAGCCGGTGCCCACGCAGTGCGGGGGAACCGCGCCCATGTCCTCACTGTCAACGACTATCTGGCCCGGCGCGATGCCGCGTGGATGGGTCCGTTCTTTGGCCTTTTGGGCGTTGCTGCCCAAGCTGTGACATCAGCAATGGAGCCAGCCGCCCGCAAAACGGCCTACCGGGCAAGCATTGTTTATGTCTCCGTCAACGAGCTCGGTTTCGACGTGCTGAGGGAACGGACGTGCACGGAGCGAGAACAATCAATCCTGCAACCGTTCGATGTCTGCATTGTTGATGAGATCGATTCCGTGTTGGTCGATGAAGCCACAGTTCCGCTGGTTCTGGCCGGACCGGCCAGGGCGGAACTGGAAAGCGTTGACGTGGCCAGCTTTGTCAGTGCCCTGCGGCCCGAGGTTGATTACACGGTTGAAGCAGACAAACGCAATGTTTCCCTGACCGATGCCGGCCTGCACCGCGTTGAGGGCCGGTGGCCCGACGTCGAGCTTTATTCAGCGGCAGGAACCCCGCTGTTTTCATCCATCAACGTGGCGCTGCATGCTCAGGTGCTGTTGCAGCGCGACGTTGATTACATTGTGCGTGACGGCAAGGCGGAAATTGTTTCCGATTCGCGCGGACGGGTGGCGCATCTGCAGCGCTGGCCGGACGGTCTGCAGGCGGCCGTGGAGACAAAGGAAGGCTTGCACAAAACCGAACAGGGCGAGGTCCTCGATCAACTGCTGGTGCGGGATTTGATCAAGAGTTTTGCCAGTGTCACCGGAATGAGCGGCACGGCCGTGGCGGTTTCGGAGTACCTGCGCAACAACTACGAGTTGGATGCGGGCCGCATTCGGTCCCACAAGCCATGCATTCGCGATGACCGTCCGGAACAGATCTACGCCACGGCGGCCCAGCGCGATGCCGCTGTCATCGAGGCCGCAACAATGGCCCATGCCGCCGGCCAACCAGTCCTCATCGGCACCCATGACGTTGCCACCTCGGAGCGGTTCGCGGCCAACTTGGCAGGGCGCGGGGTTGACGCCCAGATCCTCAACGCCCGCAATGACAGTGTGGAGGCGCAGATCATTGCCCAGGCCGGGCGCAAGGCCATGGTCACGGTGTCCACGCAGATGGCGGGGCGCGGCACCGACATTCTGTTGGGCGGAACCGGCGCAAACGAGCAAGATCACGGAGATGTGGTTGCCTTGGGCGGGCTGCTGGTCATCATCGTGGGCCGCTTTTATTCGCCCCGCCTCGACGCCCAGCTTCGCGGCCGGGCCGGGCGGCAGGGCGATCCCGGCGCCAGTGTGGTCTTCTCCAGCATGGAGGACCCTGCCGCCAACGGGCAGGAGGCGCACGGCTTGGAACTCAGTGATTCCGTGTCCCAGGACGCTGACGACGCCGGATTGGTCACCAGGGAGGGCGTGTCTCGACTCCTGGACAGGGCCCAGCGCCTGGCCGAGCAGGAACGCTTCACCACACAGGAAAACTCCTGGAAATATAACGAGTTGATTGCCTACCAGCGCAAGGTGGTCCTGTCCGAGCGCGACAGGATCCTGGCCGATGACGCCGCAGCCCTGGAGCTTCTGGAATCCCTTGAAGACCGTCTTGACGGTGAGGCCACGGGCGAAGGCACCGCTCGGTTGCTCGATCTTCGCATCGCCTTGGGCGGGGAAGAGACGGCCAAAATCTGCAAGGCCATCATGCTCTTTGAGCTAGACGCGGCCTGGAGCGATCACTTGGCGCTGCTTTCGGAACAGCGCGCGGCCATCCACCTGCGGGCACTGGGGCGGCAAAACCCCTTGGATGAATTCCGGCGCGAGACCATCAGGGCCTTCGAGGGTTTCTTCGACGCCGTTAATGACACTGCCCTGGCCACGGTGGGGGCGCTGGAGATAGTGGACGGCAGTGTAGACCTGGAGGCTGCGGGCATCCGCAGGGGCTCCACCACTTGGACCTATGTTGTTGATGAAAACCCCTTTGGCAGCCAGACGGACCAAATTGTGAAATGGCTGCTGAAGAAAATGGGCAAATAGCTTCCCTCACCAAGAGGGGGAGCGAATACTGGGAAAGGACAGCTCAACGACTCGTAGGAGGCTATATCCGTGGGCAAGCTCATCTACGCCGCCATCACGTCACTGGACGGCTACATTGCAGATACTGCCGGCAATTTTGACTGGAGCACGCCCGACGCGGAGGTTCACGCCTTCGTCAATGACCTTGAGCGCCCCATTGGCACATACCTGCTGGGCAGGCGCCTCTACGACGTCATGAAGGTGTGGGACACCTTCTACGGACAGGACGGCCTGCCCAAGGAAATGGAGGACTACGCCGCCATTTGGCATCAGGCCCAGAAGATCATCTACTCAACAACCTTGAGCGAACCCGGCGCAGCAAACACGCGAATAGAGCCCACCTTTGACCCGGATTCCATCCGCAGGTTGAAAGCGGAAGCCACAACGGATCTCTCCGTGGGCGGCGCCGAACTGGCCGGACAGGCACTCAAGGCTGGATTGGTGGATGAGATTCACTTGCTGATGTCGCCGGTCATGGTGGGCGGCGGCAAGCGGGCACTGCCCGACGGTGCCAGTACCTCGCTGGAACTGCTGGAACAGCGCAGGTTCGGCAACGGCGTCGTCCATCTCCACTACGGCGTGAAAGTTGATTGAGAATCCAGCCGCTTTTGCGCGTCACAAAATACTGAGGGGCTGGCGTTTCTGGAAGCATGGACTGTGAACGCGGCCCTGTCACGTTCGCCAATCCCCTCGCCAGAGAGCAACCATGACACAACCCTGCCCGGCCGGTGAACTGCTGACGGATCTGACCTCGGCCAGTAGAACATCGGACGCCCACACCCTGTGGTTCGATACGCCAGCACAGGAATTTACCCAAGCCCTACCGTTGGGCAACGGGCAGCTCGGGGCCATGTGTTACGGCGGCACCCGGCAGGCCCGGATCCAGCTCAATGACGCCACTGCCTGGTCTGGGTCTCCCGGCAGCGAAGCCGCGAACGGGCCCACGCTGGTTGATGGGCCGGGCGTTGTTGCCCGGGCCCGGGAAGCCCTCGACGCCGGGGAGCACGCCGCCGCGGAGCTGGAATTGGCCACGCTGACCACGGCCCACACGCAAAGCTACCTGCCCTTTGCCGAGCTGCTGCTGGACCTGGATTTCGGCGACCCGGCGAGCCTTGAAACGCCGCTGCACTACCGCCGCGCCCTGGATTTGCGCAGCGCAGTGCATGAACACAGCTACACCGTGGCCGGTCGAACCATCACCGAGCAGGTGTATGTCTCGGCCGCTCACCAGGTGCTGGTGCTGGAGCTTCGGGTCGCCGGCGGCCGCCTGCCCAGGGTTAGCGCCGCGCTGTCCAGCCCCCTGCGGGTGGAAAAATCAACGGTGCAGCCCGGATCCCTGGGCCTGCAGCTTCGGCTGCCCACGGACGTGGCTCCCTCCCACGCCAACCCGCCCACCGGTGTGCAATACGACCAGCCCGGCCGGGAATCGTTGCGCGGCGCCGTCGTGGCGCACTGGCAGCATGACGGCACGGACCTTGACCAGGATTACGGCACGCACGACGGCGGAGTGTTGGCTGCCGCCGGCGTCTCCCGTTTGCGCATCGTCCTTTCCACCGGAACTACCTTCGTGGGATCGGCGCAGGCACTGAACACCGATCAGGCCGCGCCCCTGAAGCTGGCAACGGCGCGTGTCCAATCAGCCTCGGCACGTGCCTCCAATGAGCTTTTGGACGCCCATATTGGCGCGCACAGCGAACTCTATGACAGAGCGGAGCTGGATCTCGGCCAGCCCACCGGAGATCCGGAACACCCACTGAACCTGCGCCTGCGCCAGAGCCCCTCCGACCCGGCGCTCGCCGCCCTGCTTTTTAACTACGGCAGATACCTGCTGATCAGCAGTTCCCGCCCGGGCACCCTTGCCGGCAATCTGCAAGGGATCTGGAACGAATCCATGCAGCCGCCATGGAGCTCCAACTACACCATCAACATCAACACCCAGATGAACTATTGGGCGGCCGAGGGGGCAAACCTCGCACCATGCCATGAACCGCTCTTTGACCTCTTGGACGCCTTGTCTGTTGCAGGACGGCACACGGCACGCACCGTCTACGGGCTCGACGGCTGGGTGGCCCACCACAACAGTGACGCCTGGGCCTTCACCTCACCTGTTGCTGGCGACGCCGCATGGTCTTTCTGGCCCATGGGCGGTGCCTGGCTGGCAACGCATCTGTGGGAACACGTCCGCCACGGCGGCGGCAGCGAATTCGCTGCCGAACGGGCCTGGCCGGTCATCAAGGGTGCCAGCGAATTCGCCCTAGGCTGGCTGGTCCCGCAGCTGGATGGCACGCTGGGCACATCCCCGTCCACCTCCCCGGAAAACCACTTCCTGACAGCGGACGGCGTCATGGCGGGCGCAAGCCACAGCTCGACGGCGGACATCACCATCATCGGCAGGCTCTTCCGGGCGGCACTCGAGTTGGCACCGGCGGGGGAGCCCCTCGTAGCTGACATCCGGGATGCCTTGGAGCGCCTGCCCGCCATTGTGTTGGCGGTGGACGGCACCGTCCAGGAATGGGCCCAGCCCTTCGGTCAGCCGGAACCAACCCACAGGCACGTCTCGCACCTGTACTTTGCCTACCCCGGCGAGACCGAGCTGACCCCCACGCTGGCCCATGCCGTGGCGCGGACCCTCGACGCCCGGGGCGATGATTCCACCGGGTGGTCGCTGGCCTGGAAGCTGGCCCTGCGCGCCCGGCTCAGGGACACCGAAGCTGTCGAGCGACTCTTGGTTTTGATGTTCAGGACCGCTGGCGAGCAGCACAACCCCCATGCTGGTGGCCTGTACCCGAACATGTTCGCCGCCCACCCGCCCTTCCAGATCGACGGCAACTTTGGCTTTGTGGCAGCAGTTCTTGAGTGCCTGGTCCAAAGCCATGGCGGCAGTATTGATCTACTTCCGGCCATGCCGACGGTGTGGCCGGACGGAACTGCCCGCGGGCTGGTGGTGCGCCCCGGACTCGAACTGGACCTGGCCTGGCATTCACCCACTGGAACGCCGGCTTTGCGCTCAGCCCGGCTGCGCGCCCGCACACAGCAGACCGCAGGGGCGGTGACGCTGCGCTGGGGCGGACGCAGCGCCGTCGTGCATGTCAGTGAAAAGGACTGGACGGCGCTGGGCCCGGCGGACTTTTTAGACGCGCCTTACTCCAACGGTTCGTAGCTGACCCGGAGCAGCCGCGCCACACCGTCGAGGGCATGTACCCCGATGGTGCGGCCAGTAAAGCCGCCGGCCACCTCGGTAGAGAGGTAACGCCCGTCCAAGCGGCCGAGCTCACGTGTTCCGGTGGCATCGGCAACGGAGAAACTGAGGTCGTCCGGTCCGTTTGAGGTTGGATCCGCTGCCTCAACCATCAACTCCACACTCGATCCGGAAAGCTGCTGCTGGTCCACGACGACGTTGTGCACCGGGCCGATCTGCGCCTGCACCTGGGCAACACCGTCCACAACCCGGATCTCGTACCAGTGCCTCTCGTCCATGCGCACTCGCAGGCCGGCCGCCGTCGGCAGCTCCAACACGGCCGTGAATCGCCACCGTTCGTCCTGAGCCCGCACGGAAAGCAGGGCCGGTGCTTCGTTAATGGCTGCCGCTGCTCGAAGTGCAACCCCGCCCTCGGGATGGAAGCTGAGAAAGTCCGAGAACCCGGCACCAGGTGAGATCCAGCGCGGGGCAAGCCCGGGGCCGGTGAAATCATCGGTAAAGCCGTGCGGGGCAGGCACAGCGAATCCATCGGGCACAATGGTGGGCCAGCCACTGCGATCCCACTCTATTTTGGCCACGAAGGTCTCGCGTCCATTGACGTGGAACAGCGGAGTGCCGCCGCGCGGGCGGACACCGAGGTAGACCATGGCCCATGATCCGTCGGCGCACTCGATGAAATCCGCGTGCCCCGTATTCTGGGTGGGGAATGTGGTGCTGCGGCGGGAGAACAGCGGGTTGTTGGGCGCCGATTCGAAGGGGCCCTGCGGTGAACGCGAGCGAGCCATGGTGATGGCATGCCCCCGTTCAGTCCCGCCCTCGGAGATCAGCAGGTACCACCATTCGCCCCTCCGGAACAGGTGCGGCCCCTCCGGATATGCCAAGCCGGTGCCCTGCCACAGGCGCCGCGGAGCCTCCAACGCAATCCCGTGCTCGAGGTCGACCCGCACCTGGGCGATGCCTGAGGTTTCGGGATCATTGGAACAGAAGGTCACGTAGCAGGTGCCGTCATCGCCCCAGGCCAGATCTGGATCTATGCCGTTCAATCCGGGGATGATGACAGCGGCGGACCATGGCCCCTGCGGGTTGGTTGCGGAGACCAAAAGTTGCCCGGGCTCTCCCGAGACGTTGGTGGTGATCATCCAGAACCGACCGTCGTGATGGCGGATCGTGGGGGCGTAAATTCCACCGTTGGACCCTGCGGCTCCGGCCGAAAATTGGTCGGCGCGGTCCAGGATGTTCCCGATCTGCGTCCAGTTCACCAGGTCGGAGCTGCGCCACAACGGCACGCCCGGTGAATACTCGAAGGAGGAATTGACCAGGTAGTAGTCGTCGCCGACGCGGCAAATCGAAGGGTCGGGATGGAATCCCCGGATGACCGGGTGCTCCGCTGCTGAGAGCATCCGCTCAGTAATGATGCTCTGGTCGATGCTCATTTGATCCCGGCGTTATCGACGCGTTCGACGGCGGCGACGTGGCTTCCGCTGCTGCTCACGTTCGTCACGGTGACGTCAAAGACGGCGCTGCCGCCGCCCTGCTGGGGAATTCGCACGATCGACTGTTGGCCCTCGGTGGGGGCAAAAGCTACGAACTCAACCTCCCTTGACCAATCATATTCTGGCCTGTCGCAGACGGTTCCCAGCGGGATTACAGCACCCTGCCGGACATAGGTGGCGGCTTGGAATACCGAGAAGGTCTTGGTGTGCCAGCCCGGTCCGCTGATCTGCCCACCGGTTTCAAGATGAGTCCAGGTTCCCTCGGGCAGGTAGAACTGAACAGTACCGCTGGCGTCCATGACCGGGGCAACCAGCAAATCCGGGCCCAGCAGGTATTGGCGATCCAGGCCAGCACAGCCCGGGTCCTGCGGAAATTCAAGGAACATGGGGCGCATCATGGGCGTCCCTGAGGCATACGCCTCCTCGGCACTGGCCAGCAGATAGGGCATCAGGCGCATCTTAAGTTCGGTGAAGTGTTTGAGAACCTCACTGGACTCATCGTCCACCAGCCACGGGACCCGGTAAGAGTTGGAACCGTGCAGGCGTGAATGTGAGGACAACAGACCAAAGGCAATCCAGCGCTTGAAGATATCCGGGTCCGGGGTTCCCTCGAAGCCGCCGATATCGTGGCTCCAAAACCCAAAACCCGAGGATGCCAGTGACAATCCGCCACGCAATGACTCGGACATTGCGGCGAACGTCGATTCGCAGTCTCCGCCCCAGTGGACGGGCAGCTTTTGCCCGCCGGCAGTGGCGGAGCGGGCAAAGAGGACTGCCTCACCAGCGCCCAGCTCCTTGGTCAGCAGGTCAAAGACCACCTGGTTGTAGAGCTGCGCGTAGTAGTTGTGCATGCGTTCGGGGCTGGAACCGTCGTGCCAGCGGACGTTGGTGGGAATCCGTTCGCCAAAGTCTGTTTTGAAGGAATCCACGCCCTGGCCCAGCAGGGTGCGCAACTTGTCCTGGTACCAGCGGGTGGCTTCCGGGTTGGTGAAGTCCACCAGTGCCATGCCCGCCTGCCACATGTCCCACTGCCAGAGGGAGCCATCCTCCTTTTTTACCAGGTACCCCAGCTCCATGCCTTCCTTGAACAGGTAGGAGCGTTGGGCGATGTAGGGGTTGATCCAGACGCAAACCTTCAGGCCGCGGTCGTGCAAACGTGCCAACATGCCCTCAGGGTCCGGGAACGTGGCGGGGTCCCAGATGAAATCTGACCAGTGGAAAGCACGCATCCAGTGGCAGTCAAAGTGGAAAACTGACAACGGCAGGCCGCGCTGCTCCATGCCGTCAATGAATCCCATGACAGTTTCTTCGTTGTAGTTGGTGGTGAACGAGGTGGAGAGCCACAGCCCGTAGGACCAGGCCGGAATCCGGGACGGGCGTCCCGTCAGTTCCGTGTAGCGGGCCAAAATATCCTTCGGGGTGTCCCCATGAATGACAAAATACTGCAGCTTCTGGCCTTCAACACTGAACTGTGTGCGGGAAACAACTTCCGAGCCCACCTCAAAGGACACCTGTTCCGGATGGTTGACGAAGATCCCGTAACCGCTATTTGTCAGGTAAAAGGGCACATTCTTATAGGCGAGGTCGCTGGAGGTGCCGCCGTCCTCATTCCAGATGTCAACTGACTGGCCGTTCTTGACGAAGGCGCCGAACCGTTCGCCTAAGCCGTACACATTGGTTCCAACGCCGAGCGTGAGCTGTTCGTGCACGAAGTTCTTGCCTGCGGCATCGCTGATGAGGCCGATGCTGCGGGGTACGGAACTGGTGAGCACGTGGCCGCCGGCCATGAAGTCAACGCCCCAGGCGCCGTCGGTCTTGATTCGTGCACTCAAGGCGCCCGAGGCGTACACCGTCTCCGTCTCGCCGATCGCTATGTTGACCTCCGGGTTGGTCTCCGCCACCTCGAAATGCGGGCCCAGATCCAAGGCGCCTTGAAAATGTTCAATGGTTACGGAGATGACGTCCGGCAATGGCGAATCAAAGGTGATGGTCAGCTGCGGGCAGTTGAGTGCGTCGCCACGGGCATTGATGGGCTGGGTGGGGGCGTACACCGAAAGCTTGCTGCCTTCGGCGACAACATCTGAAACGTCCTGGGGGTTGAGTGCGGTGATTCCTGGGCGGTGCATCCAGTAGCCGTCGGTGAATTTCATGAAAATACTCGATTCGTTTTTTGTGAAAGTACAGTGGCCCCGTACGGGGGAAGGGTGATGCTGGTGGTGGTGCCGTGGTTGCCGGGCATGTCCACGGAGCAGGT
Source organism: Arthrobacter glacialis (assembly GCF_002909415.1). Lineage (NCBI taxonomy): Bacteria > Bacillati > Actinomycetota > Actinomycetes > Micrococcales > Micrococcaceae > Arthrobacter > Arthrobacter glacialis. Next base: position 69,030 of record NZ_PPXB01000015.1, on the reverse strand, counting down.
GGCGGGACCGTGGTTGAGTAGGAAGAGCTTGCCTGCGCGCTCTACGGCTTCGACGTCGTCGGGCAGCCCCTGCGGCACCGGAATTTCAATACCAGCCGCGGTAACGGCGGAGATGACCAGTGATGCCAAGGCTGGGGCGGGAAGATCTGCCCCGACGTACCAAGCCTCCCCGGCACCCCACGGATTTGCCGTCACGGCAGCTTGCCCCGCCAAACGACCCCCAGCAAAGCAGGCCAGAGTCCGCGTGTGGGCACCGTGGACTTCCAGATCCTCAGACCACAGGGTTGCGTGGGTGTCTGGGACGCCCGCATCCGCGTCAGGACTGGTAAAAACTAGGGGGACGGGCTCTGCCAAGGGCAGCCACTCTTCACCAGAAACACCCAAAACGTTGGACAGGATCTTGGGGAAGCGGCCCGTAGCCAGCTTGGCCTCCTCATCGGCTACGGCGCTGAAAGGACCCACCAGGATGTGCCCGCCGTCCGCGACATAGTGCTCTAACGCAGTGGCTTGTTCCTGTCCCACAATGAACAGGTTGGGCAGCAGCACTAGGTCAAAGCGTTTCAACGCCGAGTCAGGATGCACAACTTCCACGGACAAGCCATGCCGCAGCAACGGCTGGTAGTAGGCCAGTAGCTGGTCCATGACTTTGAGCCGCGACGAGGGGCGGGCTGCGGACTCCGCCGCCCACCAACTGGACCAGTCGAACAAGATCGCGATCTTTGCCTGGCTGGTGGTGCCGGCCAGTGCCCCCAATTGGGCCATTTCGGCTCCCAACGCGGCAGCTTCGCGGAACACCCGGGTCTCGGCTCCGGCCAGTGGAACCACTGCAGAGTGGAACCTTTCGGCGCCGAAAGCCGATTGCCGAAACTGGAAGAAGCACACGCCGTCGGCGCCGCGGGCCACGGCTGAGAGTGCGTCGACTCGCAAGGCTCCGGGGTCTTTGGCCACATTGTGGGGGCGCCAGTTCACCGCCGAGGTGGCAGACTCCATCAACAACCAGGGTGTCCCTCCGGCGAGGCCGCGGCACAGATCGTGAGTCAGCGAACCTAGCTGCCACGACTGCCGATCGCCTGGATCCGTGTACCAGTCATTGGCCACGAAGTCCGTTTCCTTGGCCAACTTAAAGTAGTCCAGGCCCGGAAAGAATCCCATCATGTTGGTGGTGACGGGATGGACGGTGTCATGGCGTGTGATGATGTCCCGCTCTGCCCGGTACAAGGAAATCAGTTGGTCAGAGGTAAAGCGTTTGAAATCCAACTCCTGGCTGGGATTGCCAATATACGGGGCGCTGCGTGGTGGCAGGATCTCTTCCCATGTTGAATATTGCTGGGACCAGAACGTGGTGCCCCAGGCCGCGTTGACGCGTTCCAGTGAGGTGTGCCTGTCCATGAGCCAGCGGCGAAATGCGCACGCTGTTTCGTCGTCGTAACTAATCTGGCCCAGTTCATTGCCCACATGCCACATGGCCAAGGCCGGGTGGTCAGAGTATCTTGCTGCCAGTTGCTCAGTGATGCGGGCCGCGGCTGCGCGATATTGAGTCGATGAGGGGTTGAATTGGTTGCGTGAGCCGTACCAAAGTGTGTGACCGTGGGCATCCGTGGGCAGAGTCCGAGGATATTTTTTCCCCAGCCAAGGAGGGGGTGATGCCGTCGGGGTTGCCAGGCTGACCCTGATGCCGCCAGCATGCAACAAGTCCAACACCTCATCTAACCAAGCAAAATTCCATTGGCCCTCTGCCGGTTCCAGCTGCGCCCAGCTGAACACACCGACTGTGACCAGATTGATCCCGGCTTCCTGCATGAGCCTGATGTCCTCCGGCCAACTTTCCCGGGGCCACTGTTCAGGGTTGTAGTCGGCCCCGAAGAGCAGCCCGTCACTCGGCATTGACGGTGCCAATCCGAGGCGTTGCTTGTTCATGAAATTCCTTCTGGCATAAGTAGTCTGAATCGAAACTGAAGCTGCGTATTTCGACGAAATTCTTTGCATGTTTGTGGATATGTCTTGAAAAATGTGCTCAGATTGTATCGAAGCGGTTCGCTACGATGGTGAGCTTGGGATGGGCTGAAAAAGGAGTGTGGCATGGCCACGATGAATGATGTTGCCAGGGCCGCCGGGGTATCCACCAGCACTGTGTCGTATGTGCTCAGCGGGAAGCGGACCATTTCCGCTGACACCCGGAATCAGGTTCTGGCCGCCATTGAAAAACTCGGTTACAGTCCCCACGCTGGCGCTCGTGCACTTGCCTCGAACAGGTCCAATGTTTTGGGGCTTGTGGTGCCTTTGCGCGATGACGTCAACGTCAGCGTTGTGATGCAGTTTGTTGCCGCGGTGGTGACTACGGCACGCAACTTCGAGCAGGACGTGCTGCTCTTGACCCAGGACGACATCGGTGGCATTGAACGGGTGACGTCTCAATCGGTGGTTGATGGTCTGGTCATGATGGACATCGAGGCCAGGGACCCGCGAATCCCGCTGCTGGCCAAGATGCGCAAGCCTGCAGTTTTGATTGGGGTACCCGATGATGCCCACGGTCTGAGCTGCGTTGACTTTGATTTCGCCGCAGCGTCCCGGGTTTCCGTCCGTCACTTGGTGGAGCTGGGTCATCGCCGGATTGCCCTGATCGGCTCTCCGCAAGCATCCCTTGAACGGCATGCGACCTACGCCGATCGAGTGCGCAGTGGCTTCGAGGAGGCCTGCCGAAACGCCGGCGCCCACTTCGCCAGCCGCGCCTGTGAGCCAACCTCGAGTGCCTTGGTTGAGGCGCTCCAGGAACTCGTCACGGGACCACAGGCAGCAACGGGTCTTGTAGTGCACAACGAATTCCTGATCCCGTTCCTGCGGGACACCCTCGCCACCATGGGCTTGAGGGTTCCCGAGGACCTGTCCATCGTGGCCATCGCCCCCACCGACGTGGCGTTGGCCAGCACCGTTCCGTGGACTGCTGTGAGCATCCCCGCGCACGACATTGGCAGGACCGCCGTCGAGATGGTCATGGAGCGGATGCATTCCGAGAAGCCGACGGAGGTGCGCTTGATTGTGCCCACGCTGGTCGAACGTGGCACCACTGTGGCTGTGACAAGCGAATCCAAGGATGGGCGAGTGCATTAGCCCTTCACCGCACCAATCATGACGCCCTTGGTGAAGTGCTTTTGTACGAACGGGTACACAAACAGGATCGGCACCATGGCCACAACGATCACAGCCATCTGCAGGGCCAATGATGCGGCTACTCCCTGTCCGACGGCGATTTGACCGGGCACGGAAACGCCCTGCAGTACGTAGGACCGCAGCACCACCTGAAGGGGGTTCTTCGAACTGTCGTTGATGTACAAGATGGCGTTGAAGAACGCGTTCCAGTAGCCCACGCCGTAGAACAGTGCGATCACGGCGGTGACAGCCTTGGACATCGGCATGACGATCTGAGCCAGGATGCGCCACTCGCTGGCGCCGTCAATCCGGGCGCTGTCCAAGATGCCTTGATCGATGCCCATGAAGAACCCGCGCAAAATGATGATGTTGAACACGGAGATACAGCTGGGCAGGATCAGTGCCGCGTAGCTGTCGATCATGCCCAGGCCGGAGACCAATAGGTAGGACGGGATCATGCCGGCTGCGAAGAACATGGTGATCAACAAGACGAACAGAAGCGGCGTGTGTGCCAAGGTGCCGGGGCGGGACAGTCCGTACGCGCACAGTACTGAGACCACCATGCTCAAGATGGTGCCGACGGCCGTAATGCCGACGCTGACCATGATGGCCCGGGTGACAACACCGCCTGTGAAGATTTGCCGGTACGCGTCCCAGCTGATTTCGCCGGGGATAATCACCAGCCCCCCGGCGTTGGTGATGGTGGACTGGGAGGACAAGCTGGTTAGGACGATTGTGTATAGGGGCAGCAGCACGGCTAGGACGACAACGATCAACGTCGCTGACTTGGCCGCCTTGACAGTGAGTGAGGGTTCCTCTTCCCACGCTGCACGGGCAGGTGTCTCATTGCGTGGCCAGCGCAGGCCGGCCGGTTTCTTCTGGGACTTCTCGATGGTGGTCATTTTTTGGAGTACACCCCTGCTTCGCCGAATAGGTGGGCAATCTTGTTGGCCCCGAGGATCAGTGCCAGCGACACCAAGCCCTTGAGGAGCCCGGCGGCTGCGGCATAACTCCAGTCGCCGTTTTGGACACCGGTGTAGTAAACGAAGGTGTCGAGAACTTCCGAGGCGCCGGCGCCTACAGCATCGCGTTGCAAGATCAGCTGTTCGAAGCCGACCGACAAGGAATCGCCAAGACGCAAGATCAGAAGCAAGATGATGACCGGTCGCAAACCGGGCAAGGTGATGTGCCACATGCGGCTCCATCTGTTGGCCCCATCCACCGCAGCCGCCTCATATTGTGAGGGGTCGATGGCGTTCAATGCCGCCAGGAACACGATCATGCCCCAGCCAGCATCCTTCCAAATAGATTGGGAGGTGATCAGGAACAAGAAGGTGTCCGGGTTGGTCATGATGTCCAGCCCCTGCCAACCATGGGCCAGCAGCTGCTGGTTGAGCAACCCTGCCCCACCCAGAATCTGTTGAAATACGGCAACCACTAAAACCCATGAAAAGAAATGGGGTAGGTAGACGATTGCTTGGATGGTGGCGCGCAGTGACGGACGCACGAGCGAATTGAGCAAGATCGCCAGGACAATGGGAATGGGGAAGAAGAAGAAAAGCTGGAACGCAGTAATGACCAGGGTGTTCTTGACGGCAACCCAGAAGTTGGAATCACTGAGAACCCTGGCAAAGTTGTCCAAACCAACCCACGGGCTGTTCGCGATTCCCACGAACGGGGAGTAGTCCTGAAACGCCACAATATTGCCCATGATGGGTACGTAGGCGAAAACTGCCAACAGCAGAACCGCCGGCAACGTCATGAAGATCAAGGATTTGTCACGGCGGAATCTCGCCTTGAGACCGAGGCTGGACCTGACGCCAGGGGCCAGCTTGGACTTGTTACGGGTTTTGGTGGAGTCGGCGCGCCCGCCTGGCGCGCCGTTTCCCGTGACGGCATCAGTGTCCGTCTTCAACAGGGTGCTCATGGAACGCTGCCCGCTCACGCGCTCAGGAATCCGGTGTAGAACTCCCGGAGCTCATCGCCACCGTTCTTCTTCCACGTGGCAATCGCGGCATCTAGATCGCTGATCTTCTTGCGGCCGCGGGCAATGTCCATGGCCAGATCGTCAAAGGGCTTGCTCAGTGAACCGAACTTGCTGGGCTCTTCGATCTGCAGGCCAAAGAACTCCGGCTCCTTGACGAACGGGGCCTGGCGGGCCTCCCACTCGCTGGCGGACTGCACGTAGCCCGGGTACTGGACCTTTGCGTTGACGATGGGGGAGTTGACCAGGAACGCGTAAGTGCTTGCCACTTCCGCGCGACCCTTATCGGTTGTCTGGGGAATGTTCTGATCGTCCTTGGTGAAGTGGACGCCTTCAACGCCGAAGTTGATCAGCTGGTATTCCTCGGTTCCAAACGGGGCTGCCATGTAGTTTGCCAGCGCGAGCAATTCCTCGATCTTGGTTTTGTCGCTGTTCTTCTTGATGAAGCTGAAGATGCTGGCCGGGGAGCCCTGGAAGAGGGTGGGCTTGCCTCCGTCGGCAGAGAAGAAATCCATGGGTTGCATGTCGTATTTGGGGTTGGTGGGCAGTACCCGGGCCAATGATTCATGCCAACTGCCCAGCCCGTCAGTGGACATGAGGGAGGCGCCGGATTCAAAGCGGGACTTGGCCTGCTGCAAGTTGCCGGCGACGGCGTCGGGGTGAACCGCGCCGGAGGCGAAGAGTTTGGCGATCCATTCCAGAGCTGCGCGGTATTCATCGGTTTCCACCTTGTTGACCAGAGCGCCGTCAACGAGATCCCATTTCGGGACCACTCCGAACATCAGCTGCGCACCGTTCCAAACATCCTCGGAACCCCAACGCTTCTTGGCCGGGTCCGTCAGTTCCTTGGCGATGGACAGATATTCATCGGCACTCTTGGGGGCTTCCAGACCCATCTCCGTAAAGATGTCCTTGCGGTAGAAAATGGCGTCAGTAATGAGCGTGGACGGGTAAGGGAGACCGTAGAGTCCGTCGGCGAAGGCGCTGAATTTCCAGGCCGCTGTGGGGATGTTGGCGAGGTTGGGGTACTTTTTGGCCTTGTCGCCAGCCAAGTACGGGGAAAGGTCTTCAAAGACGGTGGTCACGGCTTGGCTAAAGCGCGGAGGCAGGTTCCACGAGGGGATGACCACCCAGTCGGGGACGTCCTTGGGGGAGGCTAGGACTGTCTGGATCTTATCCCCGTAGCTGTTTCCATCGTTGACCTGGAAATCGATGGTGGCGCCGAGGGCTTTGTTGACTGCTTGGTAGTAACTGTTGTCAGCCAAGGCCGGCGGTACTGTCCACCAGGCGGGGGTCATGGCTTTGTAGCTTCCACCCTTGCCCGGAACTTCAGTGACGGATTTGACCAAGGTGGCAGGGATGGTGGTGAATCCCGGAGTTGAACCGTTGACGCTGGCAATGTCAGGGGTCACCAGATCGATGGGGACGTAGCTGGGGACAACTTTCGCCACTGAATCAGCCAAACCCAAGGAAGATGTCACTTGGGCCTTGCTGGCGCCGTTGCTGCAGGATGTCAGGACGGCCGCCGTGCTCAGGGCAACGGCGGAGATACCTGCAAGTCCCAGAAAAGACCTACGGTTGAGATTCTTGGTGCCAAGGCCTGTGGGTGTTGCCGATTCATGCTTCTTCATAATGTGTCACTCCTTTGTGATGGTGTGTCTCATGGATTCTTCGGTGCGGGTCCAGCACCCGAAGGAAAAGATTGGAAAATCGTTGAAGAATGTGTCGATGCGCTTCGATTGAGTCGAGCCTAAGGCATGTGGTGTCAATCACGCAACAATATTTTGTGCTGTACCTCACAGGTATATTGATGTAAGAATGAAACGCAATCCCGTACGCAAGCGCTTAAACAGCAAATGCCTAATCCTTGAGGACCAGTCATGCTTCTGCCCCCTGCCCACCCATTGATGGCGTCCACTGATTCGGCATCCACGACACAGCCAGCAGTGCACGGCGGGATTGCTGAGGCACTGCTGGCGCAGCTGAGCACGGCAGAGAAACTGGCCATGCTGCATCAGCATTCTCCGGGCGTGGAACTATTGGGTATTGCCGCGTTCCAGACCGGCACCGAAGGAGCACACGGCGTGGCCTGGCTGGGGAAGGCAACAGTTTTCCCGCAGCCCGTGGGACTAGCTGCCACGTGGGATGAGGATCTGTTGCGTCGCGTGGGTGAAGCGGTGGGGGTCGAAGTGCGTTCAAAACACGCGGCAGATCCATCGATCAGCCTCAACGTGTGGGCGCCGGTGGTCAACCCGCTGCGGCACCCGTTGTGGGGGCGGAACGAGGAGGGTTTTTCCGAAGATCCGGTGCTGACAGGCAAGCTGGCGTCGGCCTTCTGCCAGGGCTTGCGTGGCAATGACCCAAATGTTTGGCAAACTACTCCCACCCTCAAGCATTTTCTGGGTTACAACAATGAGGTGGACCGTAACGTCTCCTCCACGCAGCTGCGCGCCAGGGTGTTGCACGAATATGAACTGCCCGCCTACAGCACGCCCATCGCCGATGGTGCCGTGGGTGCCGTCATGCTCTCCTACAATCTCGTCAACGGCATGCCCGCCCACGTTTCGGACCTGGTGGCGGAGCACTTGCGCCAGTGGCCCGGAGGCTCCGAGCTGACGATTGTGACAGATGCTGGTGCGCCCACGAGCTTGTATAAGGCCGAGAAGTATTTTCCTGACGCCCCGGCAGCCTATGCTGCTGCGCTGTTGGCCGGGGTGGACAATTTCACTGACGACGGCGCAGATTCCGCGCCCTCAATTTCGCATCTGGAGCAGGCACTTGAGCGCGGGCTGATTTCCATGGACGACGTCGACGCCAGTGTCCTGCGGCTGCTGCGCCTGCGCGCGGCCACCGGGGAATTCGGTGCCGAAACGAACCCGTACGCGGATGGGCCCGATGGGGCCAGTCAAAGCGAAGCGCACCGGCTGCTGGCCAGTGAAGCAGCGGCCAAATCCGTGGTCCTACTGGCCAATAATGCGCCGGCCGCTTCAACTGAAAATTCGACGCCGGGCCCCTTGCTGCCGCTGTCAGCTGCACCCGGGCAGGTGGCCGTGATCGGTGCGCTGGGAACTCACGTTCTCACCGACTGGTACAGCGGGACGCCGGAGTATTCGCTCAGCCTTGCTGAGGGGCTTGGCGAGCTTTACCCAGAGGTGGCAGCAGTTGGCGGGCATGATGTGGTGGCCCTGCGCAGCATCCGCACCGGATGTTATTTGGGCAGCGCCGGTGACACGGCAGCCCTGGCGGCAACGTCCGCGGCGGCGGGCGCGGACCAGCTCTTTGAACTGCAGGATTGGGGCGGCGGGGAAGTCACTCTGCGCGCACGATCGAACGGGCTGCTGCTGGCTGCCGGAAATGACGGCTATCTGTACCCGAGCGCCAGCAGAGTTGGCGGCTGGATTGTCCAGGAAACCTTCCGCCTGCACCGCGGCAGCGACGGCTGCGTGCGGATTCAGCATGTTGGCACCGGAAAATGGGTGCACGTGGAAACTCATACTGGCAGTGCATTGCTGGTGGCCGGCACCATCGAGGTTGCCGATACTTTTACCCTCAGGATGGCCGGAAATGGCTTGGAAGCTGCGGCGAAGGCGGCCGCCGCGGCGAGTGTCGCCGTCGTCGTGGTTGGAAACGATCCCCACCTGGGTGGGCGGGAAACACTGGACCGGTGCACTCTGGAGCTTGCCCAGCGCGACCAGGAGATGGTGCAGGTGGTGCGTGAAGCCAACCCCAATACGGTCCTGGTGATTATTTCCTCTTACCCGTACGCTCTGGGTGAATTGGCGAGTGTGCCGGCGATTTTGTGGTCCTCGCACGCAGGCCAGGAACTGGGTCACGGACTGGCGGCAGTGATTTCCGGGTCGGCTGAGCCTTACGGACGGCTCCCACAGACGTGGTTTGCCAAGGACTCGGACCTGCCCGATATTTTGGACTATGACATCATCGCGGCCGGCGCTACTTACCAGTATTCGACAGCTGAACCGCTTTACGCAATGGGCCACGGCCTGGGCTATGCCGAGGTTGAGTACAGCGAACTGCTCGTTGCCGATCACGGCGGGCAGGGGATTGAGGTGACGGTCACCGTGCGCAACACCGGACCACGGGATGCGCAAGAACTGGTCCAGATATATGTCGCAGCGCCGGGACATCGCTTTGAGTTCCCGCACCGTCTCCTGGCCGGCCACAGCAGGGTCCAAGTACCAGCAGGCGAGCAGCGCCGCGTTACCGTGAGGGTTGCGCGCGAGCGATTGGCCACCTTTAGCGTCACGGCCCTGCGCATGCTCACGGAGCCTGGTGAGTATATTTTCTTGGCCGGTAAATCAGCCGCAGACCTGCCCCTTGCGGCAAGAGTGGTCCTATCCGGTGCGGGCAGCCCTGACAGGCAAGCCGGGGATCAGGTGCGCGCCGAGCATTTTGATGCTGCCCATGGTCTGGAACTGGTGCCCGAAACCCACCTCCGTGGGACGGCCGTCGCTGTGCTGGCGGGGCATCAGAGGGCAGTGGCACAATACCGCAACTGGGCCAGTGCCCCAGCCTCGGTTCCGGCAGGCCCGGCTGGCCGAGGCATGGTGCGCGTCGCCAGGAGCGACGGCGGACACCTCGCCTTTGAGCGGGCAGGGGCAGCAGGGAGTTGGGTGCCGTGGGTGGCGCTGGATATACCAGCCGGGAGCAGTGGCGAGATGAGCTTCGAGCTGCCATCTCACCGTGGTGCAGCGACTGCGGATATTCGCATGGTCATTTCCGGCGCCGTCGTGGTGGCTGCTTTCCGGCTCTAGCTCCCGCCCACTGCCGGGCTTAGGTCTAGCGGGCCAGCATGCCCCACAGCAGGTATGCCGAGCACACGGCTGAGCCGGCGATCATGATGGCAAAGCCGCTAAGCCAGATGAACGACGGCGCACCGGTGGACTGAGCGAGGATGTAGGCGTCGGAGCTGGCTAGTTGATTGCGGCGTCGGGTGTGGACGGCCGCCACCTTGAAAAAGTCACGGACCGAGCCGACGCCCAGGGCGATGCCCAGAGTCAAGATCACATAGTTGACGGTTTGCTGATTGGCGAACATGACTAGGCATTGGGCAATGGCTGCGCTCACTAGGGCCACCATGATGCCGGTGAAATTGCGCAGGAAGATCAACGCCACCAGGAGCACCAATGCGCCCACGGATGCGGCGGCGCCTGCCCAGCCGGCTGATACGGACCAGACTAGTGCCAAGCCAACCACGGCAGGGGCTGGGTAGCCCCAAAAACCTGACCAGGTGGCGCTAAATCCGCGCCGACCGCTGCTGACCAGCTGCCCTGAATGATCAAGCCCAATCTTGAGGCCGTGCACAAACCGGCCGGTCATCAGGGCGGCAAAGGCGTGGCCGAGCTCGTGCACAAACGTCACGTAGAGGCCAAACCAACGCCAGGTCACTCGCGGGATGCTCAGAATCACTGCGGCAGCAACAATGCCAAGTAAAAGTGCGACAGGGACTGCGGGGGTCTCCGCATGGACAAAACCCGACAACACCGACTGCCACCAAGAGTCGACAGCGGTGAGGGGTTGCAGTTGCTCAGTAATCACCCAAGGAAGCTTATGCGAAGCGGCTGTGAGTTCCCGCGCGCTCCCGAGCAGCTGCCGGCGCATTCAAAAAATCGAGGGCTGGAGTGCTGGCCAGCGCACTATCCTGATCAAGAAACTCTGGCCGGCAAGCGTTAGGCTGGAACGTGTGATCGAGCCGACAAACACCACACGCCGTTTTGAGCTGACCCTGCGCAAGCCTTGGCTGGGCTGGTTCCCCAAGCCCACAGTCGTTGTGGACGGGGTGGCCCAGCCAACCCAGTGGGGAACCAGGAACTGGAAGGTTCCTGGCGCAGATGCAGCAACTGTGACCATTTTCCTGTTCAACCGGATATGGAAATTTGGCGAAGTGAACTTCACGGTTGAACCGGGCGCATCGGTTCCGCTGGTGTACTCGGCGCCGTGGCTGCCTTTCCTGCCTGGCACGATCAGGCCAGCGGCATAAGCGCTGTCTCACCGGGCTGCTTTCGGGCCGTAAGTCGGGAAGGTTCCCCAACGCTGCCAGCCCAGGAACGCCAGGGCTGCCTGGGCCACGAACAGGAAGATCAGCACAGAGCCCTGAGCCAGCATGGTGGTGGAATAGACCGACGCCACGGACGCCACGATGACCAGCAGCCACGCCCAGCGTGAACGGTGGGCCAGACCTACCAGCGCGGCCGGCAGCAAGCCCATCAGAAAGCCGGTGAGCAGCAGGGACGCCCAGGGGATGCGGGCGAGCGGGGCGGAGAACCCCGCAAAGATCGAGGCCACAACGAGCATCGACCCCAGTGCGTAGACCAGTGCCACGGCTGCCGGTGCCAGCAGGTCCACGCCACTGAACGGCCGCAGCGCAAAAGTCCGAAGCCGCCGGGATGCTTGCGGCAGCTTCTGGAAGGACAGAAACCCATACGCGGCGGATCCCACCGCCACGGCGAGCGGGATGGCCACGCCTGCGGCAAACATCAGTAGCCCGGTTGTCGAGGCCGCCAGAAGTCCCGGGAAGTTCATCAATTGCGCCAGCCCCTGCAAGAGGAACGCGGCCCCCGCCAGCCACCAGCCCGTGTCGCTGCGCCGGGCCAGCAGTCCCAGTGACGCGCAGATCAGCAGCGCGCCAAGGATCGTCAAGGCCATGGATGCAACATCGAGGGGGCCGTTCATCCGGCCGAACAAAAGCTCGCCAATTCCATACATGCACCCACTCTAGGCTTGGCGGGGCATTTGGCGGGCATCCTCTGGTGGGTGGGGACGGTCCGGCGGCCAACAACCTTGGCCTGCCGGCCGCCGTCGTACTGGGGGAGTGCCTAGCGGAGCGAAGTGGCTCCCAACGCGTCGGCCAGGAACGCGTAGTCCCAGGCGCGAGTCTTCCAGCCCTCATAGCGGCCGGACGCGCCGCCGTGGCCACCGTCCATTTCAATTTTCATGACAATGGGCTCCGAACCCGTGGACTTCGCGCGCAGTTCTTGGACCCATTTGGCCGGTTCCACATACAGCACACGGGTGTCGTTGAAACTGGTGACGGCCGCGATCTTCGGGTACGCAACTGCGCGCACGTTCTCGTACGGGGTGTACTCCTTCATGTACTTGTACACCGCAGGATCGGTGATGGGATTGCCCCACTCCTCCCACTCCAGCGCCGACAAAGGCAGTTCCGGGTCCAGGATGGTTGTCAACGCATCCACGAAGGGGACCTGGGCCACCACGGCCGCGTACTTTTCCGGGGCCAGGTTCGCCACGGCACCCATCAACAGCCCGCCGGCCGAGCCGCCCATGGCCGCAATCCGTGCCGGATCCACCCAGCCGGAGCCGGCAACCCAGTCCGTGGCCGCAATGAAGTCCGTGAAGGTGTTCATCTTGGTGAGCTTCTTGCCGTCCTCATACCAGTGGCGGCCCATCTCGCCGCCGCCGCGGACATGCGCAATCACAAACACCACGCCGCGATCCAGCAGGGACAGGCGCGGCACACCAAATCCGGGGTCCATGCTGACCTCGTAGGATCCATAGCCGTATACAACGGCCGCGTTGTTGCCGTCGCGGGGCAGGTCCGCCCGGCGCAGCACCGACAACGGAACCAGCGTGCCGTCGGTGGCCGTGGCCCATTCGCGTTCGGCGACGTAGTCCTGGGCGCGGTAGCCGCCCAAAACAGGTGTTTCCTTGCGCAACAGGAGTTCGCCCTCAGCTCCGGCCACGGGCAGCACATAGTCGTAGACGCGCGGGGGCGTGAAGTCGGAGGTGTAGATCAAGCGGATCACGGGGGACTCGTATTCACTTCCACCCATTGAGGCCGTGTACAGCTCCTCATCAAAGACAGGTTCGACGGCGGCGCCCTGCCCCGCTGTCCCCAGTCCCTCCAGCGGTGTCACCTGGATGCGTTCGATGGTGTCTTTGCGAAGGGAAACCACCATGTGGGTGGCGGTGACGGTGGCGCCGTTGATGCGCACGGAGTCGTCGTGCGCCACCACTGTGTCCCAGCGCTGTGACGGCACATCCTTGCTGAACTCCGCAGCGTCAACCAGGGAAATCATCGAGTTCACGGCGTCACGGTCATGAGTGAGCAGGACCTTCTCGACGCCCGCCAAAAGGAAGGGCTCGGCGTCGTACAGGATCTCAGCGCTGCGCGGGATCAGAACCTGCAAGCCCTTTTCGGGTGCGGCAAAGTCCAGGAGGCGGGTTTCACTGAATTCGGAGCAGCCGATGCTGATCATCAGGTGGCGGCGGTCGGCGGAGAGGTCGAAACCTGTCCACATGGCGACGTCGTCCTCCTGGTACAGGACGGCATCGGAGGAAATCGGCGTACCCAGGACGTGGGTTTTGACCTGGAACGGGCGCCAGGAATCGTCGGCCACCATGTAGAACAGGGTGGTTCCGTCGGGGGAGAAGCTCAGGCCGTAGAACACGTTCTCGATGGTGTCCTCCAGCAGCTCGCCCGTGCGCAGGTCCTTGATGCGGATGGTGAACAGCTCATCCCCGGCGTTGTCCACGGCGTAGGCGTACAGGTTCCCGTCGCGGGTCACGGCGGCGCCGCCCAGCGAGAAGAACGGCTGGCCTTCGGCCTCAACATTGCCATCGAGCAGGACCACCTCGCCCGGAACATCCACGCCGGGCTCCACCAGCGGGGGCGTCCAGTCAGCCAGCGTGCCGTCGCTGCTGGCCGCCACCCGGCACTGGATGCCGTAGGCCTGGCCCTCCACCATGCGGCCGTAGTACCACCAGTCGTCCTTGCGGCTGGGCACGGACAAATCAGTTTCCTGCGTGCGGTTCTTGATCTCGTTGAAAATGTCAGTCCGCAGCTGCTCCTGTCCGGCCGTGACAGCGTCCGTGTAGGCCTGCTCGGCGTTCAAGTGGGCCACCACCTCGGGGCTTTCCTTTTCCCGCAGCCATTCGTAGTTGTCCACAAAGGTGTCCCCGTGGTGGGTGCGTTCCACGGGAACTTTCTTGGCAACGGGCGGCGCTGAAACGGGCGTTGAAGGAGCGGCTGAGTCGTCAAGAAGTGTCATGAGTTCAACTCTATCGAGGCATCGATGGCACAGTTCGGGTCTATGCCCACAGCGGAGAATGCCCCGCCCCAATGAGGCGGGCGGGTGAGGAAGGGGCGGTCTCGCCGGGGTGGGATGGTTGACCGCATGGAGGACCCGTGGAATATTTATAGAACGAACGGTCGGTAAATTGACGGGCTGTTCCCGACGGCGGCACGTGCCGCGCCGTCACCGCGCGTTCGAAGGGTGCAATCATGGCCGCAGGAACACCCCAAGCATTCCTGGTGGGCGGGGTTCGCACGCCGGTGGGCCGGCTGTTGGTGGAGGGGCTGTGATGGACGACGCCGGCACCCGCCTCGACCCCAGGACTTTCGCCACGCTGCTGGTCACCGAGGAGAACGACCGCGTGGCCGTGCAGCTGAACCGGCCCGCCGTGCGGAATGCGATTGACGCGCAGATGGTGGCTGAGCTCCACCGCGTCTGCGGCTCTTTGGAGACGGCGCCCAAGATCCTGCTCCTCACCGGTATCCCGGGCGATGAGGCAACCGGCATGCCGGGAATCTTTGCCTCCGGGGCCGATGTTTCCGAGTTGCTGGAACGCCGTCGCGAGGACGCCCTGAAAGGCATTAACTCGGGGCTTTTCACCAGGATCGCCGCGCTGCCCATGCCCGTCATCGCCGCCCTGGACGGGTACGCGCTGGGCGGCGGGGCCGAGCTGGCCTACGCCGCGGACTTCCGGATCGGCACCCGCGCGCTGCGCATGGGTCAGCCGGAAACCAGCCTCGGCATCATGGCTGCGGCCGGTGCCACGTGGCGGTTGAAGGAACTGGTGGGAGAGCCGCTGGCCAAGGAAATCCTGTTGGCGGGGCGAATCCTCACGGGGGAGGGGTGTCTGGCCGCCGGGCTGATCACAGAACTGGTGGAATCCGCCGATCTGCTCCCGGCCGCCCACGCGCTCGCCGACGCGATCGCCCGCCAGGATCCGCTGGCCGTGCAAGCCACTAAGCGAATCTTCCATGAACCCCGGGACGCCCACCCCGGGGTGGACAACCTGGCCCAGGCCGAGCTGTTTGAATCACCGGCCAAATTTGCGCGCATGCAGGCGTTTTTGGACAGGAGAAAACCATGACCTCCACACCCGACGCCCGCTCAGATACGGGGGCCTTTTGGCCAACGCTCCCGCAGAACGTGGGTGTTTTGGGCGGTGGACGCATGGGTGCCGGTATTGCGCACGCCTTCCTCATGGCCGGCTGCGAGGTGCTGGTGGTGGAGCGTGACCTCGACGCCGTTCAGGGCGCCCATGTGCGTGTGGTCCTTGCCGTGGACAAGTCAGTGGGGATGGGGTTGGCAGGCGGCCCGGAGGTCACCACGGAGCGCATCATGGAACGGCTCAGGCTTTCCACGAATTACGCCCATTTTGCTCCGTGCGCATTGGTGGTGGAGGCTGTGCCTGAAATCTGGGACTTGAAGGTGGCATCCCTGCAAGGCGTGGAAGCGCATCTGGCCGATGATGCCGTGCTGGCCTCCAACACTTCCTCCCTGTCCATGACGGGACTGGCCGCGGAGCTGGCCCGCCCGCAGAACTTCATTGGCCTGCACTTTTTCAACCCGGTCCCGGCGTCCGCGCTGATCGAGGTGGTCGTTGCGCGGCAAACCAGCGCTGAGCTGGTGACCACGGCGCAAGGTTGGGTCCAGGCGTTGGGCAAGACTGCCGTCGTGGTCAATGACGCGCCCGGCTTCGCCTCCTCCCGGCTGGGCGTGGCCATAGCGCTGGAAGCCATGCGCATGGTCGAAGAGGGTGTGGCGAGCGCGGAGGACATCGACAACGCCATGGTGTTGGGCTACAAACACCCCACCGGCCCGTTGCGGACCACGGACATTGTGGGCCTGGACGTGCGTCTGGGCATTGCTGAATACCTGGCCGAAACGCTGGGCGAACGCTTTGCGCCGCCGCAGATTTTGCGCGACAAGGTGGCCCGCGGCGAGCTGGGGCGCAAGTCCGGTCAAGGATTTTTTCCCTGGGCCTAGCGGCCAGCACCATGGCCACCTAAGACATGACCACCCAAGACATAACCAGCAGAGAAAGGACGGGTCCACGATGACCACTGCAACGTCAATTGAAACTGTTCCGAGCTACGTCCAGGATGCCTGGTGGACCCCTGCCAGCGGAGTCACAGGCACCGACGCCCGCGACGCCAGTACCGGCGAGGTGCTGGCGAGGGTGTCCGCCGAGGGGCTGGACCTTGGCGCTGCCGTCGAGCATGCCCGCACGGTGGGACAAACCCAACTTGGCCAGCTGACCATTCACGAACGGGCCCTGAAACTGCGCGAACTGGCCGCCTACCTCAATGATCGCCGCCAGGAGCTGTACGACATTTCCGCCCGAACGGGTGCCACAAAGATCGACTCCATGGTGGACATCGACGGCGGCATTGGGGTGCTGTTCACGTTTTCTTCCAAGGGGCGGCGTGAACTGCCCAACGCCAACGTGATTGTCGACGGTCCGGTGGAGGTACTTTCCAAGGACGGCTCATTCATCGCCGAGCACATCTACACCCGGATTCCGGGCGTCGCAGTCCAGATCAACGCTTTCAACTTTCCTGTCTGGGGGATGCTGGAAAAGTTTGCCCCGGCGTTCATCGCAGGTGTGCCCACCATCGTCAAGCCGGCCACGCCCAGCGGCTACCTGGCCGAGGCCGCCGTACGCGCCATCGTCGAATCGGGGATACTGCCGGAAGGGGCGTTACAGCTGATTTCTGGCTCCGCGCGCACCCTGCTGGACGTTTTGGACTACCGCGACATGGTCTCTTTCACTGGCTCCGCTGCCACTGCCATTACGCTCAAAAACCACCCGAATGTGGCCCACGGCGGGGTCCGGTTCACGGCGGAAACCGACTCCCTGAACGCCGCCATTTTGGGTCCGGATGCCGTCCCCGGAACACTCGAATTCGATGCGTTCATCAAATCCGTTGTCACCGAGATGACTGTCAAGGCCGGCCAAAAGTGCACCTCCATCCGCCGGACGATCGTCCCCAACGAACTCAAACAGGCGGTCATAGACGCCATCGGTGCGCGTATCAGCGAACGGGTGGTGGTGGGGGATCCCCGGGCCGAGGGTGTCACGATGGGCGCGCTCGCTTCGCTGGAACAGCTGGCAGACGTCCGAGCGGCCGTCGAAACCATGCTCTCCGCCGGTGGCGAACTGGCCTACGGAACCCTGGACGCACCGACGGTGACCCGCGCGGATGGCACGGTGGCCGCCGTGGCCGATGGCGCGTTCATGACTCCGGTGCTGCTGAGCTGGGCCAACGCGGAGGCTCCGGAAGTTCACGCACTGGAGGCCTTTGGGCCAGTGTCCAGTGTGATTGGTTATGCGACTCATCCCGGCCATGACGGACAGGGGCTGGATGTCAGCGAGGCGGTCAGGCTCGCTGCACTGGGGGCCGGGTCCCTGGTGGCGACCGTTTGCACGAACGATCCGGCCACGGCCAGGGCTTTGGTGACCGGGATTGCCGCCCACCATGGCCGGGTTCTGGTACTCAATCGTGAAGACGCCCGAACATCCACCGGGCATGGATCTCCCGTGCCGCACTTGGTGCACGGCGGGCCGGGGCGTGCCGGTGGCGGCGAAGAGCTGGGCGGTATCCGCTCTGTCAAGCACCACATGCAGCGCACAGCCATTCAGGGCTCACCCAATATGCTCACGGCCGTGACTGGCGTGTGGCACACCGGTGCTGACCGTGTGACGGCCGGTTCAGCGGAGTTTGGGGCCGTCGCAGGTGCCGTGCACCCGTTCCGGAAGTCGCTCGCAGAGCTGCGGATCGGGGATGCGTTCGCCTCGGGACTGCGGCAGGTCACGCTCGAGGACATCACTGCGTTTGCGAACTCCACCGGCGACACGTTTTATGCCCACACCGACGCCGCGGCTGCGGAGAAAAACCCGTTCTTCCCCGGCATCGTGGCGCACGGGTACCTGCTGGTGTCCTGGGCTGCCGGGCTTTTCGTGGAACCGGCGCCCGGGCCTGTGCTGGCCAACTATGGGCTGGAATCGTTGCGCTTCATCACGCCGGTTGCTGCCGGGGACTCGATCCGTGTGACGCTGACAGCCAAAAAGATCATCCCACGCGTGACCGACGAATATGGCGAGGTCTGCTGGGATGCCATCTTGCACAACCAAGACGGCGAGATCGTGGCCACGTACGACGTGCTGACGCTCGTGGAGAAGGAAGAAACGCTGTACGCCGGCAATTTGTAAGGACCGAAATCGCGTCGTGGTCTGTATCTCAGGACAAACTTGTCAGGACCTGCACGTCAGGACCGGCCGTGGTGAAAGTTGTTGCGGCGTTCCCTGCGCAGGATGTCAACACTGTAGGGCGGGGTGAACCAGGCAATCCCGCCTTCGAGCCTAATTGTCCAGCCCCTGTCATGAAGGTAGTGGTGGTGCAGGCTGCAGCACAAGACGGCATTGTCCACGGAGGTCCGGCCGCCGTGCTGCCACGGAATAATGTGGTGCGCTTCAGTCCAAAACGGGGGCGCCGTGCAGTCAGGGTAGGCACAGCCCATGTCGCGGGCCGGGAGAATCTTGCGCTGGGCGAAGGTGAAAAGGCGCTGGGTGCGACCCACGTCAAGAACGCCGCCGTTGGTGTCGCGCAACAGCGGTGTGACCTCCGATGTGCACAGGTCTTCCTCGAACAAGGCCAGGGCGACGGGACCGCTATACGGAGCAAGCACGATTGAGGTACCGTCCTTCTTGTCGAGGTCAGCTTGGGTGACCGAGAGATATAGCTGGGACTTCAGTCCGCCATTCATGGGGAGTTGGCCGGTGCGGGCAGCGAGTTGAACGCAGCTGATCAGCCCGTCGAGAAGCTTTTGCCCGTGGGTTCGCCTGTCCTTGACTGCTGGGTCAGTGCTGTTCGGATCGATCGGATCCAAGCCGCCCAGACCGCCGTTCGAGCCGGGCTCCGGCACCCAAACACCGTCGATCAGGTGCGGCCAGGGCTGCGATTGAACAGTTTCAGGCGGGGCTGTGGCCCCAGCATCCACCGGCGCGGTGGTAGAAGTGGCCTCATCCGGGCCGGCCTCATCCGGGCCGGCCTCATCCGGGCCGGGAGCATCCGGGATGGGAACCCCGGGGATGGGAACCCCGGGGCTGGGAACCGGGTTGCCGGGAGTCGGGCTGCCGCCTTGTGCAGGTCGTATCCAGCCGTTGTTCGATGCCGTCACGTCACGGTTGTCAGGAAACCAGAACCATTTTTCACCTTGAAAGCGGGGCGGCGTTGCATCATGAGGAGCTTCGGGTGGCCGTGGCGGGATGTCATCGGGAGCCAGCGGCTTGCGCCAACCCTGCGACCTCTCTGCGATGCCAAGGCTTGGCGGTGGTTTTAGCCAGGTGGATCCGTCGTCACCGGTGGATGGTGTCCACAACGGCTGCAGTGGATGCTGAACGGGAGGTTGAACGGGAGGTTGTACGGGCCCATTCTGACTGGAAGTGACCAGCAATTGCGCCAGCAGCTCGGATACTCCCGGGATGGACTGATTCGAGCCGTCTTGTTGCTCGGCCACATTCTGCTCGGCCTCTTGTGACTCGGGGTCTCTCGGTTTGGGGCTACTACTCCACCCGATACCGGCCATCAGGTGCTCATATTGGCGGATGGTCATAAATCCGTCCACGTGGACTAACCCATTCCGCGGGTTTCGAAAGAAGATGCCCTGCTTGGCTACCAGATCGGCCTCGGAGGGTTTTTGCCCATCGGGGTCAAGCAGGGCCAAGGCATGTCTGCCCAGGATGCGGAGGATGTCGGCCGGTTCATCCTCGGCCTGCCGGGTCAATAACTCCTCGAGCTCACTTGGCTGTGCCTCTAGGATGCTCCCGGAACTGGCAAGCCATGCTGCCTCATCGACAAATCCGGAAACGATCAGGGCCTGTTCGCTTGACACTCGCCCGGTGAACAGGGCCGAACCAAGGATGGGTTGGCTTGGCGTCGTTGCCACCTGCGTCAACGGATCGGTGCTGGTCTGAAAATGGCTAGCCAGCCGGATCCGGCGGGCGGCCTCAGCCCGGCTGAGCTTCAGTGAAGAGGTAAGTAGTTCGGCCGGTTTCCGGGAACAAGCGTCTTTGTACCGTCCGGCGTAAACCCGCTCTGACAGTTCCCCCGCGGCTTGTACGAGCAGGCCTTGCAGGTGTCTGTTGAGCTGTTCCAAGTTTTGCGCCCACGCCACAGCCTCATCATCGCTCAGCAAGCCAAGGTCTACTCCCAGCGGGGAAGAAACCAGGGGCAGTGATTCCGGGGCCATGGGCTTGGGCACGGCAGTACGTACAAGGGATTCGGCCAGACCCAGTAGCTGGTGAATGTGTTCACCAGCCGTCCTGCGATCTTGCGCGGATCCGGGTTGTCCCGGCACCCTTGCCGTTGCTTCCATGTCACTAATTTTACCGAAGGGGTCTGACATTCTTCGAGGAAATCAGCAGAATGTGGAAAACTCTCGAACTGGCTCGAACTGTGGATGAATGAAACCCTGGAAGAGACCTCCTGCAGCTCCTAGAGTGCCCCTATTCACGCAGCCCGTGAAATGACATGGCCAGGACATCGTCGGCCAGTTTTTCCGCGGAAAGTGACCCTCCGGGCCTGTACCATTCCACGATCGAGTTGATGGTGCCGAATAAGAGGCGCGTGATGGTGCCAGGAGCTATATCGGTGCGCAGCGTGCCGTCCTGTTGGGCCTGCGCAACGAGCTCCGTGATGGTGCGGTCAAAGACACGGCGGCGTGCCATCGCTTCTCGCTCCATTTCGGTGTTCCCGCGCAGCCGCAACAACAAGGTAACGAACGGCAGGCGCTCCACCAAGACCCCGATCGTTTCCCTGAGCACAAACTCAAGGCGGGCATCAGGGGCTCCGGAGGTGGCGCCGTCGAGCGTCAAAACGCCTTCCAGGCCCCCCAACGCTTCCTCGAGCGCTCGCCGCAGCAGATCTTCCTTGGATGGAACATGGTGATAGATCGCGGACTTGGAGATGCCTAAGTACTCGGCGAGGAACCCCATGGAGGTGGCCTCGTAGCCATGCTTATTGAACACGTCCACGGCGATCCGAAGCACAGATTGCTGGTCGTATCCGGGCCGGCCACGTTTGGCGATGGTGGGCATGAGCGCCTGCTTTCCGGGACATCGAGTCATTGACTGGGTATGCACGCCACTATATCCTGAACGAACGGTCGGTAATTAATTCTGGGGCCGTCAAGGCAATCGTCGAAGGAGACGTTATGGCACTCCAGCAGGAGGATACGGCCGGACAGGCCAACTTTGAGCGCATCATCGCCAAGGATTCTCGGGTGGAGCCCAAGGACTGGATGCCCGAGGCCTACCGCAGGACGCTGGTGCGGCAAATCTCCCAGCACGCCCACTCCGAGATCATTGGCATGCAGCCCGAAGCCAACTGGATCACGCGGGCACCAAGCCTCAAGCGCAAATCCATCCTCATGGCCAAGGTCCAGGATGAGGCCGGGCACGGCTTGTACCTGTACTCGGCCGCCGAAACCCTGGGGACCACGCGCGATGACATGATGGATGCCCTGGTTGCCGGCAAGGCCCGCTACTCCTCCATCTTCAACTACCCCGCCGTCACTTGGGCTGACATGGGTGCCATCGGCTGGATGGTGGACGGCGCCGCCATCTGCAACCAGGTGCCGCTGTGCCGCGCCTCCTACGGACCCTACGGCCGGGCCATGGTGCGCGTCTGCAAGGAAGAGTCCTTCCATCAGAGGCAGGGCTTTGAGATCTTGTTGGAACTGGCCAACGGCACCCCCGAGCAACGGACCATGGCACAGGATGCGGTGAACCGCTGGTACGCGCCGTCGTTGATGATGTTCGGCCCGCCGGATGACGATTCGCCCAATTCCCGCCAGTCCATGGCGTGGAACATCAAGCGCTTCAGCAATGACGAGCTCCGCTCCCGCTTTGTGGGCATGCTGGTTGAACAGGTCAAGGTCTTGGGCCTGAGCCTGCCGGATGAATACATCAGCGTCAACGAAGACAGCAACAAATGGGAGCACGGCCCGCTGGACTGGGAAGAATTCAAGGAAGTCTTGGCCGGACGCGGCCCCTGCAACGCCCAGCGTCTGGAGCGCCGCCGTTCGGCCCACGACGACGGGGCCTGGGTCCGCGAAGCTGCGGCGGTGTATGCCCAAAAGCAGGCCGTGAAGAACGCACAGAAAGCGGCAGCCTCAACATGAGCGCCCAAGAATTCGCTGGAAGTTTGACGCCGGCTGCCGGAGACAGCGCCCACCGCTGGCCCCTGTGGGAAGTGTTTGTCCGCTCCAATCGGGGTCTCAGCCATGTCCACGCCGGTTCACTCCACGCACCCGATGCCGCCATGGCGCTGCGGAACGCCCGTGACCTATACACGCGCCGCAATGAAGGCGTGTCCATCTGGGTGGTTCCGGCCGACGCCATCGCAGCCTCCGACCCCGACGCCAAGGGCTCCTTCTTTGAATCGCCCCAGGGCAAGGACTACCGGCACGCCACGTATTACACGAAGAGCGAAGGGGTGAAACACCTCTAATGCAGCCTTCAGCAAAACTGGGTGACGCTTCCGCTTCGGCCACCCGCATTACGCCCGGAAATGCCCTGCGACCCGAAGACATTGCCTTGGCCGCCCGGCACGGTGCGGCCAAGGCAAGTGAGGACGTGGCACAGTACGCGCTGCGGCTCGGAGATGACGCCTTGATCTTGGCGCAACGCCTGGCCCACTGGATCTCCCGAGCGCCCGAGCTGGAGGAGGACGTGGCGCTGGGCAACATTGCCCTTGACCAGCTGGGTCACGCCCGCTCTTTCCTGACGTACGCCGGCAGTGCGTGGGGCAAGTCCGAGGACGAGCTGGCCTACTTTCGCCGGGAACCGGAATTCCGTTGTGCCCACTTGTTTGAGCAGCCCAACGGCGATTTTGCCGCCACCATCGCCCGGCAATTCATCGCGGCCAACTACCAGTTCCCGCTCTACCGGGGGCTGACCCAATCGAGCGACCCCATGCTGGCCGCCATTGCCGCCAAAGCAGTCAAGGAAGTGGACTACCACCTGGACCACAGCACGCAGTGGGTGCTGCGCCTGGCTGGAGGGACGGAGGAATCCCGCCGCCGCATGCTGGCCGGGCTGGACTTGATGTGGCCCTTCACCGGGGAACTGTTTCAAGACGATGCGCTGACGGCGCGACTCGGCGATGCCGGGGTGGTGCCCTCAAGTTTGCGCGCGGAGTTTGACCGCGCCACCGGGGAAGTCCTAGCCGAGGCGGAAGTGGACGTCCCGGCGTCGTCCATGGCCAGCGGCGGCGGGCGGCACGGGCGCCACTCCGAACACCTTGGGTATTTGCTGGCCGAGATGCAGGTGCTGGCGCGCGAATACCCCGGAGCCAGATGGTGAGCGCCATGGACACGATCCGCACATCGGCGCGGCAGCTGGCATGGGAGATTGCCGCCCGGGTATGCGACCCCGAAATTCCGGTGCTGACCATCGAGGATCTGGGTATCTTGCGCAGCGTTGACGTGGACGACGCCGGCGGGCCGGGGGGCGTCGCCGGCAAGCCGTCCGTGCGCATCACCATCACGCCCACCTACTCGGGCTGCCCGGCCATGGATGCCATCCGCGAGGACCTGCTGCGCGTATATGCCGCGGAAGGCTACCTGCACGTCACAGTTGAAACGGTGCTGGCCCCGGCCTGGACCACCGACTGGATGACGGACGCGGGCAAGGCGAGGCTGGAGGAATACGGGATCGCCGCCCCCAGCGGGCTGGCCAGCGCCGGGGGGCACAGCGGCCGTGTGCGGCTGTCGCTGGCGGTCAAGTGCCCGCAATGCCAGTCGCTGAACACGAAGGAAATTACCCGCTTCGGTTCCACGTCCTGCAAGGCGCTGTACGTCTGCCAGGACTGCAAGGAACCCTTTGACTACTTCAAGGTGCTCTGATGAGCGTCCCCGCCAACGCCGCCGCCCGGCGCCGTGCCGCCTTCCACACACTGACCGTGGCCCAGGTCCGCCGGCTCACAGAGGACGCCATCGAGGTCACCTTTGCCGTCCCGCCCAAGCTGTCCGGCTACTACGACTACCTCCCCGGGCAGTATGTTGCCCTGCGCACGCAGATGCCCGACGACGACGGCGTGCCGCGGGAAGTGCGGCGCAGCTACTCCATCTGCGCCGCCCCGGTACAGTTCGACGACGGCAGTTCCGAGATCAGGGTGGCCATCAAGCGCGACCTTGGCGGACAGTTCTCCACCTGGGCAAACGCCGAGCTGAGTGCCGGCGCCACCATGGATGTCATGAGCCCCATGGGCGCGTTCATCTCCAAGCATGGCGACGTCTCCAATGTCCTCACCGGCATGAACCATCCCGAAGACCTGGTCCGCGGGGCGGGCACGTTTGTGGCCATCGCCGCGGGCTCCGGCATCACCCCCGTCATCGCCATTGCCCGAACGCTGCTGGCCGCCAACGCAGAGACCCGCTTCGACCTGGTCTACGCCAACAAAGCCTCCATGGACGTCATGTTCTTGGAGGAACTGGCCGACCTCAAGGACCGCTACCCGGCCCGGCTTGCCCTGCACCACGTACTCTCCCGGGAGCAGCGCATCGCCCCGCTCATGAGCGGACGGCTCGACGCCGACAAGTTGGAGGCGCTGCTGGGCACCGCCATCCACGGCGACGACGTGGACGAATGGTTCCTGTGCGGACCCTTCGAGCTGGTCCAGCTGTGCCGTGACGTGCTCGCAGCCCGCGGTGTGCCCACGGACCGGATCCGCTTTGAACTCTTCACCACCGGCACGCCCAGCCGGCCCGAAGGTCAGGCTGGCCGCCGTGTGGTCGTGGACGAATCCGAGGAGAACTACAAGATCACGTTCACCCTCGACGGGCTCAAGGCCGACATCCTCAGCCCCACCCACGCCCGCGAATCCATCCTCAACGCAGCCCTGCGCGTACGCCCCGACGTCCCCTTCGCCTGCGCCGGCGGCGTCTGCGGCACGTGCCGCGCCAAGCTCGTGTCGGGACATGTGGACATGGCGGAAAATTACGCCTTGGAGCCGGATGAAGTGGACAACGGCTACGTCCTCACCTGCCAATCCCGCCCCACCACGCCCGAGGTCACCGTTGACTACGACGTCTAGGCCCTCGGTGGTCACGGTGGCGGACCCGATCCCGCCAACTGAGGAGTCACCATGATTGAGCTTTCCTTTGCCGAGGGCGTGGCAGAGATTGTTTTGAATGCGCCGCACAAATTGAACTCGCTCAAGGAGGGTGATCTGGGTGAACTCAGCGCTGCATATGACGAGGCGGCTTCTGCTGTCGCGGCTGGCAGTGTTCGGGCATTGCTGCTCCGGGGCGAGGGGCGGGCATTTTGTGCCGGCCGGGACATCGCCGGGGTTGACGGGGCCAACGACGATGCACGCCGCTACCTCGAGGGCTTGTTAACCCCGTTGCTGCAGAAGATGAGCGCATTCCCCGCACCCACTTTCGCCGCCGCCCAGGGTGCATGCCTGGGCGTGGGATTGGGGCTGCTCATCGCCACGGACGTGGTCTATGTGGCCGACAATGCGAAAATCGGTTCCCCGTTCGGCAACCTCGGGGCCACGCTGGATTCCGGCGGCCACTGGCTGTTTGCCGAACGCCTAGGCATGCACCGCACCCTCGACTTGATCTACACCGCCGAACTCATGAGCGGGGAGGACGCCGTCAAGGGCGGCTTATTCAGCAGGGCCATGCCGGCTGAGGATTTACTACCGACCACGCGGGCCGCCGCCGAGAAAGCAGCAACAGGCCCCACCCAGGCATTCAACGCCAGCAAGGAACTCGTGGCAGCGATCCGCGACCGGCGGCTGGGACTGTGGGACGCCGTCGTACTGGAAAACGAGGCGCAAGTGGAGCTCTCCCACACCTCCGACTACGCCGAGGGGTTCGCGGCCTTCTCGGCCAAACGGAAACCAGGGTTCACGGGCCGTTAGTTGAGCGGACGTGTGCCCTCCGGCAGGGCGCCATTGTTCATGAGTGCCGTGGCTGCGTCTGCGATCGCCGTTAAGGCCACACGCTGGATCCACGGGCCGTAGGAAATGCGGGCAACGCCCAACTCCTGCAGTTTTGCCGGACTGAGCGAACCGGGAACATTGATGACGTTGATCTTGCCCCATCCGATGCCTGCAACCAGCGCGGTGACGGTGGCCTCGTCCAACTTTCCCGGGACAAAGATGCACGCGGCTCCAACGTCCAGATAGGCCCGTCCTCGTTCGATGGCGGCCTCCAGCACTTCCCGCGGGTCGCGGTCCCCGGCACGCAGGAAAGCGTCAGTGCGTGCATTGAGAACAAAATCGATGCCTTCCGCCGCACCTGCGTCGGCAGCCTGCTTCATCTGGGCGATGGCCTGCGGAAGAGGGCGCATCTGGTCCTCAATGTTGGCGCCCACAATGCCCACTCCGATGGCCTTCTTGATGGTCTCGCCGGGGTTGCCATACCCCGCCTCAAGGTCGGCAGAGACGGGAAGAGTCGTGGCGGCGGCAATGCGGCCCACAGCATCAATCATGAGTTGGACCGGAATGTGCTCGCCGTCCTCATAGCCCAACGAAGCCGCAATTGAATGACTGGCTGTGGCGAGGGCCTTGGTGCCGGGCAGATCCGCAATGACCTTGGCTGTGATTGAATCCCAGACGTTGACCAGTTGCAGGACTTCCGGTGCTTGGTGGAGACGGAGCAGTTCGGTGGCTTTGCTTGAAGTGTCCATGGCCCGAGCCTACGCCCCGACTGCTCCCTCCGGCTCGCAAGTCCTGCACCCAGTGCGCAGATAATGTGACTTCCGGAGCTGGAAATCGCATTATCTGCACACTCGGTTCGCGGCCGCAGGCTCTAAGTCGCTACCTGGTGTCCAGATCCTCGAAGATGAGCAACGTTTGGGTGTCCAGGACGCCCGGCATGGACTGGAGCCGGTCAAAAATGACCTTGCGGAGGCCCTGGTTGTCCTCGGCGCGGACCAGCAGGATGACGTCGAAATCGCCGCCCACCAAGGCTATGTGTGCAACTTCGGGGATGGCCCGCAATTCCTCCCGGAGTTCCCGCCAGGAATGCTGGCTCACCTTCAAGGTGACATAGGCGGAGGACTTCAACCCCGCCTTAATCGGGTCCACCAGGGCGGTGAACTTGGTCAGAATCCCGTCCGTGGTCAGGCGGGAGATCCGCGAATACGCATGGGCGCGGGAGATGTGCACGTTCTCCGCGACGGTGCTCACCGACATGCGGCCATCCCGGGTGAGTTCAGCCAGGATCTTCTTGTCCACCTCGTCGAGCGGTGGTGGGGAACTCTCGGTCACGGCACTCCTGGTTCGGCTGGGGCGGGGCGAAAGACTCCCCGCAAAAAGCTGGGACCGTAACGCCTATCACATGTCATTGTGTCTCTCAGACTACGGATCTTGATCGGCAAATTCCAGAGAATTACAAAACTATGGATACAAAACGGTGTGAATCACATACTGAAGGAACAGAACATCTTTGTTGCGCCTCCGCTTATGTTGCGGGGCGAGCCGACTACCAAAGGAGGGCGGAGTTCAATGACGACCCACCCGGAATTCCTCGAGAGCCAGAGCTACATGCTGCCCTCGGCTGAACCCGTCCAGCTCATCGCCGCCGACGGCAGCGAGGCGCCAGCCAAGCAACACAAGCAATACAAGGAGCCTTACCAGCTCCCCGAGATGGCAACGATGCTGGAGGGCTATGAGCGCCTGGTGGTCGGCAGGCGCGTCAACGATCAGGCGGGAGCCTTGGTGCGGCAGGGGCGCATGGCCGTGTACCCGTCGTCGCACGGGCAGGAAGCTTGCCAGGTGGCAGCGGTCATGTGCCTGCGACGCAGCGATTGGCTCTTCCCCACCTACCGTGACACCGTGGCCGTGCTGGGCCGCGGTGTGGCCCCCGTGGAAGCCTTCGAGTCGCTGCGCGGAGACTGGCATTCCGGCTTCAACCCCCACGACTACAACACGGCCAACCCCACCACTCCGCTGGCCACCCAACTGCTGCATGCGGTGGGGGTGGCGCACTCGGCCAAGCTGCGCGGCGAGGACACAGTGGTGCTGGCACTTTGCGGGGACGGCGCCAGCAGTGAGGGTGACTTCCATGAGGCGCTGAACTTTGCCGCCGTCTTCCATGTCCCGGTGGTGTTCCTGATCCAAAACAACCAATACGCCATCTCCGTCCCGCTCATCCGCCAAAGCGTTGCCCCCTCCCTGGCCCACAAGGCCGTGGGCTATGGGATGCCCGGCGAGCGCGTGGACGGCAACGACCTGGCCGCCTTGCTGGCCGTCCTGGGCCACGCGGTGCACCGCGCACGCAACGGGGGCGGGCCGGCGCTCGTGGAGGCGCACACCTACCGGATGCAGGCGCACACCAACGCCGACGACTCCACCCGATACCGCAGTGACGCCGAGGTGGCCCAGTGGGTGCCGAAGGACCCGCTGCTGCGAGTGGAGAAATACCTGCACGACGCCGGGGCCCTGGCTGCCGCTGACCGCGAACGCATCGCCGTGGCTGCGGAAGCGATGGCCAAGACGCTGCGGGACGGGCTCAACGCAGAGACCTCGGTGGACCCCCTGGATCTCTTTCGGTACGTCTACAGCGAGCCCACACCTCAATTGCGCGAGCAAAGCACCCTGCTTGCGGCGGAACTTGCCGCATCATCAGCCACCATGGGAGCCTCACGATGACCACCATTGCCCAGACGCCCCAGCCTGCCACACCGGCTGCCCAGCCGGGGGAGCGCCTGTCCGGTGTCCAAACCATCACTTTTGCCAAAGCGCTGACCTTGGCCATGGCCGACGCCATGGCCGCAGATCCCGCCGTCGTGGTGTTTGGCGAAGACGTGGGCACCCTGGGCGGGGTATTCCGGGTGACCGACGGGCTCACCCAACAGTTTGGCGAGGAGCGGTGCTTTGACACGCCGCTGGCCGAATCCGGGATCATCGGCATGGCCACCGGGATGGCCATCAACGGGATGAGGCCCGTGGTGGAAATGCAGTTCGACGCCTTCGCCTACCCAGCCTTTGAACAAATCACCAGCCATGTGGCCAAATTGGGCAATCGCACCCGCGGCCAGGTGCGCCTGCCCCTGGTCATCAGGATTCCCTACGCCGGCGGGATTGGCGGGGTGGAACACCACTGTGATTCCTCCGAGGCCTACTATGTGCACACGCCGGGGCTGACGGTGCTCACGCCCTCCACCGTGGCCGACGCCTATGTCATGCTCCGCGACGCGATCGCCTCCGCTGATCCCGTGGTGTTCCTGGAACCCAAAAAGTTGTACTTCAGCAAGGACACCGTTGACCTGGATGCCTTGCGGGCCGGGTACTCAGAAGGCGTGGGTGCTGCTGCGCCGTCCACGATTGGCCACGCTGCGATAGCCCGACACGGCACCGACGCCACCTTGATCGCCTACGGACCCTCCGTGGCAGTGGCGCTCGCGGCCGCCGAGACGGCTGCGCAAGAGGGCCGCTCCCTGCAAGTCATCGACGTGCGCTCCCTGGTGCCGTTCGACGACGAAACCATCACCGCCGCCGTTAAATCCACCGGGCGGGCCATCGTCATCGCCGAGGCTCCCGGCTTTGCCTCCATGGCGTCCGAGATTGTGGCCCGCATCCAGGAACGCTGCTTCCACGCGCTCGCCGCACCCGTCCTGCGGGTCACTGGTTTCGACATCCCCTACCCGGCGCCCAAACTCGAAAAGTACTACCTTCCCGGCGTGGACCGTATCCTCGACGCCGTCGACAACCTTCAGTGGGAGACCCCATGAGCCTGCAAGTGTTCCTCCTCCCTGATCTGGGCGAGGGTCTGGTCGAAGCCGAACTGGTCACGTGGCTGGTCAACGTCGGTGACGTCGTCCATGTGGACCAGCCCATCGCCGAGGTGGAAACCGCCAAGTCCGTGGTGGAGGTGCCCTCGCCCTTTGAAGGCGTGGTGGAAACCCTCCACGGCGCCGAAGGCGACACCCTGACCGTTGGGAAACCACTGATCTCCGTGAATTCGGCGGCCGCGGAAGTGGGGGCACCCACCCCCGCTTTAGCCACTTCCGCTGAAGGCTCCGGCAACGTGCTCATTGGCTATGGGACGTCGTCGCACGGGGGACCGGGGCGGACCCGTCCTGCGCTGCGCCAGCACCTTCATGCTCAGGACTCGGGCCCCGCCGCGGTTCAGCACCGGGCCCATCTGGTGGTTTCGCCGCTCGTGCGGAAACTGGCCCACGACCACGGCCTGGAGCTCTCCAACATCCATGGCTCCGGGAGCGACGGGCTCATCCTGCGCCGCGATGTGGAGCAGGCTGCGGCGGGCGGGCCTGTACTGGCGCCCGCGGCACCGGAAGGCTCCCGCGCCGTCGTCGATCAGCGGACCGGCCTCGAAGTGGCCGGCAGGACACCGCTGACAGGCGTGAAGAAAGCAGCTGCCGCGGCGATGACCCGCAGCCGGGCTGAAATTCCTGACGCCACAGTGTGGGTTGACGTTGACGCCACGGCACTCATGGAACTGCGGCGGGAGCTGAAGGCCAAAGATGGTGGAGCCCCCAGCGTGCTGGCATTTGTGGCACGCTTCGTCACCGCCGGTCTGGGCCGCTTCCCGGCACTGAACATGCAAGTGGCCCACAACGGGCCCGAACAGGAGCTCGTGGAGTTTGCCGGTATCAACCTTGGCATCGCCGCCCAAACGGAGCGCGGACTCATGGTGCCCGTGGTCCGCAACGTTCAAGGACTCAGCGCCCGCACCCTGGATGAACGGATTCGTGCCGTGGCGGAGCAAGCCCGTGGCGGCAAGGCGGGGCCGGAGACGCTGCGCGGGGGCACTTTCACCATCAACAACTACGGCGTGTTTGGAGTGGACGGTTCGGCCGCCATCATCAACTACCAGGAGGCTGCCATGCTGGGAATTGGGCGCATCATGGACAAGCCGTGGGTGGTCAACGGGGAGTTGTGCGTGCGCCAGATGACCGAGCTGACCCTCGCGTTCGACCACCGCGTGTGCGACGGTGCCGTGGCCGCAGGCTTCCTGCGGTTCGTGGCCGATGCCATGGAAAACCCCGCCTCCGTGCTGGCAGACCTTTAGCGCCGCTAAGGTGGGTGCATGGCAGATTCATGGCAACAACTGGGCAGTGGAATCTACCTGATGCCCAGCTCCGGTGAAAGGGCCCTGGTCAACATTGGGCTCGTTGTTGGTGCCGAACGCGCATTGCTGATCGACACCGGTTGCGGGCCGCGGCACGCACATGAAATCTTGCTCGCCGTGCGGACACTGACTGAGCTGCCGCTGGTTGTGGCCATTACCCATGCGCATTGGGACCACTTCTTTGGCAACGCCGTTTTCATGCACGACGGCGTCACCGAGTTTTGGGCGCACGCCAACACCGCGCGGAGCATCGCCGGGACGGGGGAGTCACAACGAGCCGAGGTGGCCGGAGCCGAGCCGGAAATGGCTGCCGGTACGGGGTTGGACACCGGGATTGTGGTGCCCACACAACTGGTTCACGATGATGTTGTGACGTTGGGTCTGGGTGGGATCAGCGTTGACTTGTTCACCCTGGGGCGCGGCCATACAGACGGTGATTTGATGGTCGGGGCGCCCGGTGTGCTTTTTGCCGGTGACGTGGTGGAGGAAGGCGGCGAACCGCAATGTGAGGATTCGTATCCGCTGGAATGGGTCGAGGTCCTGCACCAACTGGCAGGCATGGGGGATAGGTTCCCCGTCATGGTGCCAGGCCATGGCCGGCCCGTGACCGCCGAGTTTGCAGCCCGGATGGCCGACCGCATGGAAGCTGACCGCCCGGAGGGTTGACTCGTGCCCGTAGCTGTCGCCGGCCGGGTCTACAGTGGGGATAGTGAACAAGAGCGCAAACCCCGGTGACTTTAGCCTGTGGTCCATCGCCGTCCCGGCGTTTGGGCCATCATTGCTGTTTGGCATCGGCGAAGGCGCCATCCTCCCCATCATTCCCCTCAGTGCCCGCGACCTGGGCTCCTCCCTGGCGGGTGCTGCGTTGGTGGTGGCCCTGATCGGGATCGGATCACTGGTCAGCAACATCCCGGCCTCGCTCATGACAGCAAAGTTCGGGGAGCGCCTGAGCATGATGGGTGCCGCCGGGCTCAGCCTGGTCGCCCTGATGCTGTGCGGTTTTTCCTCCAATCTGCTGGTCTTTGGTGCCGGGGTGTTCCTCATCGGTGCCGCGGCGGCCGTCTTCAACCTGGCCCGGCAAAGTTACCTCACCGAGGCCGTGCCGCCGCTCATGCGGGCACGCGCCATGTCCACCCTGGGCGGGGTTGGGCGTATTGGACTGTTTGCCGGGCCGTTCATTGGTGCGCTGGTCATCCACCTCGTGGGCTTGCAGGGCGCCTACTGGGTTGCCGCGGTGGCCATCGGCGCTGCCGGGGTCCTGGCCTGGTGGCTGCCGGACTTGGTCAGCGGCAACGGACCCGCACCCAAGGGGCCCATGCCCACCGTCCGCTCCTTGATCATCGCCAACCGCAGGCTCTTTCTCACCATCGGCATTGGTGTGATCCTGGTCAGCGCGGTGCGATCGGCCCGCCAGGTGGTGGTGCCGCTGTGGGCCGACAACCTTGGCCTTGACCCGGCCGCGACGTCGTTGATTTACGGGTTGTCCGGTGCCATCGACATGCTGGTCTTTTATCCCGCCGGGAAGGTCATGGACAAAAAGGGCCGCAACTGGGTTGCCGTACCGTCCATGACACTCATGGGGATCGCCTTGCTGCTCATGCCGCTCACCACGGGGGCCGGGTCCCTGCTGCTGGTGGCACTCCTGATTGGTTTCGGCAACGGTATTGGCTCCGGAATGATCATGACGCTGGGGGCCGACTACTCGCCCCGTCACGGCCGGGCTCAATTCCTGGGCATCTGGAGATTCCTGTCAGACTGTGGCGGCTCCAGCGGCCCCGCCATTTTGGCCGGGCTCACAGCTGTGGTGTCCTTGTCCTTTGGCATCGCAGCCACCGGCATCCTGGGACTGGCTGCGGCAGCTGTGCTGGGGTACTGGGTGCCGCGCAGCCGGCCCGCCACACCGGGACAGTGAGGCCTAAGGCTAGGACCGGCGTCGAACTGGCAGGGTAAGGAGCAGCGTGGCCGCAAACGTCAGCCCAAAGCCCACGGCAACAATTTGGCCCACCCCCGCGAAGAAATAGGTGATGGTGCTGACGGTTCCGGCGGCGTCGGCAGCGCGCAGGTTCAACATTGTGAGTACGACGCCAAGGGCCGCTAAGATCACCGTGCATGCCGTCCACCAGCGCGAGGACGCCCAGTGCCTACTCGAGCCCAGCCACACATTCCACTGGGGACCGCCCCGCATGACAGCAAGGGCCGCCAGGGCAGTCCACAAGGCCACCACAAAGAACGCAGCCAGCACGTCGGCGGGGCGGTGCCATTGGTTGATGAGGGTGGAAACCCCGGCCATGATGGCGTAGCCGCCGCCCACAAAGGCGACGGCGGGTCGCCATCGCGGCGACACCACCAGAAAAACGGCGGCCGCGGCACTGGCGGCCAAAGTGCTGTGCCCGGACGGCAGCGAATTCAACGCCAAGGTGGAAACACCCATGTGCGGACGGTCAGGCAGTCCGGCCTTGATGAGCTGGGTGGAGAGATTCGCGGCTGCCATGGCGGCAATGGCAATGCCGGCAGCCTTCCAGCGGCGCCTGGCAACGGTGACGAACAGGACCACCACGGCAGCAATGACCACGGAGGTGGCAGGCAGCAAGTCCAGCAGCTGGGCCGTTTGGGCGCCGATCCGATCCCGGACCACGGCAGCCTCCACCAAAGCGGACTCGTCAATGAACTGGCCCGTGGTGGTATTGACGAAGAATCTGTACGTCAGGATCAACCCGGCCAAACTTATCAATGCCGCAACTATAAAAGGCCACGCAGAAATTCTGGGCGCACGTGCTCCGCGAGGGCCTGCGCGTCGAGATGCGGCGTGGGTATTCATCGCCTCTAGGTTCCCACAGTTTCATGGGAACACCCTGACTTTGGCGCTACAGTGGGAACATGTTTTCGCTCCCACCCCTGGATGAAGTCCTGGCCGGCGCCCACGTCGTTTCGCTCCCCATGCGCGTGAAATTCAGGGGTGTTCAGGCCCGCGAGGTGATGGTTTTCAAAGGACCTGCCGGATGGGGCGAATTTGGCCCCTTCCTGGAGTACGACGACGAGGAATCCGCCAAGTGGTTGGCGTCGGCTTTGGAGGCTGGCTGGCTGGGGCAGCCAGCGAGGGTGCGTGATTGGGTGCCCGTCAACGCCACGGTTCCGGCTGTGGCCCCGGCCCAGGTTCCCGCAGTATTGGCGGCCTTTGATGCTGTTCATACGGTGAAAATCAAGGTGGCCGAGGCAGGGCAGTCCCTGTCCGAGGACGCCGCCCGTGTGGGGGCCGTGCGGCATTTGCTGCCCGAGGCCAAAATTCGGGTGGATGCCAACGGCGGCTGGGATGTTGAGCAGGCCGTGTCGGCGCTTCGAATGCTCTCCGTCTTTGGGTTGGAATATGCCGAGCAGCCCGTTGCCTCCATTGCGGAGCTGGCAGCCGTACGCAAGGCCTTGCGTGGAACTGTGCTGATTGCTGCCGACGAGAGTGTCCGCAAGGCCACGGATCCTCTTGCCGTGGCGCGTGCCGGGGCAGCGGATCTCCTCGTGGTGAAAGCGGCGCCGCTGGGTGGCGTGCGGCGTGCCCTGGAGATTGTGGCTGAAGCCGGGCTGCCGGCAGTGGTGAGTTCGGCCCTGGATTCGTCCGTGGGAATCAGCGCCGGGTTGGCGCTGGCCGCCGCGCTTCCAGAGCTGCCCTACGCCTGTGGATTGGGTACCGTGTCCCTCATGGCGGCCGACATTGCCGATCCCAGCCTGGTGGCAGTTGCCGGTGGCATGGAGGTGCGTGAGGTGGTGGCAGACCCCGGTCTGCTGGCGCAATGTGCGGCACCGGCGGAACGCCGCGAGTGGTGGCTGCAGCGCCTGCGCCGCTGCTACGCACTGCTCTGACAACTCCCGGTCAACCCAGGATGAGCTCATGATGATTAGATGGGGCTGTGACTTTTCTTAGCTCAATGGACTCCGCCCGCTATGTAGTAGACGCGCTGGAACGCGCAGGGGTGGCACATGTGGTGCTGGCGCCGGGATCGCGCAGCGCACCCCTGGTGTATGCCTTGGCCGAGGCAGAAGCCGACGGCAGGCTGAGCACCTACGTGCGCATTGACGAGCGTGTGGCCGGATTTACGGCGCTGGGGCTGGCCCTGGGAGCTGACGCCGCCGTGGCTGTGGTGACAACCTCCGGAACGGCCGTCGGCAATCTCCTGCCAGCGGTGATGGAGGCAAACCACGCCGGAATCCCGCTTGTGGTGCTGTCCGCCGACAGGCCCGATGAACTGCGCGGCACGGGGGCCAACCAGACAACGAACCAGCTGGATCTCTTTGGCGAGCACGTACGCTTCGCCACGGACGTTGCGGCCGGCATTGACCCCACCTCTGCGATCTCCACGGCCCTTAGTGCCGCGCGCGGACGGCTCGAAGGCATCCCGGGCGGGCCCGTACAGGTTAATTTGTCGTTCCGGGATCCGCTGACGCCAGCGCTGGACGGTTCCGAATGGGAGCGGCTGCTGCCAGTTGTTGATGCGCCCGGTACAGCCGGTGCACCCAGTGAACTCGGTGCACCCGCGAAAGCCGATGAAGGCGCCGAGCCCGTCATGGTGTTGCCCTCCACCAGTCACCGGACGGTGGTGGTGGCCGGGCACGACGCCGGTCCCGAGGCCGAGTACTTTGCCCGCATGCTGGGGCTGCCGCTGCTGGCGGAGCCCTCTTCCAACGCCCGCTTTGGGCCCAACGCCATTGGCCCCTACCGCCTCCTGCTGGAGCAATTTGGACCCGAAAGTTCCAACCCCATCCAACGCGTGGTGCTGTTTGGCCGCCCCACCCTGTCCCGGGAAATCAGCACGTTGATGGCCACCACTGGGCTGGAACGGGCGCTGTATCTGCCAACTCCCGTGACGTGGTTTGAATCCGGCCGGCGGCCGGAGCTGATCCTGACCCAGTGGGACCAGCTGACTGGCTTTGCCGGGTGCGGGCCAAGCGGCTGGCTTCAGGCCTGGCAGGATGCCTCCGCTCACGCTGAAGGCGCCCTCGACGCCGTACTGGCGGAAGCGCCGCAGCCCGGTGCGCTGGCCGGTCAGCTGGTGGCCCGCAAACTGTGGGAAAGGGCCCAGCAAGATCCCGGCAGCAACCTGGTGCTGGGCTCGTCCAACCCTGTGCGCGACGTTGACCTGGCCGGAAAGCCCACTGAAGAAAGCAACGCCAGGATCTTCGCAAACCGCGGTTTGGCGGGCATCGACGGCACCGTCGCAACAGCCACGGGTGTGGCGCTGGCAACGCACAAACCAACCCGCGTCCTGGTGGGTGACCTGACCTTTTTGCACGACTCCGGTGCCCTGAACATTGGTTCCAGCGAGCAGGCGCCCCCGCTGCACATCGTGGTCTTGAATGATGGCGGTGGCGGCATTTTCTCAGTCTTGGAGCACGGTGAGCTCGCGGCGGCACCGGACTACGCGGCCGCCGTCGAACGCTTCTTTGGTACACCACACACCGTGAACCTGGCAGCCTTGGCCGCCGCCTACGGTTTCAGCCACACCCTGGTCCGTAGGGCTGCGGAGCTGGATGCGGCACTGGCCGGGCCGGTGGCCGGGCGGCGCATCATCGAGGTGTCGGCCACACGGGCAGGCCTGCGCGAACAGCACGTCCGCATCGCCGCCGCCCTCAAAACCAACTAGCCCGCAGAAAACGCCGAAAAACACCTCAAAATCGTGAATTTTCGCCGTTTTCTGCGGGTCAGTTTGGAAAGCGGCGTTTGTGCCGGGGTCTGGTTGCAAGCTTTTATGCTCAGTACAGTGGGAACACAGCTGATGCATAGCAAGCTTTGATGGAGTGGATGCCATGAATAACTCGCCGCACCCCGACCATGACAGGGGCCTGGAATTTGATCTGGGCACCATGTTCACCCGCCGCCGCACCTTGGGCCTCATGCTCGGAGCCGGCGCCATCGCGGGCCTGGCGGCCTGCACACCGGCTCCCGGCGGCACCGCCTCCACAGCTGGCGCCACTATGGCCGCTACGTCTGCACCCGCCGCCGCAACCACTCCTGCTGCCACGTCCAGCAGCACACCCGTTGCCACTGCACAGGTCACCCGTGCACTCGCTGAATGCACCGCCAACACCCCGGACACTCCGGAGGAAACAGGTGGCCCGTACCCGGCCGACGGCTCCAACGGGCCCGACGTCCTCACGGCGTCCGGAGTGGTTCGCCGTGACATTGTGGCCAGTTTTGGCTCCTCGACCACCAGGGCCGAGGGTGTTCCGCTGACGGTCACCTTGACGCTTCTGGACAATGCGCAGGGCTGCAAACCGCTCTCCGGTGCCGCCGTGTACCTGTGGCACGCCACCCGCGACGGCAAGTATTCCCTGTATGACCAGGGCCTGGAGAACGAGAACTTCCTGCGCGGCGTCCAGGAAGCCGACGCCAACGGCCAGCTCACGTTCACCACCATCTTCCCGGGTGCCTACAACGGCCGCTGGCCGCACATGCACTTTGAGGTGTTTGAGAGCATGTCCAATGCCACCTCGGCGGGACAAATCCTGCGCACATCCCAAATCGCCATGACGGAGGCCTCCTGCAATGAGGTGTACGAGTCCGCCGGATACGAATCCAGCCAGCAGAACTTCCCCAACACGACGCTTGCCAGCGACATGGTTTTTGGGGACGACGGCGGCATCCACCAATTGGCGTCAACCACCGGTTCCGTCGCGGCGGGGTACACCGCGGCCTTGAACGTCATCATCTAGCAAAAAACCAACTGACCCGCAGTAGTGGTCGAAAAAACGCGATTTCTCGTCGTTTTTCGACCACTACTGCGGGTCAGTTTGAAGGAACGGGGTTAGAGGACCCTGCTGAGGAACTCCTTGGTCCGGTCATGCTGGGGGTTGGCGATGATGTCGCGCGGGTTTCCGCTCTCCACCACCACGCCGCCGTCCATGAACGTCAAGGTGTCGCCCACTTCGCGGGCAAAACCAATCTCATGGGTCACCACAATCATGGTCATTCCTGACTTGGCCAGTTTTTTCATGACTTCAAGGACATCGCCCACCAGCTCGGGGTCCAGAGCTGACGTGGGCTCGTCAAAGAGCATCAACTCCGGCTCCATGGCCAGCGCACGGGCAATGGCAACACGCTGCTGCTGGCCACCTGACAGCTGAGCCGGGTAGAAGTTGGCGCGATCGGAAAGCCCCACCATCTCCAACAGTTCAAGTGCCTTCAGTTTGGCCGCTGCCTTGGACTGGCGCTTCACCTGGGTGGGAGCCTCAATCACATTTTGCAGGGCAGTCTTGTGCGGGAACAGGTTGAAGCGCTGAAACACCATGCCAATCTCCCGGCGCTGGCCGGCGATCTGCTTGGTGTTCAAGTCGTGCAACTTGCCGTTGATCTCCTTGAACCCGATGAGGGCATCGTGGACATAAATCCGGCCGGCACTGATGGTTTCCAGGAGGTTGATGCAGCGCAAGAGCGTTGACTTGCCGGAACCTGACGGGCCGATGATTACTGAGACCTCGCCGGGTTTCACGCTCATGTCGATGCCCTTGAGCACATGGTGCTCGCCGAAGAACTTGTGGACTCCCTGGATGTCCACCAGCGGCTTGACCCCGGCGGGTACCGGCGAGGCCGTTGAAGTTGTGTCGGTCATTGCTTGCCACCTTCCGTGGTTCCGTCGGTGGTTTTCACCGGGTTTGCATGGGCCGAAGCAGCAACTTCAGTGGCCTTGACCGGAGCTTTCATGACGTTGTCAACGCCCTTGCCAAAGTGCCGTTCGATGTAAAACTGGCCCACCATAAACACTGAGGTGATCACCAAGTACCAGAATGCGGCGACCATCAACAACGGGATGGGCAGGAATGTACGGCTGGCCAATGCATTCGTCACGAATGTCAGGTCCAGGGTGAACGGCACGGCCAACACCAGCGAGGTGGTTTTGAGCATGCCGATGGTTTCATTTCCGGTGGGAGGAATGATCACGCGCATGGCTTGGGGCAGGATTATCCGCCACATGACCTTTGACCTGCGCATGCCCAATGCCTCGGCCGCCTCCATTTGGCCATTGTCCACGGACTTCAGGCCGGCCCGGAAGATCTCCGCCAGGTACGCGGATTCGTTCAGGCCCAGGCCCACGATTGCCGCGACGGTTGCGTTGATGACCGTGGCCGTGTCCCAAGAAAACAGTTCCGGGCCAAAGGGGACGCCAACAATGATCTTGGGATACAAGGCCCCGATGGATCCCCAGAACAGCAGCTGGGTGTACACAGGGGTGCCACGGAAGAACCAGACCCACACCCAGGAAACGTACCTGAACAGAGGGTTGTCGGATTGGCGCATGAACGCCAGCAGGATGGCCAGCACAATGGCAATGACCATGGAGCTGGCGGTCAGGATCAGCGTCCAGCCCACGCCCTGGATGACCAGTACGTCGAAGACATAGGTCCGGAAGGTTCCCCAATAGAACTTGGGGTTGGTGGTCATTGACTGGATGACCAAGATGAGGGCCAGCAGTATGGCGGCGGCACCAACCCATCGCCACGGGTGACGAACGGGAACTGCGTCAATCAGTTCAAGGCTGGCGTCCTTGCCCACCATGGTCTGACGCCGGGATCCCCTGCTCAATTTTTCGGGGCGGGGTTCAGGACCGCTTGGGTGACGGCACCTTCAGTGTTGTTCCACTTTTCCAAGATCTTCATGTAGGAGCCATCATCGATGAGCTTGTTCATGACCTTCTCGATCACACCGGCAAATTCGGTGTCAGCCTTGGCGATCGCGATGCCTTGTTCGGCGGAGTCATACACATCACCCAAAGTTTCCAGCTGGCCATTTGTCTTGGCCATCGCATTGCGGGTGATGGGGGAATCGGCGCTCATGGCGTCGATGGTGCCACCAACCAGTCGGGTGGTGACCTCAGTCTGGTTCTTCAGCGAGATGATTTCGATGGCAGGCTGCCCTGCTGCAACACAGGCCGCGGAACGGTCCTTCACGTCAGGGTCTTCTTGGACGGTTCCCGTCTGGACGCCCACCTTCTTCCCGCACAGGTTGTCCATGGTGATGCCCTTGGGGTTGCCCTTTTGCACTGCCCACAGCACACCAGCATTGAAGTAACTAATGAAGTTCACGGCCTTTGACCGTTCTTGCGTGACGGTGAAAGACGACAATCCCATGTCGTAGACGGTGCCCAGCTTGGGGAGAATGCCTGAGAAGTCAGCTGTCTGAACCTCTGCCGTCTTGCCCAACGTTGCTGCGATTGCCTTGGCAAAGTCAACGTCATAACCGATGGGCGTCTGTCCGTCCTTGTCCAGGAACTCGGCTGGTTCGTAGGAGGTATCGGAGCCTACTGTGAGGGTGGCTTTTTCCTTCAGGGCTGCTGGCAGCAACGCAATCAAGGCGTCGTCCTTGGCTACTGTCGTGGGATCGAACGCGGCAGGCTGTGAAGCTCCTCCGCTGCTTTCGCCGCCACCATCCTGGGATGCTGTGGTGCAGCCGGTCAGTGCCAATGCTGCGACGGCAGCTACCGCGGCGAGACGAACTGACAGTTTGGTTGAAATATGCATTTTTAGCCCTTTGTTTCATGGAACAGTGTGTCGATGAAATATAGTGTAGCCCCGAGTGATTTGCATCACGGTAAACGACATTTCACTATTGAACAACTTTTTACCTAGGCTAGCAAGTGGCCGAGACACGATCGTGTCTGACATTCCAGACTCAGCGACCCACTTTAACGGTTCTGTGGAACGTTCAAGGCTTGCAGCATGGGACGGAATTTAGCCCACGTCTCGGCCAGTTCAGCCTCCGGATCCGAGGCCTCCACAATGCCGGCGCCCGCATAAAGGCGCACGCTGTGCGGGTCTTCCAGCACTGCCCCGCGCAGGGCGATGCCCCATTCGCCGTTGCCGTCACCATCGAGCCAGCCCACCGGTCCGGCGTAGGGTCCACGGTCCATTTTTTCAAGCTCCAGGATGAGCGTTCCGGCTTCCTCCCGGGGGGTGCCGCACACTGCTGCCGTAGGGTGCAAAGCCTCAACCAAGGCCAAGGAACTGGGTAAATGCCCGTTGGAACTGGCCAATTCGGCCGTGACATCTGAGGCAAGGTGCCACACATTGGGCAGCTCCAGGATGAAGGGTTCGGCCGGGAATGCCAGATCGCTGGCGAATGGCGCCAGTTGCCGGACCAGGGACCTGACAGCAAAGTCATGTTCCTGGCGCTGCTTGATGGAGCCGCCCAAAACGGTAGTGGCAAAGCCCGTGGACCCGGCGGGTTCGTCTTCCCGATCCAACGTTCCGGCAAGAACCCTTGCCTGGGCCACCGAGCCGTCAATTTTGATCAAAATTTCCGGTGTTGCGCCCACCAGGCCGTGCACCCCGTAGGTCCAGCATTCGTCGTATAGGCGTATTAATCGTTGCAGAATTGAAACTCTCTGCACCGGTTCGGCGAACGTTGCCACCACATCCCGGGCCAAAACCACCTTTTCCAGGCCGCCCCGGGCAATGGCCGCCACCCCTGCGGTGACTGAATCCTTCCACTGGTCCTCGGTGAGCGCCCCGGAACGCACCGTGCCGGCGGGGGCGGGCTCCGGCGTCGAGCTGTCAGCAGGTGATGCCCCTGCTATTGCCGAGCGCAGCAGATGGAGGGCGGATTCGGCGGTGGGGGCAGTGCCGTCCACACTCATCTGGGTCAGCCAGGTGGTGCCACCGGAAAAACCCACCACCAGTTCCGGGACAATCAGCACCGATTCATAGCTGCTGGTTTTGGAGAAGGCAAAGGAGCCAAACGCCATGGCGCCGGTGCCGGGCAGGCGCAGGGGGTTGATGATCCGGGCATCGGCCAACAGGGTTTTCCACCATTGTTCGGCGTCGGCAAAACGCCCCCGCCCGGCACCTGTAAAAGCGGTGACTTCACCAAAGCCCAGGAATCCTTCGCCGCGCCGCAGCCAACACAGCGGATCGGTGCCGCCCAGGGTGCCCAGCAAGCTGGCGGGGTTGGTCACGCCGAGCTCACCCAGCGTGGCCGGATCCAGGGCCGTAGTCAGGGTGCGCAGCGAATGGGTGCCCAAGGAAGCAGTCATGATGAGTCCAGATTACTCGCCTGCAGGCCCAACTTCGGCTCAATCGCGGTGTGATGGCCCACAAGTGGCGTACTGCACCGCAACGCAATGCACGATCCGCTTCAAAGTTTGAGAGACTAAAGGGGTGAACCGTGCATCTTTGGAGAAGCGTCCGGAAGAAATGGCCGCCATGTTTGACGACGTGGCCCCAAAATACGACATCGTCAATGACATTCTGTCCCTGGGGCAGACGCGCCGGTGGCGCCGCATTGTGGTGGACGCAGTTGGTGCTGTGCCCGGCCAACGGGTCCTTGACCTGGCTGCCGGTACCGGCACCTCCAGCGAGCCATTTGCCGACGCCGGTGTTAATGTAGTGGCTTGTGACTTCTCGGTGGGCATGTTGAAGGTGGGCAAACGCCGCCGCCCCGACATTGACTTCATCGCCGGGGATGCCACCAACCTGCCCTTCGCCGACAACTCCTTTGACGCCTCCACCATTTCCTTTGGCCTGCGCAATGTCATGGATCCGAAGAAGGCACTGCGGGAGATGCTGCGCGTTACCAAGCCCGGCGGCAAACTGGTGGTGGCCGAGTTCTCGCACCCCACCTTTTCACCGTTCCGCACCGTGTACACCGAGTATTTGATGCGTGCGCTGCCTCCCATCGCCAAAAAAGTTGCGTCCAACCCGGACGCCTATGTTTACCTGGCTGAATCCATTCGGGTCTGGCCCAACCAGGACAACTTGTCCGCCTGGCTCACCGAGTCCGGCTGGGAAAACGTTGCCTACCGGAATTTGAGCGGCGGCATTGTGGCAGTCCACCGCGCCGTCAAGCCGCTGCAGTCGGCCGAATCTTCCCCCGCCAACTAACGTCCGCCAACTAAAGGAACTCCACCCACCGTGAAGGTACTGATAGTAGGGGCTGGTCCTGCCGGATCCACAGCGGCCTACCACCTGGCCACCGCCGGGATTGATGTGACGGTGCTGGAAAAGACCCGTTTCCCGCGCGAAAAGGTGTGCGGTGACGGCCTGACTCCGCGTGCAGTGCGCGAAATGCAGCTCATGGGCCTGCCGCATGACCCTGCCGAGGGGTGGCGCCGGAACAAAGGCCTGCGCCTCATTGCTGGCGGGCGGCAGGTGGAGGTTCCTTGGCCGGAACTGAGCAACTTCCCGGATTACGGGCTGATCCGGACCCGCTTGGGCTTCGATGAATCCTTGGCCACGCATGCCCGTGCCGCAGGTGCGCTGATCCTTGAGGGTCACTCGGTCTCCACAGCGTTGACGGACGACGCCGGAACCGTGGTGGGTGCCCGCGCGTCGCTCATGGATGACTCGGGTAAGAAGACGGGCGAGAGCAAGGACTTCTTCGCCGACCTGGTGCTGGCCGCAGACGGCAACTCCACCCGCACGGCTGTGTCCCTGGGCCACGAAAAACGCGACGACAGGCCCATGGGTGTTGCGTACCGGACCTACTTCACCTCCCCTCGCCACGATGACGACTGGATGGAGGGGTGGCTGGAACTCCCCGACAAGCAAGGCAACCCGCTGCCGGGCTACGGCTGGGTTTTCGGCGTTGGCGACGGCACTTCCAACGTGGGCCTGGGCATTCTCAACTCCTCCAAGGCGTTCGGGAAGCTGGACTACCGCC
Source organism: Arthrobacter glacialis (assembly GCF_002909415.1). Taxonomy (NCBI): domain Bacteria; kingdom Bacillati; phylum Actinomycetota; class Actinomycetes; order Micrococcales; family Micrococcaceae; genus Arthrobacter; species Arthrobacter glacialis. The sequence goes on along the minus strand of NZ_PPXB01000015.1, from coordinate 25,103 downwards.
AGGTGCTGCGCGACTGGACAGGCGCCATGCCGCCCGAGTGGGGTTTCACTTCCGAAAACCAAGTGGGCCCCATCCGTGGCGCAGCCCTGCCCATGGGGTTCAACCGGACTCCGCACTACTCACCCGGGCTTTTGCTGCTGGGTGATTCCGGTGGCATGGTCAGTCCCTTCAATGGCGAAGGCATTTCCTACGCCATGGAATCGGCCCGCTTCGCCGCCGAGTTCATTCAACGCGCGGCCGGAACCAACTCCGTGCTGGCCGCCAACCATGCCTTGTCCGGGTACAGCGACTACGTCCGCGAACAGTGGGGCAGCCACTTCACCTTGGGGCGGGTCTTCGCCCAATTGATCGGCAAGCCGGCCATCATGAAGCTGGCGCTGCGAACCGGCATGCCGATCCCTGTGCTGATGCGTTTTGTGGTCCGCATGATGGCGAACCTCACCGACGCCGGGGAACGAGGTTTTGAGGATAGAGTGATTCATCTACTGGAGAAGCTGGTACCAGCCACCAGTAATCAAGACTTTCCCCGCACGCCCAAGCAACAATCCCTACCAATAGTTAGTGTTAAGCAGTGACTACTTCCGCGAAACATAGCTGGACCCACGCCGGACACGGGCTGCCCGAGTCGCAGGACGCCAACCCCAGCACCATGGCCATTGCCACAGGTTTGCAATTGCCGTCAGGCTTCTCCGCTGTCGCTGATGACCCGGAGCTTGGCCCGTCCATTGCCATGAGCCTGGCCAGGGTGGAAAAGGTACTTCGTGAAGCCATTGCCAATTCGGATCCCTTGGCCGATGCTACAAGCAGGCACCTGGTAGAAGCCGGTGGCAAGCGCATCCGGCCGTTGCTGGTACTGCTCGCTGCCCACCTGGGCGATGCCAGCCGTAGAGAAGTGGTGCAGGCCGCCGTTGTCGTTGAGCTGACCCATCTGGCCACGCTCTACCACGACGACGTCATGGACTCCGCGCCGTTCCGCCGGGGTGCGCCCACGGCCCATGAGGTGTGGGGCAACACCGTCGCCATCTTGACCGGCGACTTGATCTTTGCCCGGGCCTCGATCCTGGTGTCCGAACTCGGTGGTCGGGCGCTGGAAATTCAGGCCCGGACCTTTGAACGCTTGTGCCTGGGTCAGCTGCACGAGACGGTGGGTCCGCGCGAGGATGAAGACCCGGTAGAGCACTACCTTTCCGTCGTAGCCGACAAGACGGCTTCCCTCGTGGCAGCCTCCGGCCAGCTTGGTGCCATCTTTGGTGGGGCGCCGGAAGAGTTGCAGGACGTCATGCTCGAATACGGCGAAAAAGTTGGGGTGGCTTTCCAGCTGGCTGACGACGTCATCGATGTCACCGGGCTCAAGCAGGTTTCCGGGAAATCACCGGGAACTGATCTGCGCGAAGGCGTACCGACCCTGCCCGTGCTGTTGCTGCGTAAGGCCGCCGCCGACGGCGATGCCTCCGCCGCTGCTGTGCTGACGCTCGTTGATGGCGACCTGAGCGGCGATGAAGCTCTGGCTGAGGCTGTTGCCGCACTGCGCGAGCACCCCGTCACCGCGGAGTCCTGGGTGGTTGCCCGCGAATGGTCCGCCGACGCGATTGCCGCATTGGCGCCCCTGCCCGAGGGCATGGTCAAGGCAGCGCTCACCTCGTTTGCCGAAGCAGTGGTGTCGAGGGACGTCTGATCCCCACCAAAAAACCAACTGACCCGCAGTAATCCCCACCCGCTCCCCAACCTCGTCCCTCGGTCGGGGCCCCTCGCGGGCGTGGGCCCTCGAAAAAACGCGATTTCGCGGTGTTTTTCGACCACTACTGCGGGTCAGTTGCTTAACTAGACGCGGCCACCCAAACGGGGAAGAACAAACGGGCTAACAGCCTCTTCACTGTTGTTCCAATGAGTGGGCTCGTTCAACCGCTTTGCCTCCGTGGCAGCGGCTACCGCCAGTCCGGCGTCGTCAACGCTGAGCATCATGCCGCTGTGCTGCAGATTGAAGAAGCGGATCACCACGCGGCGGCCATTGACGTTCCAAACACAGGCCGGCACAACGGGGTCGTGCCACGGATTGGCCGGCTCGCCGTAGTGCGCCGTGAGCTGGGCCCGGATGGCCTCATAGCCGGCACGGGTGGAAAGATCATTGGTGGTCATGGAGGTGTAGGGCTGCATACTGACGCCCATGAATTTCCCGTGGTACTGCGTCCACGAGCTGAAAAGATCCCCGGCAAGAGGGGTTTGCAGGGCAAAGTGCGCCGTGGCCGAGACGGTGGATGCATCATCCCATTTGGCCCCCGAGGCGAAACCCAGCCGCTGGAAGAAGGCTTTGCGTTCAAAATCTGAGCGAGGCCACATGCCCGCAACCAACGTCTCCACGAGTGCCACGATGGCGGCTGGGTCTGGAATCAAAGCTGGCGAATGCTCCTGTGCGTCCATATCGCTACGCTACATCCAGCGGAGGAATATTCCCATAGCTGGCGCCGACCAGATGGGGGACTATTCGGAGTCGGTGAAAACCCAGTCGAGCATGTCAAAAACAAACTCGCTAAAAGTGCCCTCTTCATTGATCCACTGGCCCGTGGCATTGTTCCGACGCCACACGATGGGGTCGGGAACGTCAGCCTGATCGGCCAGCATGCCCCAGGTGTAGGCCTCGTCCTCGTCCTCGAGGAACAGCAGGTAGCCGTCCTGGACTTCCAGCTCTTCAGGATCCCAGAAGAAGTAGTACGCTTCCATGATTTCTTCGCAATTGCCCAAAGCATGCAGGAACTCCCGCAGGGCCAGTGGCACCGAAATCTTCAATTCCGCAAAGACGTCATCAAGGTCCGCCACAGTGATGCCGTCGGCCTCCTGCCACGGCTCCTGAAGGTACAGGGGCACCAGGCCGCGGAACTTCTCTACGAACATGTCAGACATTCAAATCTCCGAAAAATTGGCGGTTGCGTTGCCTACAATTCTAGCCGGGACAAGCTGCTGGGGGTGCCCAGAATGATGCCGCCAACGCCACGGACCCCAAATGTGACTACGCTGACTAAATGAACGTTGCACAGCCTCTGATTCATATCCACGACTTCCACATGCACTTTGCCGCGAAGAAAGTCATCGACGGGCTTTCCTTTGACGTTGAGCGTGGGGAAACGTTTGGTTTTCTGGGCAGCAACGGCAGTGGAAAGACGACGACGATCCGGGCACTGCTGGGCATCTACAGGCCCACAGCGGGAACCTTGGAGATCAACGGCAAGGTTTTCAGCGACGACTTTGGCTCCCGCCTTGGCTATCTGCCGGAGGAACGCGGCCTGTACAAAAAAGAATCCGTGATGGACGTGATGACGTACTTTGGCCGGCTCAAGGGTCTGAGCAAGCAAGAGGCCCAGAAGTTCTCCCGGCAATATTTGGACAGGGTGGACCTGGCTGACAAGGCTGATCTGCGGTTGGACAAGCTTTCCGGCGGAGAGCAACAAAAAATTCAGCTGGGCGTGACCATCATGAATGAACCGGAACTGTTGATTTTGGATGAGCCAACCAAGGGTTTTGACCCCGTGAACAGACGGCTGCTGCTGGACATCATTGAGGAACGCAAGGACGCCGGCGCCACTGTCATGATGGTGACCCACCAAATGGAGGAGGTGGAGCGCCTGTGTGAGAGGATCATCCTGCTCAAGGACGGCCGCGCCGAGGCCTACGGCACCATCGATGAGGTGCAAAACCAATTTGGTGGCCGCACCATCAAGCTCAAATATTCCGGCACCATTAACGAATCGCCAAACTACAAGATCACCCTGCAGGAAACCAACTACGCTGAACTCTCTCTGGCCGAGAGTGCCGATGAGTCACAGGTGCTGCGGGAGCTGATTGGCTCAGGCTTGGCCGTCAGCGGATTTGTGGCCGCCAAACGCAGCCTGGATGACATTTTCATCCAGATTTACGGCGACCCATCAGCGGCTCACAAGCCAAACTCAACAGGGCCGGTGACTTGAGGTGGCCCGCCACAACCTGGGCACAGTGGTGCAGTTTGAATTCACCCGGACTGTGAAGAAGCGCCGCTTCTGGATTGCCACCCTTGCCATCCCCCTGCTGCTGGGCCTGGTCTTTGCCCTGGTCTTTGCCAGCAGCTCCTCCACACAGTCCAGAACGGAGGCGCAAAAGTCCCAGACCGTAGATTTCAGCTACACAGACGCCTCTACATTGATTGATCCGGCCATAGCCAAGGCCATGGGCGGGAGGATTGAGGCGGACCCGGACACCGCCGTCGAACGTGTCAAGGCAGGCACGCTCAACGCTTACTTCAGCTTCCCGGCCAGCCTGGTGACGGACCCGGTACTGGTTTTCGGCACGGACCAGGGCATTTTCAAAAACGGCACGTATGACGCCGTCGCCAAGCAGCTGGTGATCCTTTCGGCACAGGACAAAGTGGGCTCGCCCGAATTGACTGGGGCGCTCCAAGGCAATTTCGACACGGAGTCCCAGACATTCAAGGGTGGTCAGCCGTCGGGCGGGCTGGACACTGTGGTGCCGCCACTGCTTTTCCTGGTCCTGTTCTATGTGGTGATTATTTTGCTGGCCAATCAGATGCTTGCCTCCACCTTGGAGGAAAAGGAAAACCGGGTCACCGAAATGATCCTGACAACCTTGAACCCCACAACCTTGGTGGTGGGCAAAGTGATCTCGCTGTTCATGGTGGGCGCCGTGCAGGCCCTGGTGTTTGCATCCCCCATGGCCGTTGCTTTCGTATTTTTCAACGACCAGCTGGCCATACCCGATTTTGACCTTTCCAATTTGCAGTTCCAATTCCTGCCGATGTTGGTGGGTGCGCTGCTGTTCATTGGCGGTTTCATCCTCTTCACCGGCGTGCTGGTGAGCATTGGCGCGGTCATGCCAACGGCCAAGGACGCCAGCACAGTGTTCGCCCCCGTCATGATCACGCTGTTCATCCCTTTTTACATTGTGACCATGGTGGTCAGTGATCCAGGCTCAGTCATAGTCCAAATCTTCACGTTCTTCCCACTCACAGCCCCCATCACGGCCATGTTGCGCAACGCATTTGGCTCGCTCGACGGCGTCTCCGCAACAATTGTGATCGCCGAACTGTTCATCTTCGGCGTGGTGGCATTGCGTGTTGCCGTGCACTTGTTCCGCTATGGATCCATTGAGTATTCCCGCAAGCTCTCGCTCCGAACCGCTTTCTCCAAGAAGTCGTGACCGGCGTCCAGCAGCGGGTCTTGTGGGTGGCCATCCTGGCCTCCTTTGTGGCGTTCCTCGACGGGGCCATTGTGAACGTTGCACTGCCGGCCGTGACCCTGGACCTGGGCGGTGGCATCACCACGCAGCAATGGGTCGTGGATGCGTATCTGCTGGCCTTGGGGTCCTTAATTTTGATCGCCGGCTCGCTCTCCGACACCTTCGGACGGGTGCGGATTCTGCGTGCAGGACTAATCATTTTTGGTGTAGCATCGCTGGCTTGCGCCGTGGCGCCAAGCGCAACGCTGCTGATCGTGGCCCGCGCAGTCCAGGGGGCAGGCGCTGCGATGCTGGTGCCAAGTTCGCTGGCCTTGATTACCTCCACCTTCACTGGGGCAGCCCAAGGCAAGGCCATCGGCACCTGGACAGCATGGACTGGGACGGCGTTTCTGGCCGGTCCGCTGGCTGGCGGGCTGATGGTTGACTATGCCAGCTGGCGGCTCATCTTTGCCATCAACGTTGTGCCTATTGCAGGCACGCTCTGGTTGTTGAGGGGACTGGCGCTGCCGGCTTCCACACCACTGCTTGCGTCCGCCGCCCCCACAGCGAAAGGCCGCGGCCGCAGGATTGACGTTGTGGGAGCCGCACTGGCAGCTACCGGCCTAGCCGGGACAGTGTTCGCGCTGATTGAACAAGGCCGGCTGGGCTGGGGACACCCCGCTGTTTACCTCCCTTTTGGGGCCGGCCTGCTGGCCCTGGCGGGTTTCCTGTGGTGGGAAAGTCGCGTGGCAGCGCCCATGATGCCGTTGGGCCTGTTCCGGATCCGCAACTTTGGCATGGGCAACATCGCGACCACTTTCATCTATGCCGCACTGTCTTTGGGACAGCTGATAGTGGTGTTGTTTCTGCAGGAGGTTGTGGGATTTTCCGCCGCGCAAGCCGGGTTGGCGTCCTTGCCCGTCGCCGTCATTTCGTTGATTCTGGCTGGGCGGTTCGGGACCCTGGCTGGCAAGTACGGGCCGCGCTGGTTCATGGCGGCAGGTCCCGTGGTGGCCGGGGCGGGGTACTGGCTCATGACATCCGTGGCCGAGCCGTTCAACTTTTGGTGGCAAATCCTGCCCGGCCAGATTGTCTTTGCCGTGGGCCTGTCCATCACGGTGGCACCGTTGACGGCAGCCATCCTGGGGGCCGTGCCCCAGGGGCAAAGCGGCATTGGATCGGCCATCAACAATGCAGTGTCAAGGGTTGCCGGCCTCCTGGCAGTGGCCTTGGCAGCGCTCTTATTGGGCGGGGCACTTGACGTTGAATCCTTCCGGCGTGTCATGCTGATTACAGCGGGGCTTTTTGTTGCAGGCGGCGTTGTCTCGGCCCTGGGGATCAGCAACAAGACAGCAGGCCTGCAGGCCGTGGATACTGCCAGTGACCCCTGACGCAACACAGTATTGGCCCAACCGCCTTCTGCCGTACATTGGCTGGGAACAATCGTTGAAAGGACATAACCATGGGACAAGAGACTGTGATGATTGCCTGCGCCCACGGCACCAACAGCGCGCAGGGGCAGGCCCGCATCAATGAACTCAGGGCGGAAATTGCTGCGCTGCGCCCGGGCCTGAGCGTGCTGGAAGCGTATGTGGATGTCCAGACGCCGGCACTGCCCGATGTGGTGGCGGCCGTGGCGCCGGGCGTGCGGGCGGTGGTGGTGCCGCTGCTGCTAACCGTGGGATTCCATGTCCAGGTGGACATTGCCCAAGCTGTCCGGAGCCGTTCTGAAACACTTGCTGCCAAGCCGCTGGGGCCGGACCCGCGTCTGGCCGGGTTGCTGCACAAGCGGCTTGGCGACTTGCCCGCGGACTGGGGAATTGTGCTGGCGGCCGCGGGATCCTCGCGGCCTGAAGCGGCCGAACAAATTGAGGTCCTGGCAGCGGATCTGGCGGTTCGCCGGCCCCAACGCATTGTTGCGGCTTATGGCGCCAGCGCCCTTCCCTCGGTGCCCGAAGCTGTGGCACAACTGCGGGCGGGCGGAGCCGCAGGGGTGGCCATTGCCTCATACTTGTTGGCGCCGGGATACTTCCATGATCAGTTGTCCCAGGCCGGGGCGGATCTTGTGTCCGATCCGTTGCTGCCCTCAGTGCTGCTCGCCCAACTTGCCTTGGAGCACTTTGACTCGGCCCTTGCTGCACAGGGCCGGGGAACCGAAGACTAACGCGCCCGCCAGCCGTTGGTGGCCGGGAAAAACCCGACCCGCTGTGCGGCAATGGCCTCAGTCCGGGTTGTCGCTGGGATGATGGGTGGGATGTTCGGCTAGCGAAAGGCAAACTCGTGGGGGAAAACCCGGTGCAAGGTCCAGAAAATCCGCAAAACCCGCCGGGATGGACGCCGCCACACTATGGCCAGCAGCCGCCCTACGGCCAGTATCCGCCCATGCCAGCTCCCGGCGGCAAGGGCGGCACCAACACCTTGGCCATTGTTTCCCTGGTCTCATCCTTCTTTGTAGGCATTGCCGGTGTGATTACCGGACACATTGCCTTGAGCCAGATCAAGCGAACGGGGGAGGAGGGCAAGGGGCTGGCCATTGCCGGGCTCGTCATTGGTTATGTAATGACCCTGGCAGCCATTGTGGGGGTGATTGCTGTTGTGGTATCGCTCTTCCTCGCCGGTGTGGCCGCCGACAACGCCGCGGGCAGTCCGGACGGCTCAAACCAAAAGGGCGGCGTGTCCAGCACAGGAAACGTCCCGGAGAACAGCAATGCGTTTGGCGGGATCACCTTCGGCCAGGGCGGCGCACTGGTCCCGCCCACCACTACCGACACACGCGTTGACCTCACACAATTGCCCGAACAAGGCGGCCAGGCGTTGGACCCGGCGGCGATTGGCATTCAGGCATCAGCCAACGGTGAGCCCATGCAACTAGTGGTGTTCATCGATTTCATGTGCCCGCATTGCGCAGCATTTGAGCAAAGCCAAGGCCCAGCCATCCAGGCGTTGCAGGACCAAGGCAAGATCACTGTAGAGTACCGGCCCATCGGGTATTTGGACACATTCTCTGCCGGCACCAATTACTCCTCGCGCTCGGCTGCTGCGGCAGCGTGTGTGGCCAGCGAATCCCCGCAGAACTACAAAAAGTTCCTGGATTCGCTGTTCACCAACCAGCCCGCAGAGAACAGTGAAGGCCTAGACGCCGCCGAGCTGGGCCGGCTGGCACAAGAGGCCGGGGCTGCGGACATTACAGACTGCATGGACAGTAAGACGTACAGGCCCTACGTTGCCTTTGCCACCGGTCTGGCGTCCACCCACGGCGTGCAGGGCACCCCAACAGTGTTCATGGACGGCGTGCAGTGGAAAGACGGTTCCTTCACGGACTTTGCCGCCGCTGCCCTAGCTGCGAAAAAATAACTGGCTCAGATCTGCTGACCCAGGTTCGACGCCGGTCCCACCCGCCCAAGGTGCGCGGGACCGGCGTCGTCCTTCTTTAAAGGCGCCTTGGGACAAGCACACGCCGGGCAAAAATGGGGCGTATGACGAAATGTTGCCCAAGGTGAAGCAGCATTTCGTTCTTGATTGGTGGGCACGCCGCGGCACCCTACGCTCTTTCTATGACACAGACAGCTCTAGCCGGAGCGACCGCCCAGGCTCCCACTGCATCCGAAACAGCGCCGGCACGTCCCGTACGTGCCCGGCCCGCGGCGAAACCGCACGGCCAGTGGAAGGTTGACGGCACCGCGCCGCTGAACGCCAACGAGGTCTGGAAGCAGGAAGACGGCGGGCTGAGCGTCCGTGAGCGAATAGAGACCATCTACGCCGCCGGCGGTTTCGACAGCATCGAAAAGACCGATCTGCACGGCCGTTTCCGTTGGTGGGGGCTGTATACCCAGCGCAAGCAGGGGATCGATGGCGGCAAGACAGCCACCCTGGAACCCCACGAGCTTGAAGACAAGTACTTTATGCTCCGCGTCCGCATTGACGGCGGGTCGTTGACCACCGAGCAGCTGCGCGTCATCGGGCAGATTTCCACCGATTTTGGCCGCGACACCGCGGATCTGACGGACCGCCAGAACGTCCAGCTGCACTGGGTGCGCGTTGAGGACGTGCCGGAGATCTGGAACCGGCTCGAGGCGGCCGGCCTGTCCACCACTGAGGCGTGCGGCGACGTTCCCCGCGTGATCCTTGGGTCCCCCGTGGCGGGCATCGCCAAGGATGAGATCATCGATCCCACCCCCTTGATCAAGGAAGTCAGCGCCCGGTTCATTGGCGATCCGGAACTGGCCAACCTGCCGCGGAAATTCAAGACCGCGATCACCGGCCACCCCTCGCAGGACGTGGTGCATGAAATCAACGACTTTGCCCTGGTTGGAGTGGTGCACCCAGAGCTGGGCACCGGCTACGACCTCTGGGTGGGTGGCGGACTGTCCACCAACCCGCGTCTGGCCGAGCGTTTGGGCGTCTTTGTCTCACCCGGGGTGGCCGCCGAGGTGTGGCTGGGCGTCACCAGCATCTTCCGCGACTATGGCTACCGCCGCATGCGCACCAAGGCCCGCCTGAAGTTCCTGCTGGCTGACTGGGGACCGGCCAAGTTCCGCCAAATTCTGGAGGACGAATACCTGGGCCACAAGCTGCCCGACGGCGATCCCGCACCCAAGCCCACCTCGCCGGGTGACCATATTGGTGTCCACGAGCAAAAGGACGGCAAGTTCTTCATTGGCGTGACGCCCACCGTGGGACGGGTGTCGGGCACCATTCTCACTGCCCTGGCTGATGCTCTGGAAGCTCATGGTTCGTTCCGGCTGCGCACCACTCCGCACCAGAAGCTCGTCATCCTCGACGTGCCCAAGGAGCAGGTTGAGCCGCTCATCACGGTGCTGGACGGCCTGGGCCTCTCCGCCCGCCCGTCATTGTTCCGCCGCTCCACCATCGCCTGCACCGGCATCGAGTACTGCAAGCTGGCCCTGGTGAACACCAAGGACACGGCAGCCACGGCCATCACCGCCTTGGAAACACGCCTGGCCGATCTGGTGGACAGCAACGTTCTGACCCAGCCGATCGCGTTGAACATCAACGGCTGCCCCAACTCCTGCGCCCGCATCCAAACCGCGGACATCGGCCTGAAGGGCATGATGCTTCCCACGGACGACGGCGGCACAGCCCCCGGCTTCCAGGTTCACCTGGGTGGCGGGCTGGCTACCGACAACCGGGTCGAGGCAGGCCTTGGCCGCACCATTCGCGGCTTGAAGGTGACCGCCGCCGAGCTGCCCGACTACGTGGAACGCGTGGTGCGCCAGTATGTTGGCGCCCGCATAGAGGGCGAAACATTCGCCGAATTCGCCCACCGCGCCGATGAGGAGCTGCTGAAATGACAACCATAACGCTCCGCTCGCATGACGAGCTCAAGTCCATTGCCCAGGCCGGTGCTGCCGAACTGGCGTGGGACGCGTCCGCAGAGGAAATCATCGCCTGGGTGTCGCGCAACTTCGCAACGGGTGCGGCCGCCGTCGCCTGTTCCATGGCCGACGCCGTACTGCCGGCGCTGGTTGCCGACCAGCTCCCCGGAGTGGATGTGCTGTTCCTGGACACGGGGTATCACTTCGACGAAACCTACGCCACGCGCAACGAGGTGGCGGAGAACCTGCGGGTCAACGTGGTGGACGTCCTGCCGGTGAACACCGTTCCCGAACAGGATTCGCTGCTGGGCAAGGACTTGTTTGCCCGCGATCCAGCCCAGTGCTGCGCCTTGCGAAAAGTTGAACCGTTGAGCCGCTCACTGCGTGGCTACGAGCTGTGGTTCACGGGCGTGCGCCGCGATGAAGGACCCACCCGGACCGATACGCCGCTGGTGGTGTGGGATGAAAAGAACGGCCTGGTTAAGGTCAATCCCGTGGCCACCTGGACCTACGAAGAATTGATCAGCTACTCCGATGACAACCTCCTGCCGGTGAATCCCTTGCTGAGCCAGGGCTACCCGTCCATCGGCTGCGCACCCTGCACCAAGAAAGTGGCCCCCGGCGCCGACCCCAGGTCCGGACGCTGGGCCGGAACCTCCAAGACAGAATGCGGGCTACACGTATGAGCACCCAAATCACAGACATCCCACTGGTTGAGCATGTCGAAACTCCGCTCGAGTCCCTGAACTCGCTGGACCTGCTCGAATCCGAGGCCATCCACATCATCCGTGAAGTGGTGGCAGAGTTTGAACGCCCGGCGCTGCTGTTCTCCGGCGGCAAGGACTCCGTGGTCATGTTGCACCTGGCCACCAAGGCGTTCTGGCCCGGCAAGGTGCCATTCCCCGTTCTGCACGTGGACACCGGACACAACTTCCCTGAAGTTATTGAGTTCCGTGACAGCACTGTGGAACGCCTGGGCCTGCGCCTGGAGGTGGGTTCCGTCCAGGAGTTCATCGACAGCGGCGAGCTGGCCGAACGCGCCGACGGCACCCGCAACCCGCTGCAGACGGTGCCGCTGCTGGATGCCATTGCCAAGAACAAGTTCGACGCCGTTTTTGGTGGCGGCCGCCGCGATGAGGACAAGGCCCGCGCCAAGGAGCGCATCCTGTCCCTGCGCGACGAATTTGGCCAGTGGGACCCGCGCAACCAGCGCCCCGAACTGTGGAACCTGTACAACGGCCGCCACACAGTGGGTCAGCATGTGCGCGCGTTCCCCATCAGCAACTGGACCGAGCTGGACATCTGGCGCTACATTGCCCGCGAAAACATTGAACTTCCGGGCCTGTACTACGCCCATGACCGTGAAGTGTATGAGCGTGACGGTATGTGGCGTGCCGTGGGCCCGGTCTCCGAGCCGCGTCCCGATGAGAAAGTGGTCATCAAGCAGGTCCGCTACAGGACCGTGGGAGACATGTCCTGCACCGGCGCCGTGGCCTCCGACGCAACAACAGTCCACGACGTAGTGCGCGAAGTTGCCGCCTCCACCCTGACAGAACGTGGCGCCACCCGGGCAGATGACCGCATCTCCGAGGCAGCCATGGAAGACCGCAAGAAAGACGGCTACTTCTAATGAGCACAGCTATTGAAACCACTCCTGCCGCACTGGGCACCGGAACCCTGTTCCGCTTCGCCACGGCCGGCTCCGTCGATGACGGCAAGTCGACCCTGGTGGGTCGCCTGCTGCACGATTCCAAGGCCATTCTGGCGGACACGCTGGACGCTGTCACCCGCACCTCCGCGGACCGCGGCTTTGGCGGCGAGAACGGCAGCACCCAGAAGATCGACCTGGCACTGCTGACGGACGGCCTGCGTGCCGAGCGCGAGCAGGGCATCACCATTGATGTGGCGTACAGGTATTTCGCCACGGACCGCCGCAGCTTCATCCTGGCAGACTGCCCCGGGCACGTGCAGTACACCAAAAACACTGTGACGGGCGCTTCCACAGCGGACGCCGTCGTGGTGCTGATCGATGCCCGCAAGGGTGTCCTCGAGCAGACCCGGCGCCACCTCTCAGTGCTGAAGCTGCTGCGCGTTCCCAACGTGCTGGTTGCCGTGAACAAGATCGACCTGGTCGGCTTCAGCGAATCTGTGTACCGTGCCATCGAAGTTGATCTGCAGTCCGTGGCCGGCGAGATTGGCTTGAGCGACGTCGTCGTCGTTCCCGTCTCGGCCCTCGAAGGCGACAATGTGGTGGACCGTTCGGCACACACGCCGTGGTACACCGGCCCCAGCCTCCTGGACATTCTGGAAACGCTGCCCACCACCGACGAGTTGGAGCGCGGGCTGGAGCCGTTCCGCTTCCCCGTGCAGCTGGTCATCCGCCCGCAGGGTGCGCTGGCTCCCGAGCTTGCCCTGACGGGCGACGCCGGTGCCTCCTTCCGTGACTACCGCGCCTATGCGGGACAAGTGGCGTCGGGGTCGGTGTCAGTGGGGGATCAGATCACGGTGCTCCCGGCTGGACGCACGGCCACAGTAGTCGGGATCGACTTTGCCGGCACCTCGCTGGAGCGTGCGGTTGCACCGCAGTCGGTGTCGCTGCGCCTGAGCGAAGAGATCGACATTGCCCGCGGTGATGTCATTGCCGCCACCGGCACCTTTGGCGAGGTCAGCCAAGACGTTTACGCGGAGTTGTGCTGGCTGTCCGCCAAGCCGTTGCGTGAGGGCTCCAAGGTGCTGATCAAGCACGGCAGCAAGACCGTGCAGGGATTGGTTCGTGCCGTGACGGGCAAGCTGAACCTGGACTCCTTCGAGCTGGAGGCGGCCTCCGGGCTGGAGCTCAATGACATTGGTGCGGCCCAGATCCGCCTGGCATCACCGCTGCCGGTGGAGTCCTATGCCCGCCACCGCCGCACCGGCGCTTTTTTGGTGATCGATCCGCAGGACGGCAACACCCTCGCCGCCGGCCTGGTCAAGGACCATCCGGGCGACCATGAGGACGAACGCTACGTGATCTAGGGATCCTTCCAGGAAATGCCGCCGTTCCCGCAAAATGCCGTCGCCATATCGGCGGCAAAAGGCGGGAACGGCGGCATTTCTCGTAGACGTTGCCATTGACATCGCCGCGGCGGTTGGGAAGCATGAAACTATCCGCACCGTTCTGGGCCGTTGAGGCCGTATTGAGGGAGAAATCATGCCAACGCAGGTATTTGTCAACCTTCCCACCCGCGATCTGGACCGCTCAAAGGAGTTCTTTTCAGCACTCGATTGGAGCATCGAGCCAAACTTCACCGATAAGAACGCCGCCTGCGTTGTCATCGACGAGAACATTTACCTCATGATGCTCACGTACGACTTCTTCGCCACGTTCACCGACAAGCCCATCATGGATCCTGCCAAGGCGTTGCAGGTTCAGACGGCCCTCAGCTGTGACAGCCGTGACGATGTTGACGCGTTGCTTGAGAAGGCGCTTGCCGCCGGAGGCGCCGAACCCCGCCCAGCCCAGGACATGGGATTCATGTACTCCCGCGATTTTGAGGACCCCGACGGCAATTGGTTCAGCATCCTGTGGATGGACCCCAAGGCAGCCGAGCAGGGGCCGGAAGCGTTCATGGCGCAGCACCACGACGGCGCCTGACTCCCGGAGGGACTATGTCCTTCGAGCCCGCTGCAAACGGTGCTGGACAACCACCGCAGAGGTGGGAGAATTTGAAAAAGACCGGCTTTCAGTTTTGGGCCTGGGGTTTCAGATTTTGCTGTGATAGGGGGGATCGTCATTGAAATTCAGGCGGTGAATGACACGGAATTGCGTGTGGATCACCATCGGTTCCAGGAGCAAACACTGCTGAACGCGGCCCAGGCCATCCGCAACACCATTGTGGGCAGGCTGCACGATGACGGGCTCAACCACCACGATGTGCAGGCGAGGGTCAAGACCGCCAAATCCGCAGCCGAGAAAATCTCGCGGCGGGATGCTGATGGTCAGCTGAAGTACCCTGGCGGTTCAGAGGCCCTCGATGACTTGATCGGTGTGCGGGTCATCTTGTTTGTGGAATCGGACATAGACGCGGTGGCCATTGCCCTCACCAGCCAGTTCATCTGCCACGACGATGAAGACAAAACCGCCATGATGCGCAAGAACGGCGGCATTGGCTACGCCGGGCGGCATCTGACCCTGGAGGTGCCGGCGGACAACCCGCCCACGGCATGTGCCGAGTACCCGGGCCAGCGCTTCGAGGTGCAGATCCGCACCGTGCTCCAGCACGCGTGGGCCGAGTTTGAACACGATATCCGTTTCAAGGGCTCAAGCCGCGACAATGCGGAGATCAGCCGCGCCTTCACCATGGCCTCCACCCTGATCGAGCTGGCCGACCAGCAGTTCGTGAACATCAGTGACATCTTAAAGCGTCTGCAATCCGAAACTTCCGCCACACAGGCTGAAGAGCAGCATCCCCTTGACGCCGCTTCGCTCCAAGTGGTGCTGGACAGGGTGTTTCCGGACTATCCGCGCAGCAAGGCAGGACACTACGGGTGGCTCGTGAAGGTTATGGCCGCCAGCGGCGTAAATACGGTTAGTGAAGCAGAAGCATGGTTTGCGTCAGCCGACCGCGATAAAGTGTCCCGCATGATGGGTTACAGATTTGCTCCGGGCCAAGTCAGGGTTGCCGATGACTTCCTGCTCCAGGCACTCGGCGAAAAGTATGTCGCCGCGACTAAAACAGTGGGAAACGATTCAAATCGAGAAGGAAAACTGCGGGCACGGTTGAAAAAGTTGCGAACCGAGCGCGACCGCCCGTAGCTAGTGAATTTCATGACGCCACGTGAAGCGTTGTGAACTTTGGTGTCGTTCCCATTGAACAGCTTGGTCAGCCTTCTCTACCGTGTATCCATGACCACTTTGGCACCTCCCGTTGGATTGATGAAGGGGAATTTGATGAGTCGCTACGGAACAGCCCGCAAAGGCCTCGGGCTGCGGCGATGTAGCAATGACTAGCTTGCTACCATCCCTTTCCTCATCACATCCGAAGGACACACACCATGACTGCAAACCAGGGCCCCAGCAGCCCCGAAAATGGCCACTTGGAGACCACACGCATCGTGGCGGGCCAAAAACCGAAACGCAAGTTCCGACGAGTGGAATTTATCGCGGGCGCAGTGCTCGTCGTCCTTATTGGAGCAGGCGCCACGGTGGTATCCATCAACAACACCAACAAGACTCCTGCGGCCCCGGTCCCCGTCAAGGCCGCGACCCTAAAGTTGGGGTACTTCCCCAACGTGACCCATGCCCCGGCCATCGTCGGACTCCAAGAAGGACTTTTCGCTAAGTCCCTGGACGGTACGGCATTAACCACTCAAGTTTTCAATGCGGGACCGGCAGCCATTGAAGCGCTCAGCGCAGGTGCCATTGATGCCGCCTATATTGGCCCGAACCCTGCGATCAACTCCTATGTGAAGAGCCAAGGGGAATCCGTGCGGATCATCGCTGGAGCCACGTCTGGTGGTGCACAGTTGGTCGTCAAGCCAGAGATCACCTCCCCGGCACAACTCAAAGGCAAAGTTCTGGCCACCCCGCAACTTGGCGGCACCCAGGATGTTGCCCTGCGCTCCTGGCTGGTCGACCAAGGCTTCAAGACAACCCCCGGCGGTGGCGGCGATGTGATTATCAACCCCACGGACAACGCCCAAACCCTCAAACTGTTCCAAGACGGCAAGCTCGACGGTGCATGGCTGCCGGAGCCGTGGGCCTCACGCCTGGTGCTCGAAGCAGGAGCCAAGGTTCTGGTCAACGAGGCTGATTTGTGGGACAAGGGGGAATTCAGCACCACGATTCTCATCGTCAACAAAAAGTTTCTGGCGGAACACCCACAAACCGTCACCAGTCTTTTGGAAGGTCATGTTGCGTCCGTCAACTGGCTGAACGACAACAAGACTCAAGCCGCGGAAGTCATCAATGCGGGACTGACAAAAACTGCAGGCAAACCGCTGGCCCAGAACGTCATCGACCGCTCGTTGACTGAATTGACGTTCAATGTTGATCCGCTGGCCGGAACGTTCCCCACCCTTCTGGATCATGGGGTGAAGGCCGGGGTCACGAAGGAAGCGGATATTTCGGGAATTTTTGATCTGGGACCGATCAATGCGGTTTTGAAAACTGCTGGCAAAGCGGCCGTTAGTGCGGCGGGATTGGGTAGCGAATGAGTAATAGTCTTCCCACCACAGTGGAAACGGCACCAGAGGAACCTGGCCGCGGCCGGTTGGCCGGCCAACCGGCCGCTCGGCCAGCCGCCGTCGTTCTGGAAAACATCGGCAAGCGGTTCGACAAGGGCTTGCCTGTATTGGATGACGTCAACGCCGTCGTCAGGCAGGGCGAGTTCGTGGCCCTGCTGGGTGCGTCCGGCTGTGGGAAGTCAACACTTTTAAATATTATCGCGGGGTTGGACACCCCGTCGGCCGGAGCCCTTGAGGTTCCGTCAGACGGGGCTGCTTTCATGTTCCAGGACTCCGCGTTGTTTCCCTGGCTCAGTGCCCGCGGCAATATCGAACTTGCGCTGAAACTGCGTGGCATGGGCCGGGCCGAGCGCCACGCTCGCGCCAGCGAGCTCTTGGACTTGGTGCGGCTGGGCCATTCAGCCGACAAGCGGCCCCACGAACTGTCCGGCGGCATGCGCCAGCGTGTTGCCCTGGCACGGTCGCTG
This sequence comes from Arthrobacter glacialis, assembly GCF_002909415.1. Taxonomy (NCBI): domain Bacteria; kingdom Bacillati; phylum Actinomycetota; class Actinomycetes; order Micrococcales; family Micrococcaceae; genus Arthrobacter; species Arthrobacter glacialis. The sequence goes on along the minus strand of NZ_PPXB01000015.1, from coordinate 7,876 downwards.
GCGCAGGACCGGCCGCTCTTGCTCATGGACGAACCGTTCGCCGCCCTCGATGCCATCACCAGGGACCTCTTGCATGATGAACTCGAGCGGATCTGGGCCGAAACCGGACGCACCATCATCTTCGTCACCCACAATGTTCGTGAAGCAGTGCGGCTGGGGCAGCGCGTCTTGCTGCTCTCCTCCCGGCCCGGCCGGGTAGTGGCCCAATGGGACGTCTCCGAGGAGCACCGGACCAATGCAGGCAAAGCAGGCGAACTGACCAGCGAAATCACCGGAAAATTGCGCGAGGAGATTCGCCGTCATGCCTGAAAAAATTACCGCCCCAGTTCTCAAAAGCGGCACGCCCGAGGAACTCCGCTCAGTTGAAGCCGGGTTGGATTCGCTGCAGTCCGATCTTGACGTGCGCAAGGGCTTCGACTGGTCCAGGGTGTTCCTGCCGGTGGGGGCCCTGGCGGTGTTGCTGCTGGCCTGGCAGTTCTATGTTTCCTTGGGATTGCGCCGACGCGACCAGGTACCGGGTCCGTTGGACGTTCTCGGATCCTTGGGCTCCCTGTGGGCCGACGGCACTGTCCAAGAAGCCCTGGGCACCTCCTTGCAGCGTGGCATTTTGGGCTTTACCATCAGCGTCCTGGTGGCCACACCCATCGGCCTGCTGCTTGCCCAGGTCCAGGTGCTCAGGCGCGCCTTTGGTCCGCTCATCTCGGGTTTGCAGGTGCTTCCCTCCGTCGCGTGGGTACCGGCCGCCATCATCTGGTTTGGCCTCACCGACGGCACCGTCTACTTTGTGGTTTTGATGGGAGCCATCCCCTCCATCATCAACGGCCTCATTTCCGGCGTGGACCAGATTCCACCGGAGTTCCGACGGATGGGCCAAGTTTTGGGTGCCTCCCGCTGGGAGATGGCGGTTCGGGTGGTGCTGCCAGCGGCCCTTCCCGGCTATGTTGCCGGCCTCAAGCAAGGCTGGGCGTTCTCATGGCGTTCCTTGATGGCCGCGGAAATTATCGCTGTGGGCGGCACCCTGGGCTTTGGCCTGGGCTCCATGCTGGAACAAGGTCGCCAGCTTGCGGACATGGGCATCGTCATGTCCGCCATCCTGACCATCCTTTTCGTCGGCATTGCCGTTGAATTGTTCATCTTTGCCCCAGTGGAAAAGCGGCTTCTGCGCGGACGCGGCCTGCTCGCCGGCAGCACACGGTAGCCGCCGGATCGAATGTGAAATATGTCCTCACGTGACGCCACGTTAACGGGTGTAACGCGCCCCTTGTGTCCAAATATTGCACTTCTCTAAAGTCATTTCATGGCAATCGTGGATCTTTACCCAACCTCGCTCCGGCTTCTGGGCCGCCCCGTCCTTGTGGTGGGCGGCGGCACGGTTGCTGCCCGGCGTGCCAAGGCTTTGCTCGACGCCGGTGCCCAAGTCACGCTGGTGGCCCCTGTTCTCAGCGCCCCGGCCAAACAGTTGGCCGATGCCAGCCTTATTACGTGGCACGCCCGTGGCTACGAAAGCGCCGACATGGCCAATGCCTGGTACGCGGTGACAGCCACCAACAACGTTGCCGTGGATGCCCAAGTGGCTGCAGATGCCGACGATAACCGTGTGTGGTGTGTGAACCATTCCAACGCACAGGATTCAGCTGCGTGGACGCCAGCAGTGGCCACGGTCCAGGACATCAAGGTGGCAGTCAACGCCGGGGGAGACCCGCTGCGTGCGGTGGCCATCCGCAACGCCATTGCAGCTGCGCTGGAAAGCGGAGACCTGCCGCTGCGCCGGTACCGCGGCACAGGAAACGGGCACGCCAAAGCGAACACCGCGCGCAGTGGTTCGGTGGCCCTGGTGGGTGGGGGCCCCGGGGCGGAAGACCTCATCACTGTCCGCGGCCGCAGGCTTCTGGCCGAGGCCGATGTTGTTGTGGCTGACCGGCTGGGTCCGCGCGGCCTGCTGGAAACACTGGGCGAGGACGTGTTGATTATCGAGGTGGGCAAGACTCCCGGCCACCACCCCGTGCCACAAACTGAAATCAACGCCATCCTGGTCCGCGAGGCCAAAAAGGGCAACAGGGTCGTCCGGCTCAAGGGCGGGGACCCCTATGTGCTGGGCCGAGGCGGCGAGGAAGCCATTGCCTGCCGTGAAAATGGTGTGGATGTGGAAGTTGTCCCCGGCGTCACCAGCGCTGTCAGTGTTCCGGCCGCAGCCGGCATCCCCGTGACCCACCGCGGGCTGGCCAAGGCTTTCACCATGATCAGCGGCCATGAGGAACTTGAAAACGTCCCCCACGGCGGCGACCACACGGTGGTGTTGTTGATGGGTGTGGGAACACTCAACCGCTCAATGCCCGTTCTCGAAGCTGCCGGCCGGGACAAGGACTGCCCCGTGGCCATCATTGAAAACGGTTTCGCCAAGGACCAGCGCGTCACCATCGGCACCCTGGGCACCATCGTGGCCCTCTCCCAGGCGGGCCAAGTGCGCAACCCGGCCGTCGTCGTCGTCGGCGATGTGGTGCGTGTCAGTCCGCTGGCACCGGCCGAACTCGCTACGGCCTACTACGGCACGCGGGAAACTATCAGAACTCTCTCTTAGACTTATCCATAAGACCTTTGATACATATAGAAATGAGCACAGCCGTGTCATCAAACACTTCAGCAGCGCCCGGCACCGAAGAGCGCCCGCTGCGCATTGCCGTCATTGGCTCCGGCCCGGCCGGCGTTTATGCCGCAGACATGCTGACCAAGAGCGCCGAAGTGCGCGATGGTTTGGTCGTCAGCATTGACCTTTTTGACCGTTACCCCGCGCCGTATGGCCTGATTCGCTACGGCGTGGCACCTGACCACCCGCGCATCAAGGGCATTGTCAATGCGCTGCACAAGGTGCTGGACCGCGGTGACATCCGCTTCTTCGGGAACGTTGAATACGGCACTGACCTGTCCCTGGAAGATTTGCAGACCCATTACGACGCCGTCATCTTCGCCACTGGCGCCATCAAGGATGCGGACCTGAACATCCCCGGGATCGAGCTGGACGGCTCCTACGGCGGTGCAGACTTCGTGTCCTGGTACGACGGACACCCGGACGTTTCCCGCGAATGGCCCCTGAATGCCAAGGAAATTGCCGTCATTGGCAACGGCAACGTGGCCTTGGATGTTGCCCGCGTGCTGTCCAAGCACGCCGATGACCTGCTCGTCACCGAAATCCCGGACAACGTGTACGCCGGCTTGAAGGAATCGCCCGTCACCGACGTGCACATCTTCGGCCGTCGCGGCCCGGCCCAGGTGAAGTTCACGCCGTTGGAACTGCGCGAACTCAGCCACTCCCGTGACGTGGACATTGTCTTGTACGAGGAAGACTTCGACTTTGACGAGGCCTCCGATGCAGCCGTCAAGAGCAACAACCAGATCAAGACCATGGTGGGTACGCTGACCAACTGGCTCGTGGAGCAGGACGACGACGCCGCCGACCCCACCACGGGCGCCTCACGCCGTCTGCACCTGCACTTCCTGCACAGCCCGGTGGAGGTTACAGGCACGGATGGCAAGGTTTCCGGCATCAAGTTTGAGCGCACCGAACTCGACGGCACGGGCAACGTCCGCGGCACCGGAGAGTTCCTCGACTACCCCGTCCAGGCCGTGTACCGCTCCGTGGGCTACTTTGGTTCTGCCCTGCCTGACGTGGAGTTTGACCACCAGCGCGGAGTTGTCACGAACGACGGCGGCCGCGTCCTGGGCGTTGACGGCACCCAGGTGCCCGGCATCTACGCAACGGGTTGGATTAAGCGCGGACCGGTTGGCTTGATCGGCCACACCAAGGGTGATGCTCTCGAGACCATCACGCACTTGCTGGCAGACCGTGCAGAGCTGCCAGTTGCAGCTGTTCCCGGCATTGAGGCCGTCACCGAGTTGCTGGATTCCCGCGGCGTGAAGTTCACCTCTTGGGAAGGCTGGAACGAACTCGACGCCCACGAAAAGGCTCTCGGTGCTGCAGCATCGGAGACCGGTCCCGTGCAGCGCGAGCGCATCAAGGTTGTATCCCGCGATGAGATGGTTGACGTCTCCCGCGGTGCCTCAGTGGTTGGCTAACACCAGCGCGGACGGTTGTGTCGCGAAAATGCCGCCGTTATTGCGGCGGCATTTTTCGAGCCGGTGCAAGGAACTTCAAGAATTTAGATCTGGCCTGACGGTGTCCGCCGCGGCGTCCGGGTTCCTGGCTTCGATGGCCGCGAGGCAGGTCTTCATGGCCCGCATGCGGACAACTGGCGCCGATTCCACTGGATTCCGGCATGAGGGTGCTGCGGAGCGCATCACCAAACGACTCATACAACTCCGCGAGCAAGGGGTTTGCGGATGCGTGGGCCACGGCAAGGTGAAACTCCCCATCGAGGGCCACCCACTCATCGAGGGCTTGGCTGTCCCAGGCATCACGCCGCGCAGCCAACACTCCACGCATATGGTCCAGCTGCTCCGTTGATGCATGGATTGCTGCCAGGTGTGCCGCCTGGGCGTCGAGTCCCAGCCGGACCTCAATGACGTGTTTGGCCCCGTGCCGGCCTATCAGCTTCTGCGTTGCACCGGCAATCTCGCTGGTGGCCCGCACAAATGTGCCGTCGCCGCGGCGGACATCCAGCATGCCCACATGGGCCAGGGACTTGATGGCCTCCCGCAATGTTCCGCGGGAGACTCCGAGTTCCTTCATCAGGACCTGTTCGGACGGGATGCGTCCGTCGATGGGTCACAGCCCCGCGCTGATGGCGTTGCGCAGTTTGCCGATGACCTCCTGGACCAGTGGTTCGCGGCGCGAGGGCGCCAGGTCATGCCGGTATTTCTGACAAGGCTGGAACCAGGTCCGGGGCAGTGCTGGGTGCTTCATCTGCCGCCGCGTCCTTGTCCCCGCGCGTTGCCGTGAGTAACCACGCAAGAACCACCTGCACTGCGGCCACGCCCACCAGCATCATGAGTGGCACGCTCCAACCTCCACTGAGGGTGTGCGCAAGTCCCATCCCAAACGGACCAAGCGTCCCCAGCAGGTAGCCCACTGACTGGGCCAGGGTGGACATGGCAGTGGCCTCCGCCGTGGTGCCTCCGCTGCGGCTGATAACCACCAGAACCAGGGCGAAAACGCCAAACCCCAGGCCCAGCAGCAATGAAGTCACTACGGCGGCACTGACAGGCAGCACCAGCAGGGCCACGGCGCCGAGCAAATATGAAACGCTGGCCACCATGAACGCGCGGCGCAGGCCGCCCGGCCTGCCCGCCAAGGCCAATAGGGCAACGTTGCCAACGACGGTAACCACCTGCGCCAGTCCAAGCAACAGACCGGCTTCGGCAGGTTCGAGCCCGGCCGCGATCAAAATGGTGGGCAGCCAGCTGATGATGGAGTATGCGGCGATCGCTTGGATGGTGAAAAACGCGGTGATGAGCAGGCCGGTTCGGGTTTTCAGCAGCGACCAGGGAGAAATGGGTGCTGCTGGCTCAACTGAACGTCGACGGTGTGCGGCCAAGGCGATCGGCACAAAGGCGGCCAAGGTGACCACTGACAGGACGGCCCAGGCGGCCAGACCCAGCGACGGGGAGTCCAGCTGGAGGGCGAGTGGAACGCTCACGGCTGCGGACATGGTTGCACCGAGTGACATGGTGATGGTGTAAACCCCCGTCATGGTGGCGGTTTTGTCCGAGTAGTGTTCGCGGATGAAGGACGGCATGGCCACATTGCACACTGCGAGCCCGGACATGCTGACCACGGTGCCCAGCAACAACATGCCAACGCTGGGAACTGCCCGCAGCGCCAGCCCAGCCGTCAGCGCGAAAAGGGCAACGGCTATTGCCTTCTCCACGCCTACCCGACGGACCAGCCAGGACGTGCCAGCGCCGGCCACCGCAAAGCAGAGGGTGGGGATCGAGGGCAGCAGTGCTGCTGTCCAGGCCCCGTATCCCAACACCTGCTGAAGATCGTGGAAGAGGGCCGAGGCGCTGGAGATTCCTGCCCGAAGGTTCAAACCAATCAGTACGACGGCGAGGATTCCGGCGGCTGCCACAACGCGGGTTTTGGTGCGCGGGGCAGGTCCTGGGGCATCGATTTCTGCGGAAAACGGGTGTTCGGGGGTTTTGCTCACTAGAAAAATAGTAAGAAGCCAGACGTCTGATGTCTAAGTGAAAAAGAGGAGTCAAGCGTATGAGGGCCCCAGTAAATTTCGGGAAATTTCGGTAGCAAAGGCGGAATTGAGGCTCCAACGCTGGATTTTTTCACTCGAGACTCGTAGAGTCATTCCAAGTGCATGTGACTGAAAACGCTTTTTTGCGGGCTGGGTTGGATGCAGGTCTCTAGTTATTCGGTTTTGGGGTGAATGCTGTGGGTCATGACGCAAAGTCATTGCTGCTCCACACTTCGCTTGTGCGCGCCCTCCGCTTGGCCGTCGGAGGGGCATTATTTGCTGCCCTGTTCATGGTTTTGAGCTCATCAGGAGCTTTTGCCGCAACTGACTCAGATCAGGGCGCAAAACCGAGTTCCAGCCAAACTTCTGGCCAGGGAAAAGGTCTCCTTTCAGGGATTTTGAGCCCCATCGTCAATACGGTGGACAAAACAGTTTCCCAGGTTCCCGTGGTCAAGGACATCACCTCCAACACGGTTGGCACAGTGGTGGCCCCAGTGCTGACATTGACTGACCAGGTGGAAAACACTGTAGTTTCTGTGCCTGTCGTAGGGCAGGTAGTTGCTCCAGTCCGTAATGTCACCAACTCTCTGGTGCCGCCAGTGGTCAACATTGTTGACGCGGTCACCACACCAGTTCTCAATACCGTCGACCAGGTCACGGCCCCAGCTCTTGAGGTTGTGGCACCGGTTATTGATCCAGTCACGGGCGCTGTGAAGCCAGTTGTCGACACCGTCACTGGCGGAGTTTCTGACATTGTGGATCAGGTCGTGCCTCCTGTAGCACCCGGATTGCCGGGCAATCCAGGCGGCCCGGGAACCGGTGTGCCTGAGCTGCCCGTCACAGGCGTCGAGCCGGGCGTGAACGTACCGGGCCTGATCGGGGCCGGAGAGTCCGTGGGGCCGAACGGCTCGCAAAGCGATGACCCCACAAAACTAGTGGCAGGCGTTCAAGCTGCACCCGGTTCATCCTACGTTGGCACCTTGGCTGAGTACCTCGCCATGGCAGCAAACGCTTCTACAGCCGGTGAGGGTCTTTCCTCGAGTTCCGGAACGGCCGTGCCAACAGGTGGCACAGGCTATGCAGTCTGCGGATCGGACGCCAGTAGTTCTGCTGTGGGTCCGTGTGCGCCGGCTGTAAGCTCCAGCCCGGCCCCAGGGGCCCCCTCCGGTGCGGGTTCTGGCGGCTCAGGTGGAGCCGGTGGTTCTGCGGCAGCCCATGAAAATTTTGCTGACAACACCTCTGTTTCGTTGTCAGGATCAGTATTGCGCACCGGCAATTGGCCGCTGCCTGCCTCCTTGTCCTGCGACCCCGGATCCACACCTGACTAGATGACCGTTGAGCACTTTCCTGCGTTCAGGAAAGGCAACGGTATTTCCTTGATTTGCATTCGCAAACAGGGTCAAAAAATCTTAGTCAGGAGTTGGACATCATGCATGTCAATATTCGTCGATCGCTCTGTGCAGCGGTCTTTGCCGGCGGGCTTCTTGCCCTCGGCGCAGGTGCGGCAAGTGCCGCCGAGCAGCCCAGTGCCGATGCCGTGTCAACAGCAGTGAGTGGGCTTTCCCAGGGCACAGTTGCCCAGCCCATCCCCAATACAGACAGGGGCCTTCTGGGCGGGGTTGTTGGTGACGTTCTGGGCAATGTTCAGGTTGCTGCTCCCATTACGGTTCCGGTGAATGTTTCCGGCAATGCCGTGGGTGTTTTGGGCAATGCTGTTTCCAATGGTTCGCATGCCA
>NZ_PPXB01000018.1:0-88858 GCF_002909415.1 Arthrobacter glacialis | reverse complement strand
GAGCAACATTGCCCGCAGGATCAAAGCCAGTTCCCTTAACAACAATCTTCGTACCCTCAGCCACCGGACCCGCCAACGGCGTCACACCATCAACAGCAAACACCTTCACCGCAGGCACAAACACAGGTTCCGGGACCACAACTTCAGTCACCGTCAACGCGGCGGCTGCGGAATAAACCACTCCTCCTGCGTTGGTGAATGCTGCACGGTAATTCTTGCCGTTGTCGGCAACAGTGGCCGGAACGCTCAAGGTATCTGCGGTTGCGCCGTCAATGTTTGTCCACACGTCCGTGCCCGGCGCATTGACCTGCCACTGCACTGAATCGTGCCCCGTGGCGGCTGCACTGAACGTGGCAGTCGAACCGTTTTCCACGCTCTGCGCAACTGGCGACGCTGTCACAACGGGTGCCGCAACAGGTACCGTATAAGAAAGTGAAAAGGTCACGGGGTCGAAGGCATCGCGCTCCGCATAAAAGTTGGCAAACGCCGGAACTCCTGCGCCCGTCAGCGCCGTGGGCAGCGCGCGTCCGCTGAAGTTTCCTTCGCTTGCAACCGCGCCGGCGCCCACGGTGGCGAGATCGGCGTCGTCGTACGTCACCATGCCCTCGCCGCTGAGGGCCTTGCTGACAACATCGGCAACGAGGGTCCCGCGCGTCAGGTCGAGGCGAATATCAGTGATGTTGACGGACAGTTGCCCCTCATGCCCTGCAAAGTTCACCGAACCGCCAAAGCTCAAGAGCTTGGCGGCCGGGTCAACTGCTGCTGCGGGGAACTTGAAGGTCCCGTCGGCGTTCTTAATGGCACCACCGGCCACCGTGACAGTTCCCTTGGCGAAGGGCATTTGCAGGTAGTTGCGGAAGGATGCTTTCACTCCCCAGTCAAGGCTGCCAGCGGTGACTATTGGCGCAGCTGGCGCAGCCGAGGCCGCCGGAGCTGTGGCGGCAAAGGCGCCACCTGTCATGGCGAGTGCTGCCACTACAGCCAACGGGCGGCGCCACCAGCGTCCGCGTTGAAGTGATGTCATGGTGTTCCTCTGTAGTCGGGGAGAAAGGTGCACGCTGGCGGGGCGGGTCATTTGGAACCTCGACGGCGCTTGTTAAATACCACTGCACCGGCACCCAGGCCGAGTAGGACGGCGCCACCGGCCACCACGTAGCCCGTTGTGGCGCCGGTTTTAGCCAGGGCACCCTTGGCGTCACTCTTTGTGTCGCTGGCGGCGGGTTCCTGCGCCACTGTGCCAAAGCTGATGGGAATTGCGACGTCGGCTGTCCGGTCTGCACTGCGCGTGTGGTCGGCGCGGGTGACAATGACACAACCGTTGGGGGCCTTGGCCGGGTCCTCGCAATTGGTCAGCGCGTCAGCCGCGGACACGGCGAGGGCTACCGAGAAGGAACCCTTGCCGCCGGCCTGGGCGAACGGCTGGGCCAACCCTTGGCCATAGGCAGGCGGGTTGGAAGAGATCCACACTGAACTTCCCGAGCCCCCAGTGGTGTCAACGCCGCCAAGGCAGGGCGTTGCCACCGCGCCGGGGCCATTGTTGACGCAGACACCAAGGTAGATGCCCTTGCTCAGGTCAAATCCAGCACCGCTGACTTGCACGGAATCTCCCGCGGCAGCCAGGCCCGTGGCACGGTCCACGGTGAGGGTTTGCCCGCTCGGCCCGCTGCCCGACGCGGCAAGCGCACCGGCACCCGTTGCCAGGGCCAGCCCACCCGCCAGGGAAATGGCTGCGGCTGTTCGCGCTAAGCGCGCGCCACCTCTCACATGTGACACCTTGGCTGCGTTGCAGCTGGCGATTCCCTTCATGATCCTCCTTGTAGTTGGCGGCCGCACGCAAGCAGCACACCACCCCAACGCAGGCCACTTTTGACCTACGCAAATCCTCGATTTGTGCACTTTCCTGTGCGGAAATTCTGCTCAAAACCGAGCTTTGCAGCAACCTTCACGGCCGGCATGATTACGCAAGATTAATTTGAGCTAAACATAACCTAACCTAGGGTAGGCTTACTTAAGAAACGTGATGGTTATTGTGTTACTCCTCGTACCGTCAGCTAGACCACTGCCTGCTTCTCACTGGGGAATCCATGAATTTTGTTGTGCCGCAATCACCAGCGCCCGCCAGTCGTTTTGGCCACAGAAAAAGGGCAGCTGCACTGCTGGCATCCGTGACGGCAGCGGCTTGGCTTGTCAGCGGCTGCGCCCCGACCGCTCCCGGATCAGGCGATGTGACATCGGTGCAGACGTCAGCCGCACAACCTGCGGACCCGGTTGCCGCCTGCACCGAAGGAACCGCCGGGAAGCTTCCCTTGCCTGCCGACTGGCAGGCTCCCGGCACTGCGGCCGGCACCAAAAAGGCAGGCAACACGGCGCCAACTGGCCCACAGACCGCCAATACGGCCGCCATCACCCTGCCCATCGTGGCCGCCAAACCCGTTCCGGCGCTTCCCACCACTGTGACCTCCTGTGATCAGGCGGAGGTGGAAGTAACCGATGCGAGCCGCATTGTCACCATCGACTTGAACGGCACGTTGACGGAGATTGTCCATGGCCTGGGCTTGGGCGCAAACGTTGTCGGCCGGGACCGTGCAGCAGATTTCCCGCAGGCAGCCAACGCCACAGTAGTGACCCCCACGGGACACGACCTCAATGCTGAAGCCATCACAGCCCTGAACCCCAGTGTGGTCCTCACCGACACCACCATTGGCCCCTTGGAAGTTCAGGAGCAGCTGCGGGCTGTGGGGATACCCGTTATTTTCTTTGACCCCTCCCGCACGCTGCCCGGGATCAACCACCAGATTAACGCCGTGGCAGCCGCGCTTGGCGTGCCTGCGGCCGGGGTTGAACTGAACAAGCTGGTGGGCGCCGACATGGTTGCCGCGCTCTCCATGGTTCCCGAGGACTCCACACCAACGCGCGTGGCCTTCCTCTACGTCCGTGGCACCGCCGGGGTGTACTTGATGGCAGGCCCCGGCTCCGGCGCTGATGACATGATCAAGGCGGTGGGGGCCACGGATGTCGGCACCGAAATCGGCCTGAAAATGCCGTTCACCCAATTGACGTCCGAGGCCTTGATCAAGGCAGCTCCTGACGCACTGCTGCTCATGACCGGAGGCTTGGAAAGCGTTGGTGGGGTGGATGGCTTGGTCAAGATTCAAGGCATCGCCCAAACCCCTGCCGGCACCAACAGGCGGGTCATTGACGTGGCTGATGGGACCTTGCTCAGCTTCGGCCCACGCACGGGCCAGATCATCAAGGCCCTGTCCCTTGCCGTTCACGGGGCGCCGGAATGACAGCCACCATCCCCTCCGAAGCCGTCACCTCAGCCGAGGAAGCCGAGGAATCCAAGGAATCGGCGGCCGCAGCAAAAACCGGGCAGGCTAAAACTAAACGCACGGCAAAGGACCGCCTGATTCTGGGCATCCTGGCAGCGGCACTGGCGGTCACCGCAGTGGTCGCCGCCGGCACCGGACAGCTGCACATTGCCCCCGTGGAAGTTATTGGCAGCATCATCCACGGTTTTAACAACTGGCTGCAAGGCTGGCTTGACTACTTCGGCACCGGCTGGAACGCACCGTTTGGCTCGGCGCCGCTGCCCGAACATGCCAGGGGCTATGAGACCCTGTGGTCTGTGCGCTTCCCGCGCGTGGTGCTGGCCATGATAGTTGGCGCAGCATTGGCCTGCGCCGGCACCGTCATGCAGGGCGTCTTTGGCAACCCGCTGGCAGAACCGGCCGTGGTGGGTGTTTCCTCGGGCGCCGCCGTGGGCGCCAGCACAGCCATTGTGACGGGCCTGGCCACGCAGGGCAATTGGGTTGTGGCCATCTGCGCCTTCCTCGGCGGGCTCATCACAACACTGCTGGTCTACAGCCTCTCGCGCAGCAAGGGCCGCACGGAAGTAGTCACTTTGGTGCTGACAGGCATTGCCGTGAACGCGTTCACTTTCGCCATGATTGCCTTTTACACTTACGTCGCCGATCCCAACGCCCGCGAACAGTTGATTTTCTGGCAGCTTGGCAGCCTCAATGGGGCAAGCTGGCTCAGCGTAACCTCCGTGCTTCCTCTGCTGCTGGCGGGACTGTTCATGGCTTTCATGGCTGCCGGAAGATTGGACCTGCTGGCCCTGGGCGAACGGTCCGCCCGGCATTTGGGTGTCAATGTGGAGCGGCTGCGCATGACCATGATCGTCACCGTGGCCCTGCTGGTGGGGGCGGGCGTGGCCTTCACCGGCATCGTGAGCTTTGTGGGCCTGGTGGTCCCCCACCTGATCCGCATCATTGCAGGCCCCGGACACAAGCTGCTACTCCCGGCCAGCGCACTGGGCGGCGCCCTTTTGGTCCTGCTGGCCGACCTTGGCGCCCGCACCCTGGTCACCTATTCCGACCTGCCATTAGGCATGCTGACAGCCCTGATTGGCGGCCCGTTCTTCTTCTGGCTGCTGCGCCGGACCCGCAATGAACAAGGAGGCTGGGCGTGAGCCTGCTCGATGTTTTTCGCGCCCCTCCCACGGCCGTCCCGGAGCCCTTGGCTGCTGGGCAGGAGGCCATTTCCTGCTTCGGGGCAAGTGTTGAGCTCGGCGGCCGCACGGTGTTGCACCACGTCGACCTGACCATCCTTGCGGGCGAAGTCCTGGCCTTGGTGGGCCCCAACGGCGCCGGCAAGTCCACCTTGTTGGCGGCCCTGGCCGGTGACGTCCCCCTGCGCAGTGGGGAAATCCGTCTGGCCGGGAAGCCATTGAAGCACTGGCGGGCGCAGGAATTGGCGTTGCGCCGGGCAGTGCTGCTGCAGCAGGTTCAGCTCAGCTTCCCCTTCAACGTTCTGGACGTTGTGCGGATGGGCAGGGCGCCCTGGTCCAATACTGCTGCTGCCGAGCACGACGACGAACTGGTGTCAGCCGCCATGCTCGCCACAGATGTCACGCACTTTGCGCACCGCAAGTTCTCCTACCTTTCCGGCGGCGAGAAGGCCCGCGTGGCATTGGCCCGGGTACTAGCCCAGGACACTGCGGTCCTGATGCTTGATGAGCCCACGGCGGCCCTTGACTTGCGCCACCAGGAGCTCGTTTTGCAGGTGGCACGCGCCCACGCGGCTACTGGCCGGGCAGTGGTTGTAGTGCTGCACGATTTGAACTTGGCGGCCGGCTACGCGGACAAAGTGGCGGTGCTGGACCAGGGGCGCTTGGCGGCACTGGGAACCCCTGCCGAGGTGTTGACGGAGGAACTGCTCAGCCGCGTCTACCAGTACGGGATAGATGTCATGCCGCATCCCGTGAGTGGGCGCACCGTGGTTCTGCCCCGGCGCTGATGCGCAGGCAAGATCAGCAGCCGCGATGCACGGTTAACAATGCCCGGTATCGCGCGCCCGCGGCCTAGACTTTCAGAGTGACCACCGCACAAGAAACCCGACGGCCAGCCCCGGCCAGCCCGCCACGTCTGGCCGAATTTCAGCACGCCACAACAACGCCGCTGGCCCTTTCGGGGATTGTGGGCGCCCTGGCCTTCGCGGTGTATTCGGTGTTCTCCTGGCTGCAGTGGCAAAGCTTCACCATCCGCTCCTGGGACTTGGGCATCTTCACCCAATTGGCGAAGGACTACGCCAATTTGCGCCCGCCCATTGTGAGCCTGAAGGGCGAGGGTTACAACCTCCTGGGCGATCACTTCCACCCCCTTCTGGTGTTGCTGGCACCCTTCTACCGCTTGTTCCCCAACGCGTACACCTTGCTGGTGGTGCAGAACATGCTGCTGGCTGTCTCAGTGGTGGTGGTGTGCCACTTTGCCATCAAGCGTTTGGGCAAGATTACGGGCGTTTGTCTTGGCGTTGCCTACGCACTCAGCTGGGGCATGCAGTCGGCCATCGACGCGCAGTTCCATGAAATTGCCTTCGCCGTGCCGCTACTGGCCTTCTCACTTGTGGCTCTGTTGGAAGAACGATGGCGTTCAGCTTGGATTTGGGCCTCGCTGCTGGTTTTCGTCAAGGAAGACTTGGGGCTGACGGTGTTTGTCATTGGCCTGGTCATGGCGTGGCGGGCACGGACGGCGGCCGGCTTGTGGCTCTCCGCGTGGGGTGTTGGCTGGTTTATTCTGACCACCAAAGTCATCTTGCCCGCCATGAATCCGGGCGATAAGTGGGCGTATCAAAGCCAGCTGAACATTGCTGGCCTGCTCAGCGATCCGGCGTCACTGTTCCACCCGGACAAGGTCACCACGGTCCTTTTGCTGATTGCCATCACGGCCGGGCTGTGCCTGTTCTCACCGTTGACGTTGATAGTTTTGCCCACCCTGGCGTGGCGCTTCCTCTCGGAACTTCCCGTCTACTGGGGCCAGGAATGGCAATACAGCGCGGTGCTCATGCCGGTGGTTTTCTGCGCCGCCATTGACGCCCTGTCTCGGCGCAAGGTGCTCAACTCCGCCCGGCTGCGGCTGCTCATGGGCACCACCATGATGTTGCTGGCCGTGGTGCTGTCCAGCCAATACGCCTTGGGGAAACTGGCCGATCCGGCCAAACACTTCCCCACGCATACCGTTGCTTCCTCGCAAAGCGCACTGGCAGCCGTGCCGGACGGTGTCACGGTTGAAACAGATATTTCCTTGATGAGCTACCTGGTTGACCGCACCGAAGTGTATTGGATTGGCAACCAAAATCCCGCCCCGCAGTACGTCTTGATTGACGTCTCCGGCCGCCCCGGGCTGTCCCCCACCGCTGCCGCCACGGAAGCCGAAGCGCGCTTCCCCGGCACCCGCTTCGTCACCGTTTACGCTGACGGCCGCTACCAGGTGGCCCAGCGGCAATAGCTGACCACGCTTAACGAGAGGACGACGCCGGAACGTAAGTTACGGCGTCGTCCTCTCGTTAAGGCTGGGGGAAAAGCCTACGCTGCGGCCGCGCGGGCAGCAGCCAGGTCAACAAAGACTGCCCGGTTGAGCTCAAAGGAATCGGCCGCAAAGGCCAGGATGGCATCCTTCTGGGCCCGGCTGAAGCCAGTGGTGTCCAGGAGATCGCGATAGCCGTCCTTGTACGGCTTGGGCTTGGGGATCTGGGGGAACGCGTAAAAGTTCAAGCCCTCATCGGCGATGCCGTAGTGGCGCTGCACCATGCGGGAGATGATCAAGCCGCCGGAGAGATCTCCCATGTAGCGCACATAGTGGTGGGCCAGCAGGAATTCAATGGATTCCGCACCCATGGCTGTCAGTGCCCGCGCATAGGCCACCGCGGCCGGGACAATGGCAATCCTACCGTCCGCCAACTGCGCTTCCCAGTCCTCCCCATGGTGGTAGCACATGTCGGCCTCCAAGGCGGATGCCCGGGCCAACTTCGGATCGATGAACGCGCCCAGTTGCGGGTGGTCCACATGCGCTGCGAGGGCATCTTCCAGCGCGCGGTAGATGACCAGGCTCTGGTCCAGCAGGCTCACCAGGGCCGCAGTGTCCAAGGTGCCAGCCATCAGCTCCGCCACAAAGGCCGAGTCCTCGGCGGCTGTGTGGGCCGCCGCCGTGTGGCTTTTCAGCTCCTGCGAGAGGGCCTCGGCGGAGTCGGGCAGAACGGTTTCAATGACTGGTGCAGACATAGCGAACTCCATGATTAGGTAATGGTAGCCTTAGCTAATCAGCTTTGCTGACACTGTGTCAAGACATTGCTGACACTGTGTCACCAGAAGTCGCAATGTTGCCGTGGGACTCAGTCAACTCCCTTGATCTTGACCACAAAGACAGCACCCAGCAACCCAATGATTGCCGCCGCAACGTAGAGGGTCACGTAGCCGCCCAGAATGGTCACCAGCGGCCACGCAATCAGCGGCGCAATAACCTGGGGCAGGGAATTGGCAACATTGATGACGCCCAGGTCCTTGCCGCGACTCTCCGCATGCGGCAGCACCTGGGTCAGCAGCGCAAAGTCAACGGCCAGGTACGCTCCGTAGCCAATACCCAAGACTGCGGCGCCAATCAACGCACCCGTCCACGTGGGTGCGAACGCCAAGATCAGGGCCGCCAGGGCGATGATGGCCGAGGACCCAATGACAAACGGCTTGCGCCGCCCCACCTTGTCGGTCCAGCGTCCGCCAATCACCGCCGTCACAAGGGTCAGAATGGCGTAAATGCCCGTCAGGATCAGGACCCCGAATTCCGGGTTCTCAAAACCAACGGCGTCGCGCAGGAAAAAGAGCAAATACAAGGTGACCATATGGTTGCCCACATTGACCAGAAAGCGGGTAATCCAAGCCCAGGCAAAGTCAGGGTAAAGCCGCGGGGAAATCCAAAATCCCTTGACGAAGGCTGGCCAGGTAAATGGCGGCCTGTCCTCCTTGCGCAGAACAATGTCATTCGAGTAGAACAAGTAGGGCACCATCCCGGCAACCAGGGCAACGGCGCACAGCACGTACCCCAGCGCGAAGTTGCCGGCCACCACGGCACCCACCGCGGCACCCAGCAAGATGCCAATCACGGTGCCCATGGAAGCCAAGCCGCCAATGGTGCCGCGTTGGTGGACAGGGGCCTGGTCGGGAACGGCTGCGGTAATGGCCGCGAGGGCGCCGTTGCAGCCCAGTTGAACCAGGCACCACAGCAGCATCATGGCAGCAACTGTCGGGGCAACCGTCAAACCCAGCAGGCCGATGGTCCCCAGCAGCGCCCCAATGAATACCCAGGGCACCCGCCGACCAAAGCGGGAGATGGACCTGTCGCTGAAGGTGCCAAAGAGCGGATTCGCCACCAAGGAAACTGCGGCTCCGGCTCCGGTGACCAGGGCAAGGATGCCTTCCTTGCCCTCCTCATTGAAAGCGATCGCCTGTTGCCCCAACAGGACCTGAATGGGGCCAAAAAAGGAGGTGTTGATGCCAACATTGACCAGAATGACGGCAAAAATCCACTTTTTGCCCACGTCCTGAGTTGGCTCGGCAAATGCTGCCGTGGACGACGTCGGACCAGACGGGGTGCCGGTTCCCTTGGATGTGGTCATGTTCCCCAGCTTTCACAGTTCCTTCGAGTGGCGCCAACATGCGCCACCACGGGCTTCGCTTCGCAACAGCTTACGTGGGTTTATCCCACTTGCGCCCGAATTTTCTCTATGATCCGCAACGCAGCCACGGAATCGGCAGGGTTGACCGGTACCGGCCCACCACGGAGTATGGCCTCCGCCAGGAGCTCGTAGAAGCGTCCGAAGCTTGCCCGCTCGGTGGGCACCGGCTCCAACGTCCCGTCCCGACCCAGAAGACCCCAATTTTCTTGCGGATCCACCCCGTACCGCGGGTCCCCCGGCGCCAAGCCGGCCATCAGCTGGGACTCCTGAATGTCTGCCGTTTGCTTGGTGTAGCTTGCCTCGGATCCCACAACACGCAGGCGGGGTCCCAGTTGCGGGGCATTAAGGTTCATCCACAGGTGGGAAATCACCCCGCCAACATGTTCCAGCGCAACAAAAGCATCGTCGTCGGCCAGTTCCTGTGGCCGGCGGGCCGCAAGCTCACCGTAGACGCGCGTGGCGGGGCCAAAAAGTTGCAGTGCCTGGTCGATCAGGTGTGTGCCCAAGTCAAAGAGGATGCCACCGCCGCTGGCAACGGTTGCCTTGGCCTTCCATTCCTTGGTGATGACCGGCTGCCAGCGTTCCAGTCGAGATTCAAACCGGCGGACGTGCCCCAGCCGCCCCTGCTCCATCAGCTTTTTCACGGTCAGGATTTCCGCATCCCAGCGGCGGTTTTGGTATGTGGTCAGCAGCAGGCCCCGTTCCCGGGCCAGGGCAATCAGTTCCTCGCCTTCGGCGCTGGTCACGGTGAACGGCTTGTCCACCACCACGGCACACCCGGTCTCCAACGCGTCACGGGTGAGACCCCCATGCGTTGCCGGCGGGGTTCCCACCACCACAAGGTCAACATCAAGCTGGCTGGCCGCCCACACCGCCCGGTCAATGACGCGGGCCTGCGGATATGCTGCCCGGGCCTGAGCCTGACGCTGCGGATCGGAGGTGACGATGACGTCAAGGGCGAAGTCTGGCAATGAAGCAATGGCTGGGGCGTGGAAAATACTGCCGGCATGGCCAAAACCGAGCAGGGCGGTGCGGATTCTCTGCGTCATGGGCATTACATTACCGGGCACCTTTTGGAACCAGCGCGATTTGGAACCAGCGCGATAAAGTATGACCCATGACCCTCCACGCACCCCGCATCAGCTCCGGCCTTGCCCCAACGGATCAGCAGGGACTGGCCCGCACCTTGGGCGACAGCGACGACGTCACGATTTTTGTGGACGGCACCGCGCACCGCCTGCCGCCCGAAGCCACGGAGGCCGTGTTGGACTTGCTGCGTCGGCTCTCACGTGGCGATGCCGTAACCGTTGCGAGCGTTGCTGAACTGTTGACAACCTCCCAGGCAGCCGAACTTGCAGGGATTTCCCACACCTTCTTGCGCAATATGACGGACAGGGGTGAGATACCTGTGCAGTACCGCGGCACGCACAGGCGGATTCGCAGCCAGGACATCATGGCGTGGCTGGAGTCCCAAAAGACTGACACGCGTCAGGGCTGAGTTCCCGCCTCGCCAGACTCCTTGGAGCAGTCTCCCTGGAGCAGTCTCTCTAGAGACGGGGCCGGCCGGCCCAGCGCGCCGCCTTCAACGCCAAGTGCAGTTCCAGGCGCACCCGCCCAGACAGCGGATCCGCCCCGATGATGCCCCGCACCCGGCTCAACCTGTTGTAGACGCTTGAACGGTGCAGGTGCAACTGCTCCGCGACTCTGGCCACGGCCCCGTCACTGTCGTACAACAGTTCCAAAACAGGAAACAGCTCTTGGGCGCCGTCGCGATCGCGCAACAACCGGTAGTACACGCTGTCCTCGGGGTCGGCGGCGCCGCCTGCCAGGACCTCATAGACCCCGGCTCCTCGGACATCAAGAATTTCGCCCAGGGCCGGGTCCACCGCGGCGGCCTGAGCAGCAATGTGCGATTCCACGTTGGCCGCAGGCAAGGCCCGCAGGGAAACGAAGGGCTCGCTAATGCCCATCACCACGCGCTCCGGCGGAACCCCCGTACGCTTGCTCAGTTCCGCCGCATAGCGCGAAAGCACTGCCGCATGGCTGCTGCGTCCGGGCGTGTGCCGGAACAAGAGCGCCGCATGGGTGGCCAAGCCGGCGCTGAAAAGGGCTTCATCAACACCAATGGTGCCCTGCAGGCCTGCGCTGCGGTGGATCAATGCCGCAGCCAGCGGATCAGTGACAGCAGGAACGGCGGAGCGGCCGGGAATTCCGGGTGCTGCGTACAGGGTTGCCATCTGCCACGGGCCATTTTGGCGGATCTCGGGCCACTCACCCAACACATCAATGGCACGCTTGTCCCCTGACACGGCGGCCAGAAATTGTTGTTCCCGCAGCTGGCGGACACTGGATTCGGCAGTGTTGGAGTCCAGCAACAACGTGGCCAGCAAGTCTAGTGAGTCCCTGACCTGCGGCAGTTCGGCGAGTACCGCCGTCGCACTTGGTTCCTGCGCATCCTGCTGGACCCACAAGTAGCCCACCCGGAATCCGCGCACCAGCAGTGGGACACAGACCCGGCCCAGCATGCCCAGGTCGTCGTTGGCGGGGATCACCACGGGCCGGACCGCACTGGCAATGCCATGCGAGAGCTGCCAGGCGCTGACGTCGGCCGGGACGCGCTTGCTCAGCAGAAAATTCACCCGCACCCTGTCGGCATGGGACTGGTTGGCGCTGTAGGCGAGCAGGAGACCGTCAAGGTCCTCGAGGGACAGCCCGCGGCCCAATTGGAGGGCCAGTTCCTCCACGAGGTTCTCTATCTCCGGATTGCGCATGAAATCAGCGTAGTGGAGCGGCACGACAGTAGGCGACACTTGAACCCCCAACCATCGACAAGTGTCGAGCCGATTTGGGCAAAGTTGCTGATATTGCGGGGATTTCCTTCTCTGGTGGCACCCGGGGGCTATGAAGTACTTCACAGGAGGGCTCTAATGTAGTCAGTACACCAACAGCGTCCGGGCGCAGGCCCACCGCACCGAAATGAAGGACAAAATCATGATTATCGGCGTTCCCAAAGAGATCAAGAACAACGAGTTCCGCGTGGCCATGACGGCGTCGGGTGTCCACGAACTCACGCGCCACGGGCACACGGTTTTGATTGAACGCGGCGCCGGCATTGGCTCAAGCATTTCCGATGACGAGTACGCAGGCTCCGGTGCCGAGTTGGTTGTTGACGCCGCAGAGGTGTGGGGCCGTGCCGACATGGTGGTCAAGGTCAAGGAACCCATCAGCGTTGAGTACCCGTACTTCCGCAAGGGCCTGATCCTGTTCACCTACCTGCACCTGGCCGCCGAGGCTGAACTGACGAAGGCGCTCATGGAGTCCGGCGTGACCGCCATTGCCTACGAGACTGTGCAGATTGGGCGCACCCTGCCGTTGCTGGCACCCATGTCCGAGGTTGCCGGCCGCTTGTCAGTCCAGGTGGGCGCCCAGTGCCTGACGGCCCCTGCCGGCGGCAAGGGCATCCTGCTCGGCGGGGTCCCCGGGGTCCGCCCCGCCAACGTGGTCATCCTTGGTGCCGGCGTGTCCGGCACCAACGCTGCGGCCATGGCCATTGGTGCTGGCGCCGATGTGACCATTCTGGATATCAACATTGACCGCCTGCACCAGCTCGATGACCACTACCAGGGCCGCCTGAAGACGGTTGCGTCCAACACCTTGGAAATTGAGCGCTCCCTGATGGCTGCGGACCTGGTCATCGGCTCAGTGCTGATCCCCGGCGCCAAGGCTCCCAAGCTGGTCACCAATGAGATGGTGTCCCGCATGAAGCCCGGTTCCGTGCTGGTGGACATCGCCGTGGACCAGGGCGGCTGCTTTGAGGACACCCACCCCACCACGCACGCCGACCCCACCTTCAAGGTCCACAACTCCGTGTTTTACTGCGTGGCCAACATGCCCGGCGCCGTGCCGAACACGTCAACCTACGCACTGACCAATGTGACCCTGCGCTACGCCGTTGCCTTGGCCAATCTGGGTGTTGTTGCGGCACTCGAAGCAGACCCGGCCTTGGCTGCGGGCCTGAACGTTGCGGGCGGCCAGGTGGCTCACCACTCGGTGTCCAGCGCCCACGATCTGCCCCTGGCGGCAGATTGGCGCCAGCTGGTCTAGCTCCTAAACGCCGACGGCGTGCCATACGGGCGGGGACGCATGAAATTTCAGGTGTCCCCGCCGGTATGGCACGCCGTCGATCGTTAATGCGTTGCTACGCGTGCCGGCTGCGTCGCTTCCGGCTCACAGCAATGCCCACGCCGATCAACAGCGAGGCCAAGGCCAGCCCCGACAGCAGCGAGACATTGGCACCCGTTTTCGCCAGGTTATCTACCGTGGCCGGAGCCGTGGTGGCCACTGCCGTACTGAACGGCGTTGACGTTTTCGACGGTGTTGCGCTCGGTGTTGCCGCGCCCGTGGGTGTTGCTGTCGCACTTGCCGTCGCGGACGGCGTTGCACTGGGAGACGCGCTCGGGCTCGGCGTCGGCACCACCACCTCGGCAACCGTCACCGCAACGGAGCCGATGCTGCTGGCACCCACGGCACGGATCTGGTGACTCCCGGCAGTGGCACCGGCGGGCGTTGCGACGTCGAGCGTAAACGCACCAACGCCGTCGGCCGTGGCATTGCCCAGGGGCAGCGGATCCGAATGCAGGCTCAGTGCCACCTGCTGGCCGGGCGTGAACCCGGAGCCTGCGAGTGTCCAGCCCTTGGCGGTGGCAACGGCGCTCAGTGCACCAACCCGCGCTACAGCGCTTTGTGGCAGGACCGCGAGCGCGCCATTGGCATCAAGGGCCGAGAACGCCACCGTGTTCGCTCCGGAAACTGCCGGGACCGAGAAGTTGAATGCACCGTTGGCGGTGATGGCGTGTGCCGTGCCGTTCACGGTGGCAGTCACCGTTCCCGTGACACCGCTCAGGGTGCCGGTGGCGGTAAAGACGGGCTTGCCTGCTGCATCAAAGGAAACCTTGCCGGAGAAGTCCGTCAGGGTCAGTGCGGCGGAAGCTGGCAGCGCCGGGGCGCCAACACTCTTCCACGCAACATCGGGGGCGCGGTAGTAGCCAATCTTGTCCTCGTCCCAGCCCTGGGCCCGGTTGATGAGGCGGGCCGTGAAGTCCTCGAACTGGGCCGGATCGTTCTGGCGGTCAGCCATGGCGCTCCACGCAAGCTCGGCCACGGCCGGGAAGCGCGGGAACATCATGTGGTTCATGTAGGCGCGCACCGAGTCAAAGGGCTTCTCGGGCGTCCACAGGATGTCGCCGTTCTGGTTCGTGGCATCGGACCACAGTGCCACTTCAACACCTAGGATCTGGCTGTCGGTCAGCTCTAGCTTCCCGCCGCCGGCCTTGGGGACGGCGGTGGTTGGCTCCCACTGGTAGGAACGGGCCAGGCTGACGAAGCCGCCGTTGACCCAGCGCAGGCCGTACTTGGTGGTGGCGTCGTACTTCATGTCGACGTAAGTCCTGTCGGCTGGGGACATGATCAGCTTGTTCCCCGCCTCCACGGCGTGGGCCACATTGGCGACCAGGTCCGCGGCGTCGCCGGATTCCTGGGCGTAGTTTTGCAGCACACCGCCTGCCGGGAGGCCTTCGCCGTCGGCCCAGGAGTTCCAGGCGATGACCTTTTTGCCGTTGCCCGTGACTATCTTGTTCACGATCTTGGTGTACTCGGTGAACTGCTGGTGCGTGAGCCCGGCGGACTCGTCCCCACCCACGTGGATGTAGTCGGTGGTGTTGTTCTGCGCCGCAACGTCAGCCATGACAGCCGTCAGGAAGGTCTTGACGTTGTCCAGGTGTTCGGCGTCCTTGAGGCAGAAGTTCGGGCCGCGGCCATAGTTGGTCCACGGAGGGATGGCCACATTGTTGCAGTTCAGGTTCGGCACCGCCGCCATGGCGGCACCGGCATGGCCGGGTCCGTCAATTTCCGGGATGACTTCAATGAAGCGCGCCGTGGCGTAGTCAACAATTTCCTTGTATTCGGCCTTCGAGTAGAACCATGGGCCTGCCACACCGTTGTCCACGGTACCAACGGGCATGCCGCTCTGCACCGATGCGCCGATTCCCGTCAGGGCCGGGTAGGCGTCAATGGCGATGCGCCAGCCCTGATCCTCGGTGAGGTGGAAATGGAACGCGTTGAGCTTGTATTCGGCCATGTAGTCCAAATACTTCTTGACATCGGCCACCGGGTAATACCGGCGGGCGGCGTCAAGCATGGCTCCACGGTAGTCCCAGCGCGGCTTGTCGGCGATTTCCACCGGCTCCACCGTCCAGGCTCCCAATTGCACGGTTTCGGCACTGATCTGCACCGGCAGCAGCTGGCGCAGGGTTTGGATGCCGTTAAAAACGCCCTCGGCGGTGTTACCCGTAACGAGCACACCTGTTCCCTTGACGCTGAGCGTGTAGCCCTGCTCCCCCAACGACGCCGGGCCGTTGCTGGCCAAGGTGATCGCCGGGTAGAGGCTCGACGGCGTTTGTCCCATCTTAAGTGTGAAGCCGGCGGCGGGCTTGAGCAGATCTGCCAGGTAGCTGCCCAGTTTTGCCGTGGCGGCATCGGTGACAATCGGGGTGTTCTTGCTCAGGCCGAAGCGCGGGCCTGTGCCGGCCACTACCGAGTTGGGTTCCGGGATCAGCGCCGGCAGACCTGTGGGCGGCACGTATCCGGGGTTCATGGCGCTCACGGAGAACTCGGCCACTGTGGTGGTTTCAGTGCCCGCTGCACCAATGTCGTTGTAGGACACCAGCTTTACGTAGCGACCCGTGACCGCAGCGGCGAAGTAGGCGCTTTGCTTGTTGTTCCCCGTGACGAACTTGCCGCCGGCAACGGGTGATCCCCAGTTGACGCCGTCGTCGGAAACGTACACACGGTAGTCGCCAATGGCGCCGTTGGTGTTGTTTTGGCGGGCCGTGTAGTTCACGCCGCACAGGGTCAAGTTTTCGCCCAGATCAACACTGAGCGAGTTGGGGAATTCCATGGTGCCCTTGGACCAGCCAGTGGAGAAGAATGTTGCATTGTTGCCGTCAATGGCGTTCGACGCCGGGGTGTCCTCGGAACCGTAGGTCGCCAGGGACTCCTCGGAACTGGCCTTGGCCGATACCGGCTTGATGGCAGTGGGTGCGCATCCGGCCGGAACAGCAGTCAGGGCTGCCGGCGCTGCCGGCAGTTCAAAAGGCGCCTGCAAGGCAATGGTTGCACCGGTTGCCGAGGAAGTGAACGGCGCACCCGCTGCGGTGGCCGTGAGGGTCATTTGCGGGGTGTAACTGCCCGCGGCTACATCGGCGGCGTCAAAGGTGTGCTTCTTGGCCCGGCAGAATTGCTGGGCACCGGGTGCCAGCGTTCCGCTGAAACAGCCGGCAATGTCGATGCTGGACGTTGCTGCAATGTTGCTCAACGGCACGTTGCCGTCATTGGTGATGCGCACCATGTAGGAACCCTTGTCCTTGATGCCAAGGCCGGGAGGTGAAGCGTAGTTGAACACGTCCAGGATGGTTTCAATCTTGACGGACGGGGCCGGGACCAGCTCACCGTGTTCGGCGGGGGCGCTGGTAGTCACCTTGACATTCTTGATGGTCCCCTTGAAGAACCACTGGTCCGTGGGGCCGGCAGTGTTGGCGCTGGCCTTAAAGTGCACCCCACCAATGGTGACGGTGTCCAGGTTGGGCAGGGACTTGAAGAAGAACTGGCCGGCTTTGGACGCCTTTTCAGCTCCGTCCACAAAGAACTTGGTGGTGCCGTTGGCGGCGGTCAAGGTGACGGTGTGGTCTGCACCGTCCATGATGTTGGCCGTGACCGAGGCGGTGGCCAGGAAATTCGGCCGGGCCGCACGGATTTCATAGTAGGGGTTCTTGCCGCTGTTGACTGTCAGCAAAAGCTCGTGGTCATCCACACTCTTTTGCGAGGCGCCAAACAGGGTCTGCGGCAGGGATGACACACTGTTGGTGCTGTTGAACGTGACGGAGATGCTGCCGTTGTCCAGGTTTTTGAGCTTGTCCAAGTTCCCGGTGGTGACGTTGCTCAGCGACGTGCCGTCGTAGGTCTTGGGGGTGTTGTCCTCAAAAACCACTGTTTCTGCTGCTGCGCCGGTTCCGGCCACTGTGGCCAGCCGGACCAGGACTTGCGAGCTCTTGCCGGCAGCCGTGTATGTGGCCTGCACGTCCTGGGCCTGGACGGCGCTGTTCTTGCTGGTGGCAACGGGGACGTTGACCACTGCTTGCGCGCCTGCGGCAATAGCGGGTGCCGCAGCGCTACCTGCAACGTAAGTGCCGCCGTCGATCGTCACAGTGCCTGCCGGCAGGGCCGCGGCGTTCTGGTTGGTGACCGTGACCGGGACAGTGGTGGTACCGCCAATGGCCAGCTGCGTGCTGCCGGGGATGGAAAGCGGGGCGCAAGTACCCTCCAGCTCGGCGAGCGGGAAGGAGGCGAAGGTGATGTCTGCATAGCCGTTGCGTTCGTACAGCACACCCACGGTTTTGTCGCCGATCATGGCAGCCGTGGAGTAGCCGGAGGAGCCCACTTCCAGGACCTTACCCACGGGCCAGGTAGTGCCGTCGTCGCAGGAGAGCCGGACGGTGGTGTTCATGCGGATGTCTTTGTCAAAGTTGTTGGTGGAAAGCATCCACTTCGACTTGGGATCACTGGCCGGAAGCGTGGGGAACACTCGCGTGATGGAGCCGTTGCTGGTGGCATCGATCAGGGCGGGGTCATCCGTCTTGGGACCCCAGGTGGCGCCGCCGTCAGTGGAGTAGGCACGCTGGCGGTTGTCGCCTGCTCGGTTGTTCCAAATCAGGTTGCCGTTGGACATGGCGGCTGTTTTGTTTTCATCAGCTCCGGCAAGCGGGGCTCCATGCTGCCACGTTGCGCCGTTGTCATCGGTCCAGGCACTGACGGCACTGGAGCCGGGGGTGCGCATGAGGTACTGCTGCACCAAGCGGCCCTTGAACGGCCCGGTGGCAATGTAGGTGGCCATGCCGGATGCGGCAAAGCCACCTGCCCAGGCCGGGTCCTTTACCTGGGGTGTGATGTTGTGGTGTTCCCAGCTGGCGCCGTTGTCATCCGAGTAGCTGACCCAGTGCTGGACGATGGTGGGGGTGTCCTCGATGCCCGTTGTCCCGGCAAGGAAACCTGTCTTCTTGGACCCTGTGTAAAACAAGAAGACTCGGTTCGTTTCCGGGTTATAACCCAGCGACGGGTCGCCATAGCCTTCCGGGTAATTGCCGCCGTGGGCAATTTTCTGTTCGGTCCAGGTGGTGCCGCCATCCTTGCTAATGCGCACCACGGTGTCAATGAATGAGGGCAGATCAGCCACGGTGTGGCGGCCGTCGTAGGCGGTGACGATTGTCCCGTCATTGGTGACAATCATCGCGGGGATCCGGTACTGCCGGTACTTCCCGTCCTGGTGCGTGGCCAGGTCAACCCGCTTGACGTCGGCCAGCTCGGCCAAGGGAGCGGGGTTGGAGCTGGGCACGTCCTCCAGCGCCGGGGCAAGGTTGGCCACGGATTGCGCGGCCAAGGAACTTGCCTGGGCGGGGGTAACTGCCGCACCCAGCAGGCACGCCGCCACCGCGGCAGCCATGGACTTTCTAAACCAAGAACTCAAGGCACTCTCCAGTGTCTGGCCTGACCAACGAGACGGCAGGCAGCCTGTGAAATGGGACATCCGATGTCACTCCCCGAGAGTCTAGGTGGATATGTTATGGATCACAATGGTTTGCAGTGCCCTCACCCTTTGTTACGTTTCGCCGATTCCACTGCCGCCTGCAACGAGTTCCTCGACATCCCCGCCGCGCCGCAGTAGTCTCCGATCTAGATTCGAACAACATCCAGCAAGGAGCCACCATGACCGCTTATGTCACCTCCGCCGACGGAACCCGCATTGCCTACGACTCCCAGGGTTCAGGCCCCGTCGTCATTCTTGTTGCCGGCGCCATGCAATTTCGGGCCTTTGACCCCACCACCTCTGCCATGGCCATTTTGCTCGCCGCAGAGGGCTTTACAGTCGTCAATTTCGACCGGCGCGGCCGCGGCGACAGCGCCCAGGCGCCGTCGTTCACTCTTGCCGATACCATTGAGGATCTCCGCTCCCTCATCGGCGTCGCTGGTGGACCGGCCGCCTTGGTGGGCAACTCTTCCGGCGGATCCATCAGCCTCGCGGCCGCCGCGGCAGGCCTGGACATCTCGGAGCTGGTGCTCTTTGAGGTGCCCCTGCGTGAAGAACTCGGTGGTGAAGGCGCCGAATTTCTGGCCGGCCTGCGCGAGAGGATTGCACACGGAACCGCCGATGAAACCATCGAATATTTCATGAAAGACATGCCACCCGAGTGGCTTGAGGGCGCGCGGAACAGTCCGGGCTGGCCCGTCATGACGGCCATGGGGCCCTCGCTGGAGGCGGACGCCGAATCGCTGGCATGGACTCAGAGCGCACCCCGCGCCGAACTTTTCTCTGACATTGGCGCGCGAACCCTGGTCTTGGTGGGAGCGGAAACGCTGCCGATCATGCCGCAGGCCGCCGAATCCATCGCCAACAATCTTTCCCACGCAACACTGGGGCAACTCCCTGGGGCGAATCACAGTTGGGAGCCGGCAGTGATGGTCAAGGCGGTGGCGGCATTCCTCAAGGGCATGCCAGCGTGACCTGACTGCAATGACATTGCGGTTGTGCGCCCTTTGCCTCCGCACGCTACCGCCACACGGGCAGCAGCTCTACCGTAGTTTCATGGGAATGGCAGATCCCCATGAAACTCGGGGAGGGCGTCATGCGTGGACGTGGAAAATCAACTGTGGCAGCACTCGCCTGTGGCGTGGGTTTGCTGCTCACGGGGTGCTTGGGACCTTATGCAACACCTGAATCTACGCTCCCGGCATCAACCCAGTCGACCACTGTCAGCCCAGCAAGCGGTGGAGCCGCAAGCGCAAGCAAGGTCCCGGCGTCGAACCCTCCCGTAGCCGGCACTACGGGCGGCAACGACCCAACCGTCATGCCCACCTCGGCGTCGGTGACAGTTTTCTACATTGCCCAGGGCGACGCCGGGACGTCCGGACCCGCCCTTGGCTGCGGAGACAGCGCGGTGGGCGTGACGAGTGCGACCATCATGTTCACCGACCCTGTGGAAGGGGCATTGCGCACGCTGTTGGCCAATCATGCAGCCCAGATTGGGCAGTCGGGATTGTCCAATGCGCTCTGGCAATCTTCGCTGAGCGTGGACTCCGTGGACAGATCCGGGGGCACCATCACGGCGCAGCTGAGCGGCACCCTCACCCTCAGCGGTGAGTGCGACATTCCCCGCGCGGAGCAGCAACTCCTGCGCACGGCCCAGCAGGCAGCAGGCGCACCAGTGGCGATAATAGTCAACGGAAAAGCGTTGAGTGATGCCCTAAGCCTGAAGTAGCAGGCACAATGGAAAAACTTTTGATGCCTATTTAGCAACATTGGTTATATCCTGAGCACGTGAATACTCCAAGCTCAGGCGCCAACGCTGCCGCCGAAACACTGTCCGAAGAAGCCCTCGACGCCCTTTCCAGGGCCGGGACGGCAGCAGCCACCGCAGACACAGCTGGCGCCGCCGCTCACAGGCACGAGGCGTTGCTCTCGTCCCGGGCCGCCAACATCAAGCAGTCGGCCGTGCGTGATGTGTTTGAGATTTCCATGCAACCCGGCCTGGTGTCGCTGGCCGGCGGCAATCCGTATCTGCAGTCACTGCCCCTGGATCGCTTAGCAAAGACGGCGGCAGCAATCATTGCCGAACACGGTCTGGAGGCGCTGCAGTACGGCGGCGGCCAGGGCACCCAGGAACTGCGGGAGCAGATTTGTGCCGTCATGGCAGCCGAGGGAATTCTGGACGCGGATCCGGAAAACGTTGTCATCACCGCCGGTTCCCAGTCCGCCCAGGACGTTGCGGCGAAGGTGTTTTGCGATCCGGGCGATGTCATCCTGCTCGAGGACCCCACCTATGTCGGCGCCCTGAACACCTTTGAGGCCTATGAGGTGGACATCCAGCCGGTTGCCGGAGATGAGTACGGCTTGATTCCCTCGGCCCTGCAAAAAACCATCGCGGAACTGCAGGCGGCAGGCAAGCGCATCAAGCTGCTTTACACCATCCCCAATTTCAACAACCCGTCCGGGGTGATGCTGGCGCCGGAACGCCGGCAGGAAATTGTCGACATATGCCGTGAGGCGAATATTCTTGTGCTGGAAGACAATCCCTACGGGCTGTTGAAGTTCGACGGCGTGCTGCCGGAGCCCCTGCGGGCGGCAAACCCGGAGGATGTGCTGTACCTGGGATCGTTCTCGAAGATTTTTGCACCGGGCCTTCGCATTGGCTGGGCACTGGTGCCAGCCCACCTCAAGCAGCGCTACTACTTGGCCAGCGAGGCCGTCACGCTGTGTCCGCCCACATTTAACCAGCTGCTGGTCAGCGACTACCTGCGCAATTACGACTGGCGCGGCCAGATCAGCACTTACCGCACCCTGTATGCGGAACGGTGTGCGGCCCTCTTGGCAGCGCTCGAAGAGTTCATGCCGGCGGAGGTGTCCTGGACCCGCCCGGAAGGCGGCTTCTTTGTGTGGCTGACTCTCCCGGAAGGCATCGACAGCTACCCGCTCCTCTACACGGGCATCGACGCAGGCGTGGTCTTTGTTCCTGGCGCAGCGTTCTCGGCATCGCACGCCCCCAGCAACAAACTGCGGCTGGCCTTCAGCGCCGTACCGGCAGAAACTCTGCGTGAAGGAGTCAGGCGCCTGGCGCCGGTCCTGGCGGAGGCCATCGCCGCAAGGTAGCCGAACTTAAACAACTGACCCGCAGAAAACGCCGAAAAATCGCGAATTTCCTTGTTTTTTCGGCGTTTTCTGCGGGCTAGTTGCGATCAGAGGCTGGGTCAGGAGTGGGACGCCTTGCTGCGGCGTCGCAACAAGAGCGCCGCTCCGGCGGCACTCAGGATGCCGGCCCCGAAAAGCAGCGGCAAGGTGGCGGATCCGGTGGAGGCCAGATCACCCCGCCCGGATCCTGAAGCTGCTTGGCTGCCAGGCGCGGTTTCTGCACCAGCGGTGGCCGGCACCGACTGCGGCGCCGTGGCAGAGGCTGTGGGCGGCGAGGTTGTTGGTCCAGTTGTTCCAGGCGCCGTGGTGGGCGGGTTGCTGGGCAGCACAGGTGCGGGCACCACAGTGTAGCCAGTCCCGGCAATGTCCAGGCCAACACTGAACACGGATGCGGCCGGAACGGGGATGCCGCCCTTCACGCTGAGGCATTCCAGCGCCACAGTTGCCCCACTGCCCAATTTGTAATCATCCAGCACGGCAAGGACCGGCACAGCCGCAGGTGCAGCAGGGTTGGTCAGCGGAATCGTTGCCGAAATGACCATCGCCTTCCCGCCGGCGGGAACAACGCTGGCGCGGGCGGCGTCGGTAAATCCCGCCGGGCACGGCGCAGGCGCCAGCACGGTTGCGAAGCCGGGCTGCGCCGTCGTGCTGCCAACAGCTACAACCTTGCCGCCAGTATCTAGCAGCGTCAGGATTCCAACACTATTTTCGGGTGTGGGAGGGGCTGCTGCATGGGCGGCCGCCGGTGCAGCCAGAAGCAGTGCGCCAACCCCAATGGCAGTTGCGAGGCGTGCGGGCGTATTCAGTGACACGTAAAGAACCCTTCTGGTCGCCGCCCCGTTTGGACGGCTTGGTTGATGCATCGTCCCGTACCCACATGGACGGCAGATGGACGCACAGTAAACCATCACGCACCTGCCAGTCAGGTCCCGTTCACCCGAGCATTTTTCCCGTTAACCTTCGCTGCCTACGCTCTGTTTGTTCCAAACTACGAGGAGAGCTTTCAGAAATGTGTACGCCCCAAACGCCTGTCAAGGTATCCCGCCGTCAACTGATGGGGGCGGCCGCACTGGTTGCTGCCGGGCTGGTGGCAGGGTCCACTGTTCACTCAAGCCGCGCCACTGCGGCGGATGGTTTGGACGACCCCCAAGATTTGGCTTGGTTGGTGGGCGATCACCACGTCCACACTGTGTACAGCCACGATGCCAAATACCTGCAAAGTCACCTCCTGGACAAGGCTCAAGAGTTCGGTGTTGACGTCATCGCCTTCACCGAACACAGCAATTGGGGCCACGCCAACATGGGCGGTGCCCTGAATTCGCAACGCGACATTGCCGCGGCCCGCCTTGCCCGCCCGGACTTGCTCATCTTCCAAGGCCTGGAGTGGTACATCCCGGCCGCGGAGCATGCAACCGTCCTGGTGGCTCCGGGACCCAACGAGGCCCGGATCCTGCGCCAGTTCGAGCTGTTGTGGGACGGCAAGCTCAACGGCTGGGAGAAGCCAGCGCCGGGCTCCAACCAGGCCGCCGAATGGGAGCCCAAGGCCGGTGAGGCCATCAAGTGGCTGGCCGGGCAGAAGAAGGCAGGGTTCATTGACGACGTCGTGGTGCTGGCAAACCACCCGTCCCGGCTGGGCATTGACTCACCCCATGAGATGCGCGCATGGCGCGATGCGGCTCCAGAGATTGTGATCGGCATGGAAGGCGCCCCCGGTGCCCAGGCCTCAGCCGTCAGCACCTTCGCCAACGCGGCCAGCCAGCGTGGCGAGTATGAGAACGCACCTAGCGAGTTTTCCTTCAAGGGCTTCCCCGCCGAGGCTTACAAAACCCGCGGAGGTTTCGACTGGGTTACCAGCGTTGTGGGCGGACTCTGGGACTCCATGCTGGCCGAGGGCAAGCCCTTTTGGATCACCTCCAACAGCGACAACCACCTCACCGCCAAAGACACCATGCGCATTGGCGACTACCCCACGGGGGACGGTTGGGACAACGGGGCCTCGTTGAACAACTTCAACCGTGCAGGCCGCCGCCCGGACCCTGTCGAGGCCGGCACACCCCAAAATGGCAGCGACTTTTGGCCCGGTCAGTTCAGCCGCACCCACATTGGCGCCGACAGTCGGGACTACCTGGAGGTCATGGCTGCCATGCGGGCCGGGCGCATGTGGGTGGACCACGGACACCTGATCGATGGACTGGACGTGCGCGTCCGCCCGGTTGGCCACAGCGGCCCCGGCATGGCAATGGGCTCCACACTGAGCGTTGCGCCCGGCACGGATGTGGAACTCATTATCACCATCAAGGCTGCCAGCAAGGCCAACCCGAACGGCACGGTGCCGCACTTGGCTCACGTTGACATCATCAAGGGCCTGGTCACCGGCCCGGTTGCCGACAGGGATAATTTCACGGCCCCGAACACCAAGGTTGCCGAACGCATTGACACCTCCGGGCGGACAGGCGAGATCGTATTGAAGCGCACCTTCGCCAATGTGATCGAGCCTTTCTACCTGCGCCTGCGCGGCAGCGACGGCAAGCGTTCCGGCGTCGGCCCCTTGGGCGCAGATGTTGATCCGCAAGGTCCCATCCCGCATGGCGCCGGTGAAGGCGATCCGTGGGCTGACACTTGGTTCTACGCCAACCCGATCTTCATCGACATTAAGGAAAATAGTCCCATAACCTAAACAACTGACCCGCAGAAAACGCCGAAAACTCGCGATTTTGACGTGTTTTTCGGCGTTTTCTGCGGGTCAGTTGCAAAGGACTAGTCCAGGAGCAGCGCCGGCTCCTCCATGATGGCGGCAACGTCCGCCATGA
This sequence comes from Arthrobacter glacialis, assembly GCF_002909415.1. Taxonomy (NCBI): domain Bacteria; kingdom Bacillati; phylum Actinomycetota; class Actinomycetes; order Micrococcales; family Micrococcaceae; genus Arthrobacter; species Arthrobacter glacialis. Next base: position 64,246 of record NZ_PPXB01000018.1, on the reverse strand, counting down.
AACGGGCGGACAGGTCGCCGTCAACCACGCGGTGGTCGAACGATCCACCCAAGGTGGTGATCCAACGCGGAATGACTTCCCCGTCCAGCACCCACGGCTTTTGCTTGATGGTGCCAAACGCCACGATGGCCACTTCGCCCGGATTGATGATGGGCGTGCCGGTGTCAATGCCCAGGGCACCAATGTTGGTGACTGTCAGCGAACCACCCTGCATGTCCGCCGGCTGCGTCTTGCCAGCCCGTGCGGTGGTCGCCAGCGAGTTCAACGCTATGGCCAGTTCCTTCAGGGACAGGTTCTGGGCGTCCTTGATGTTTGGCACCATGAGCCCTCGCGGGGTTGCTGCGGCAATGCCAAGGTTCATGAAGTGCTTGATGATGATCTCATCGCCGGTCCAGGTGGCATTCACCGATGGGTTGCGTGCGGCAGCCCAGATGACGGCCTTGGCCAGGATCAGCAACGGCGAAACTTTGATGCCCTCAAAGTCGCGTGAAACTTTCAGGCGTTTGACGAACTCCATGGTGCGTGAGGCGTCGACGTCCACAAAAATACTCACATGCGGGGCCGAGAACGCGCTTTCCACCATGGCCTTGGCCGTCGCCTTGCGCACACCCCTGACCTTGATGCGTTCAATGCGCGGATCGTCGGCCAACCCCGTGCCGGTGGCGGGGGCCCAGAAGGTGCCGGCCCCGTCCTGTTCTGCTGTCCGCTGGTCTTGGTAGCTGAGCAGGTCCTTTTTGGTCACTTCGCCGCGCAGGCCTGTGGGTGAAACGTCCGTCAGGTCGATCCCCAGATCCTTCGCGGCCTTGCGCACCGGCGGCTTGGCCAGCACGCGGTTGGGCCGTGCCGCCACAGGTGTGGGGATGCTCGACGCCGGAACCTGGGCAGGAGCCTTCGCTGCGGCAGGCACGGCGGCTGTGACAGAGGTGGCCACAGCGGGAGCCGAGCCAACCCGGGGGCGGCGCTTGACGGCGTCGGCCTTGGGACCGGAACCAACCAGCGGCTTCATCACCTCGGCTTCGGGCGTCGGGGCGGCAGCGGGGGCAGCAGCGGCCGGAGCGGGCGCCGAAACTTCGGAGCCGATGGCGATGATGGGTGTGCCCACATCCACCGTGTCACCCTCGGCAACCATCAACTGGGCCACCACTCCCGCGTAGGGCGACGGCAGTTCCACAATTGACTTGGCTGTTTCAATCTCCACAATCACGTCATTGACGGCAACGACGTCGCCCAGCTTGACCTTCCAGGAGACGATTTCAGCTTCGAGGAGGCCTTCGCCGACGTCGGGCAGATTGAACAAATTCAGGGTAGACATGGTGGGCCTTCCTAGTATGCGAAGGCGCGGTCCAACGCCTCCAGCATGCGGTCAATGTCCGGCAGGTAGTGCTCTTCAACACGGGCCACGGGGTAAGGCATGTGGAAGCCGCCCACCCGAATGGCCGGGGATTCCATGGAGTAGAAGCAGCGTTCGCTGATGCGGGAGGCAATTTCGCCGCCGATGCCACCAAAGGTGGGGGCTTCGTGCGCAACAACCAGGCGCCCGGTCTTGTTCACCGATGCCTCAACCGTGTCAAAGTCAATGGGCGAAATGGAGCGCAGGTCAATGACCTCAACGCTGTGCCCGTCCTCGGCCGCAGCGCTGGCGGCTGCCAGGGCCACCGGAACCAGCGGACCGTAAACCACCAACGTGGCGTCAGTTCCTTCACGCAGCACATGGGCCTTGAAGGGGTCCCCCGGGGAGTTCTCGGTGTCCACTTCACCCTTGAGCCAGTAGCGTCGCTTGGGTTCAAAAACAATCACCGGATCCTTGCACTCAACGGCCTGTTGGATCATCCAGTAGGCGTCATTGGCGTTGGACGGGGTGATGATGCGCAGGCCAGGCGTGTGGGCAAACAGCGCTTCAGGCGATTCGGAGTGGTGCTCAATGGAACCGATGCCGCCACCATAGGGAATCCTGATGACAACGGGTGCGCTGAGCTGCCCGTCGGAGCGGGTGTGAATCTTGGCCAGCTGCGTGGTGATCTGGTTGAAGGCCGGGAAAACAAAACCGTCAAACTGGATCTCGCAGATGGGCCTGTGCCCGCGCAGGGCCATGCCGATGGCTGTTCCCACAATGCCGGATTCGGCCAGCGGCGTGTCCATGACCCGGTGCCCGCCGAATTCCTTCTTCAGGCCTTCTGTGACACGGTAAACGCCGCCGAGCGAGCCAATGTCCTCCCCCATGAGGAAACTTTTGGGGTCCTTGGCCAGTGTGGCGCGCAAGCCCTCATTGATGGCCTTGGCAATAGTCATTGTGCTCATGCTGCACCACCCTGCGTTCCGGAAATCTGTGTTTCGGCATCGCTAAATGACGCCTCATAATTCTCAAACCATGCCAATTCCTCGGCCACCAAGGGGTGCGCCTGGGCGTAGACAGTGGCAAACTTTTGGCGAATGTCCGCGCCACCCAAGGCCAGCGTGGCCTTGCGAACATGGGCAGCGAGCTCGTCGCCGTCGTTCTTCAAGCCTTCAAAGAACTCGTCGTCGGCCAAGCCTTCGGCACGCAGGTACGCTTCCAGGCGCGCCAGCGGATCCTTGGTCTTCCACAGCTCCTCTTCGGCCAGCAAGCGGTACTTGGTGGGGTCATCGGCAGTGGTGTGGGCACCCACACGGTAGGTGGACGCCTCGATCAAGACGGGGCCGTGGCCGTTGCGGGCGTGGTCCAGGGCCCATTGGGTGGCTGCGTAAACGGCCAGAACGTCATTGCCATCCACCCGGATACCGGGAATCCCGTACCCGCCGGCGCGGTTGACCAAGGGAATCTTGGACTGAACCTCGAAGGGAACCGAGATGGCCCAGTTGTTGTTCTGGCAGAAGAAAACAACCGGGGCGTTGTATGAGGCGGCGAAAACCATTGACTCATGGACATCACCCTCGCTGCTGGCTCCGTCACCAAAGTAGGCTACGACGGCGGCAGCCTCAGTGGAGGGGTCGGCGGCGCGGTCACGCTGGATGCCCATAGCGTAGCCAACAGCATGCAGGGTCTGGGCAGCGAGCACCAGCGTGTACAGGTGGAAGTTGGTCTCGCGGGGATCCCAGCCACCGTTGGAGATGCCGCGGAACAGCTTGAGCAGGTCAGCCAAATCCAGGCCGCGAGTCAGGGCAACACCGTGTTCGCGGTAGGTGGGGAAAGCGTAGTCGGCCTTGTTCATGGCCCGCCCCGATCCAATTTGGGCAGCTTCCTGGCCCACCATGGGCACCCACAGAGCCAGTTCACCCTGGCGCTGCAGGGCAGTGGCTTCGGTGTCAAAGCGTCGCACAAGTGCCATGTCTGCATAGAAGCCGCGCAGGGTTTCCTGGCTCAGCTCCTGGATGTAGGGGCTGAAGGTGCTGTCCTGGTGGATTGCTCCATCCTCGTCGAGGAGCTGGAGCGCCTCGTCGGGGCCCACTTCATTGCTCCGCAATACTCCTGCGGAGTCTCCTGTTTGCTGGGCGGCGCCCATGCTGTCTCCTCGTCTGCCGAATCTCAGGGGCACATTGCTCCCTGTTTCGACTCGTTGGGGTTGATATATGCCCGTTCGGGAATGCATTCCGTCGTGTGCATATATATACGTTTTCGATTTACAACTGTATCCGTAGAGCCTGACAAATGGTGCCTTTGTTAACCGCTAGGAACGCCGTGGCTCTTTTGTATAGGACGCACAGATTTCCAAGAAACGGGTGTTGGCCTCAGCCTCGCCGATACTGACCCGGACCCCCTCGTCACCGAATGCGCGCAGGGATAGTGCATGGCTTTGGGCCAACGCCGCAAACTCTTGGGTATTGGCCCCCAACGCCAGCCAGACGAAGTTGCCCTGAGCATCTGGAATATCCCAGCCCAAGGCTGCCAGGCCGGCAACCACACGTGAACGCTCGTCCACGAGGCTTTGTACTCTTTCTACAACTTCGCTGTAATGCTCCAAGGATGCGACGGCGGCCTGCTCGGCAATGCCGGAAACGGCGAAGGGCGTGGCAGCGGCCCTCAGGTACTGGGTGATCTCCGGCGTGGAGACGGAGTATCCAACACGTAGACCGGCGAGCCCATGCGCTTTGGAGAACGTTCGCAGCACCACCACGTTGGGGTAGTTCCGGTAGATCTCCACACCGTCAACGGCGTCGTCGGCGCGGACAAATTCTTGGTACGCCTCGTCGATAACCACCACCACATTGCTGGGGATCTGGCGGATGAAGTCTTCCGTCTCCTGCGAGCGCAGCACGGTTCCAGTGGGGTTGTTCGGCGTGCACAGCAGCACCACTTTGGTGCGTTCTGTGACCGCAGCAGCCATGGCGGGCAGATCATGGCTGCCGTCGGCGCGAACGGGCACCTGGACGCTCTTCGCACCGGCCAGGCCCACACAGATCGGGTAGGCCTCAAAGGACCGCCACGCATACACAACTTCGTCGGCAGTGCCGTCCTCGTTCTGGCCAGCGAAGGCGGCCAGAATCTGATTCAATGCCCCGAGGCTGCCGCCGCCAGTGACAATGTCATCGGGCGGGACGCCCAGAAAGGTGCCCAGGGCATTGCGCAGCAATGTGCAGCTGGGGTCGGGATAACGGTGCACATCAACGCTGTTGCGCAGAATTTCCATCACAGCCGGGACCGGACCCAACGGATTCTCGTTGGAGGACAGCTTGAAGCTTTCAAGTCCAGCTACGCCTTCGGGCGGTTTTCCTGCAGCATATTTGGGCAGGCGGCCTACGACGGGGCGGGGCTGGACACCGTGGGCGTGGGTGCTGTTTGTCTCGGTCATGCCCCAAGCCTAGTTGAGGTCCCGGCGTCCCTACGGTTACGCCGGGACCTGTGGAACCATAGGGCTATGAGAAACTTCCTCGTTCAAGTAGGTATCAATGCTGTGGCGCTGTGGATTGCCAGTTGGATTCTGCCCGGCATGAATATTGCCGCCAGCGCGGCCACGGGAATCGATGCCACCCTCGGCACCGTCTTGGCATATTTGTTTGTTGGCCTGATATTTGGCTTGGTCAATGCGCTGGTCAAGCCCATTGTGAAGCTGCTGTCGCTGCCCGTGACCATCTTGACCCTGGGGCTGTTCACCATTGTGATCAACGCGGCCATGCTGTGGCTGACCTCATGGTTGAGCAGCTACTCGCCCGTACAATTCACGATTGACGAATTCTTCTGGACAGCCATTTTGGCCGCCCTGATCATCAGCTTTATCTCCATGCTGGCGGGAGGCTTGACCCGGTCCGCCGACAGGGTCTGAGCCGGCCTTTTCACCGGGAACCCGGCGAGTAGTCAGCTCCCTTCTCTGGTTGTTTGGCGGCTTTGCTTGCGCGTGTTCCCTGCGGGGCAGAGTTGTTGGAGTTGTTGACGTCCCGGCCTTGATAGACGGTCTTGACTCCGTGGATGGTGGCCCCGGCCCCGATTCCCACTCCCAGGAAGACGCCCAACCGTTCCCTCATGGCCACAACGGACGGGTCGCTGCTCGAATCCAGGGCCGCAGCGTCCTGCAGATAATTCGTCACGGAGTGCGCCTGCGCCATCACAGCGCCTGGGGCCTGGCCTTCCATGGTGCCGGGCCGGTGGGATGTCACGGTGACCCAGTTCGCCGCAGCTGGCGGAGCACCGAAATCTGCGGCGGTGACAATGTCATGCTCGTTTTGCAGGTCCAGCACAGCAATACCGGGTGGAACGTGTTGGTTTCTGGCGGGGGCACCGGCAATGACCACCATCGTGACGTTGACGTCACCAAGAAATGCCGGGCTAGCGGCGGCTGCCGCCGCATGGATGCCGCCGCCGCTGTGCCCCGTAATCAGTACTTCCTGCTCAGTGCTGGCACCGGCTGCCTGCAGGGCTGTCCGGATAAGTTCCTGCACCACAATTTGCTCCTGCTCAAACCGCTGGTGTGCGGCCGCCGTAAGCGCCTCCATATTGCCTTCCATGTCAAAGGGGTTGGAGCTGTCTACGGTTGACCAGTCTTCGGTGCCGGGCAGGTGGACCACCCACGCAATGGTTCCATCGGGGCGGAGAATCGCCACCACTGAAATGGAACCGGGCGGGTACCCATAGGCATCGCTGCTGCCCGCCAGCATGCCGTGGATGCCGGCCTTCATTTCAACTGGCTCGCCCAGAGTTGGGGAGGCCGCACCCCGGCCGGTTGGGATCCCGGCCGGGCGCCACTCTTGGACCGGAACCTGACGGACCTCGAGGCGTCCAGGGATTGCCAGGCCCGTGGCGTCAAAGAGTTTTCGCAGGGCAAACGCTGGCGCACCACCAGCGTTCCGGCCATCCTGTTGGCGCAGCTGCGCCAACAGATAAGGCACCGCCATGCCAGGGCCCAACAAACCTGCAAGGTAGGCCGATCCGTCGTTGAGGAATTTCTCCGAGGCATCGCGTATCCCGTGTTTGTTGCCGTGTTGGACCTTCCCGGCAGCGTCGAAGGCGACCTTCCAGGGCGCGAGCGAACCCAGCCCCCACGTGGCCAGGCCGTCCCGCAGCGCAGCAAGCCTGCCCAGCTGGGCCGACAAGCCAGCGTTGCGGGCTTCGGTGGCGGCGTAGTTCGCGCCTGCTTGGGTGGCTTTCGAGGCAAGCTCGACTGTGTCTGCCTGCGCCCTGCGAAAAGACCACAGCGCTGCACGCATGGCATCCAACGCCGCATAAGGGTAGGGCGCCGTGCCGGATGAGACCTGGCACAGCCATAGCCACTCCCCTTCCAAACGATCAGCCAGGGGCTCCATGAGTTGCGCCAAGCGGCCAAGGTTCGTCCCTGCTTCGGAGATCTCCGCCAGTGTGTAGCTGATGGAACCGGCCCCACCGTCAATGGAAAACGTTGTTCTGGTTTCGTCATGATTCGCCATGGCGCACATCCTGCTCTCTCGCTTGCCGCCGGAGCTGTTTCCCTTAGCGCCATGGCCATGCCATTCCGAAGCCCTGCATTCCTAGGCCCGGCACACCCATGCCTGGACCATCACCGGGCCTGGGCGGAACGGCTGGCAAGGAGAGGGCGTAGCTTCCCAATGACGCCACTGCTGCAGTCACGTCCCGCGCCACCGCCGACAAGGCCAGATTGCGTTCCGCGAGGGAATCGCGGAACGCAGCGGCCGCGGGCGAGCGCCAATCCATGGCATTGAGTCGGCCAAGCTGCAACCGCAAACCCTCCAACTCCCCGGCTATGCCTGCCAGCCGCTGCGCCACCACAGACACCGCCTCAGCAGAGGGCCCACCCCGTGCGGCTCCCCCACTGAGACCCGAAAGGGCAGTCATTGGATAGCTCATGGACCCTCCTGAAAAGACCGATACCTCCACGGTAGGGGCGCCCACTGCGCGGCGCTACGGCCCTTCATGAAATTGTGGATAGTTCCAACGTCGGCACCGGCTGTGGAGGAATTGGCTGTTCATGAAAGAATTAGGCCATGTCTGATTCCGCAAACGCCACAGCCCGCATCCCTTCCGGCCGGAAGTCCCTGGCCGCTTCCTCCGAGCGCATTGCCTTGGGCCCCCTCGATGGGCGCTACTCCGGCGCCGTAGCACCGTTGGTGGACTACCTCTCCGAGGCAGCCTTGAACCGTGACCGCGTTGGGGTGGAGGTTGAGTGGTTCATCCACCTGACCAACAACAACGTCTTGCCGGGCACCGAGCCGTTGACGGCAGCGCAGCAGGCCGGATTGCGCGCCATCGTGACCGAGTTTGACGCAGCCTCTGTGCAGGAGCTGGCTGACATTGAAAAGGTCACCGTCCACGACGTCAAGGCCGTTGAGTACTTCATCGGTAACCGTCTGGCAGACCTGGGCCTGGAGCGCTTGAAGCCGCTGGTTCACTTTGGTTGCACCAGTGAAGACATCAACAACCTCTCCTACGCCGTGGGCGTCAAGGGCGCTGTGGAGGACGTGTGGCTGCCGGCAGCCCGCACACTCGTGGCCAAAATTGCTGAAATGGCCGAAGAAAACCGCGCCGTCCCCATGCTGTCGCGCACCCACGGCCAGCCCGCCACACCCACCACCCTGGGCAAGGAACTGGCCGTCACGGCTCACCGCCTAACCCGCCAGCTGGACCGCGTTGCCAAGACTGAATTCCTGGGCAAGATCAACGGCGCCACGGGAACCTACGCTGCCCACTACGCTTCCGTCCCGGCTGCCGACTGGCAGGACGTTGCCAAGGGCTTCGTTGAGTCCTTGGGCCTGACATGGAACCCGTTGACCACGCAGATCGAATCACACGACTGGCAGGCCGAGCTCTACGCTGACATGGCCCGGTTCAACCGCATTCTGCACAACCTGTGCACCGACGTGTGGAGCTACATCTCCATCGGCTACTTTGCGCAGATCCCGGTTCCGGGCGCCACCGGCTCCTCTACCATGCCGCACAAGGTGAACCCGATCCGCTTCGAGAACGCGGAAGCAAACCTGGAACTCTCCAACGCCCTGCTGGACACCCTTGGCGCAACGTTGGTCACCAGCCGCTGGCAGCGCGACCTCACGGACTCCTCCAGCCAGCGCAACATTGGCGTGGCGTTCGGTCACTCCCTGCTGGCCATTAACAACGTTTTGGGCGGCCTGGGCCGGCTCGACACCGCCGAGGCCGTGCTGGCCGAGGACCTTGACCACAACTGGGAAGTTCTCGCCGAGGCCATCCAGATGGTCATGCGCGCCGAGGCAATCGCCGGCGTCGAAGGCATGGAAGACCCCTACGAGCGTCTCAAGGACCTGACCCGCGGCCAGCGCGTGAACGCCGCCCGCATGCAGGAGTTCGTCTCCGGTTTGGGCCTGTCGGCCGACGCGCAGGCACGCCTGCTGGATCTCACCCCGGGTAAGTACATCGGTATTGCCGAGTCCTTGGTGGATCACCTGCAAAAGTAACTCCCTCTCGAACGGGCAGTAGTTGTTGATGTTGGGCAAAAACATCAACAACTACTGCCCGTTCGTTTTTTTAGCGGCGTTCCAACCAGGCCTGGAAGTTGTCCCGCGCGACGTCGGCCCGCCACCGCCATAGCTTGCAGGGCTGGGTTGAGCCGTGCCGAACTTCAAGACAGTCCGGCGCAGCGTAGGGTATGCCGCAATCCGGGCAGCAGTCAGCTTCCCAAATGGCATCGTTGACCATGACGCCATCCTGGAGCAGCTGACAGTCGCTGAAAATGCCCATCCTCATGAGCCGTGTGGCCCACTGGGTGGCACGCGGGGCATTGAGCCTCTGAAACGTTGCGGTCATGTCAAAGCCGGATTGCTTCAGAAGCGTCATGGTCCGCATGAGAAAGCAGATCATGCACTCATTGTGGTGCGGCACCATGATGGTGTCTGTCATTTCCCAAAATCGGCGCTCAATTTCTTGGTCCGAGGCATGGGACCCGTCCCCCTCGGCAGCACTATGGTGATCCATGGTTTTTCCTTTCCATGGGTTCAATGTCTCAGACTGGGGAACCGCCTTGAAGGGCCCTTTCTTCTTTTGTGGACAAGTCCGCCGCCGGCGCTGCCTCTGGGGGAATGAATGCCGCACCCGCCCTTCGCCCGCGGCCGCCGCGCAAATAAGCCTGTGTGGCGCAAAACATGGTGAGTCGTGGCTAACATTCCATGCCACGCCCCCTCGGCGGGAGAGTAAATTATCGTTATGAGCCTTGGTGACATCACATTCCACACCCGCAAATGGGTCCGCCCCGAAGATCTCAACGCCAACGGCACCCTTTTTGGTGGCAGCCTGTTGCGCTGGATCGACGAGGAAGCAGCCATTTACGCGATCGTTCAGCTTGGCAATGGCCGGGCCGTCACCAAGTACATGTCTGAGATCAACTTTGTCTCCTCCGCCCGGCAGGGCGACTTGGTGGAGATGGGCCTGACGGCAACCCATTTTGGCCGGACGTCGTTGACCATGCGCGCTGAAGTGCGCAACATGTTCACCCGGGAATCGATTCTCACCATCGAAAAGATCGTGTTTGTGAATCTGGGCGACGACGGCAAGCCAGCACCCCACGGTTACGACTCCATCACCTACAGCCGGGACCGGGTGCCCACCCAGCACCTGGGGCACTTCGAACCCGAGGACTGAGCCGCCAGCCTCACCCCCGGGCCTCCTGGACAACAGCCGACGTCAGCTTCGCCGTGTGCGCTGGAACTCTCCGGTCCGTGCCAAGGCCTCACGGACGGCGTCGTACCCGGCGGCAAAGCTCAACCGCACTGTTGAACGACCCCCGACCCCGTCAAAGTCGGAACCCGGCACCAGCGCCACTCCTGCCTCTTCCAGCAGGGCGGCGCAGTAGTGCCCCGAATCGGCAAAGCCAGCCAGCGCGGGACCTAGATTGGCATAAAAGTAAAAGGCGCCGTCCGCCGGAGCCGCATCAACCCAGCCCAGCTCGGCCACCTGGCTCAGCACATAGTCGCGGGTGCGGGAAAACTCCGCCACCGCAGCGTCCGCCTCGGCGTAGGATTGCTCGTTGAACGCGTCCAGGGCTGCCATTTGGGCCGGTGCGGGCGGGCAGAGCGCAATGTTGCCGGCCAGCGCATCAACGGCCTGGATCAAGTCGTCGGGCACAATGGCCCAGCCGAGCCGCCAGCCCGTCATGCCCCAGTATTTGGAGAAGCTGGAAATCACCACGCCCGCACGGTCAAGTTCCCAGGCACACACGCCTTGCGGATCCACTGCGTCCGGCAAAGGGTAGGTGATGCCGTGGTAAATTTCGTCACTGACCAAGCGGACGCCATTGTCCGCGCACCAGCGGGTCAGGGCGGACAACTCGGCCCGGGACACCATGGTGCCCGTGGGATTGGCGGGCGAAGCCAGCACCAGTCCCGCCAACGGCCCGTGCTGAGCCACGGCGGCGTCCAGAATAGCCGGGGTGGGCTGGAAGCGGGTGTCCGCACCGGCGTCGAGCTCAATCACCTCAACACCGAGCGCCTTGAGGATGTTCTTGTACGCCGGATAACCCGGGCGGGCCAGCGCCACCTTGTCACCCGGGTTGAATGCCGCCAAGAAGACCAGCATGAACGCGCCCGATGACCCCGTGGTGACAGCAACGTTCCCAGAAGCGATCTCCAACCCGTACCAACGCTTGTAGTGCCCGGCGATTGCTTGGCGCAGCGCAGTGATGCCCAGCGGCGGCGTATATGTCAGGGCCATGGAGGAGGAGTGGAGTGCTGCAGCCCGCGCGGAAACGGCAAGGGGTGCGCCGCCGCTGGGCTCGCCGGCGCACAGGGAGATGACTGATCGCCCCTGGGCGCGGAGGTCGGCCACTCGTTGCAGGATATCCATGACAGCAAAGGGCTGCACGTTCGCGCGGCGGGCAACAGCAAGGGGTTTGCGCATGTGAACTCCTGGGCAGATTCTGTTTGCACGCCGGGCAGTGGGGACGAACGTGCAAGAGTTCCAGCTTGTCACATGCCCCCGCGGATACCCATACGCTTAAGGGGTGAGTGAATACGCCGACAGCAGCCCCCAGGAACTGATCCAGCCCATCATTTTGCTGGTAGACCGCGAGGAACCTGCCAGCGAGCAGCACGGCATTGCCGCGGCCGCACTGGCCTCCGCGCAGGCGTTCCTGCGCGACCGCGAAAATCCCGACTGGCGCCTGTGGGCATCCGGAGCGTTCGGCAAAACGGTCAGGCGTGCCGACGCCAAGATGTTCGCCAAGGTCCTCGCCGCGTTCCCCGAGCACGTGCTGGCAACGGTTGGCGAAGCAAGCGCCGTGGGCCTGCCACCCATGCCGGCCGCTGAACTGCCCAAGCTGCTGGCCAAGTTGCAGGTTTCCGGCACGCAACTGCCACCCGGTGAGCCGCTGCCGCCCCAGCCACTGAGCATTGTGCTGAACGCGTCCCTGGAGATGTCCACTGGCAAGGCCTGCGCCCAGGCCGCTCACGCGCTTTTCGCGTGGGTGCTGGAGTCCAAGCCGGCCGCGGTTGAGGCGTGGGCTGCCGACGGCTTCCCCCTCGGTGTCCTCGAGCTGCCGGCGAAGGAGTTCCACAAGGGTGCCCGCAAGTCGGCCGGGCCTGTCATCCAGGATGCAGGCAGGACCGAAATAGAGCCGGGCTCCACCACCGCCTATGTGACCGTTGCGGCGGAAAAGCCCCGCCCGTGGTGGAAGCGAACCAGCGCTTAACCCAAGAACGACGCCGGAACTTTAGTTCCGGCGTCGTTCTCTCGTTAAGTGCAACTAGCCTAAGTGCTACTCGGCGGCGGCGAGCTGCCCGCAGGCGCCGTCAATTTCCTTGCCGCGGGTGTCGCGCAGGGTGGTGGGCACGCCGTTGTCAATGAGCGTATTGATGAATTCCTGCATGACCTCCGGCTCCGAGGACGTCCAGATGGAGCCGGGGGTGGGGTTCAGCGGGATCGGGTTAACGTGCACCCAGCCGCGGCCGCGCTGGTTGAGCTTCTTTGCGAGCAGCTCGGCACGCCACGGGTGGTCGTTCATGTCCTTGATCAGCGCGTACTCGATGGAGACGCGGCGGCCCGTGACCTTGTAGTAGTTGTAGGCGGCGTCAAGCGCCTCATCAACCTTCCACTGGGAGTTGACCGGGATCAGCTCATCGCGCAGTTCATCATCGGGGGCGTGCAGGGACAGCGCGAACGTGATGGCGATGCCTTCTTCGGCCAGCTTGTTGATGGCCGGGACCAGACCCACCGTGGAAACCGTGATGCCGCGGGCTGACATGCCCAGGCCCTCGGGAGCCTCGGCTGCCATCCTGTGCACGGCCTTCATGACGCGCTTGTAGTTGGCCAGCGGCTCACCCATGCCCATGAAAACAATGTTGGTGACGCGCTCGGCGTCGTGCCCGCCGTCGCGGCGCAGGTGGCCCAGCCCGCCCTCGGCGATGACCCGGTTGGCCTGGACAATCTGGTCAAGGATTTCCGCGGTGGACATGTTGCGGGTCAGTCCGGCCTGGCCTGTGGCGCAGAACGGGCAGTTCATGCCGCAGCCGCACTGGCTGGAGACACACAAGGTGACGCGGCCCGTGTAACGCATCAGCACTGACTCCACGAGGGAGCCGTCAAAGAGGCGCCACAGGAACTTGATGGTGTCGCCGTTGTCCGTGGTGAGGCGCTTGACCTCTGTCAGAAGCTTGGGGAACATGGTGTCCACAATCTCGGCGCGGCGGTCCTTGGGGAGGTCGCTCATGCGCTCGGGATCGGTGGTGTAATGCTGGAAATAGTGCACGGAGAGCTGCTTGGCACGGAACGCCGGCAGGCCCATCTCCTTGAACTTCGCCTCACGCTCGGGCAGCGTCATGTCCGCCAGGTGCACCGGCGGCTGGGACACGCGCGGGGACTTGAACTGCAGCAGCGGTCGCCCTCCCGGGTCCTTGGCCTGCTTCCAGCCCTCGGTGGCAGGCATGACCTGGGCCGCACGGCGGGCAGGACGTGTCTTGGAGGCTGTCACGGCGGATGCGGCGACGGCAGGGCTGGGGGTGTTTTCGGGGGAAGTCATCCTTTCCATTGTCCCTCAGTTGCCCGCTCCTGTCCCGTCTTGGCCGGGAAGATCACATTTTGCCTCATCCGGGCATCGTTTTTCGAAGGCAAGCACGACGGCGTGTGCCACGGTTCCGCGGCCCCCCACCAGTCTCCGAGCTCGCAGAAACACGTAGGCTGACACCATGATTTCCCTGATTCTTGCCGTCTTTCTCGGCAGCGTGTACTTTTACCTGCGCCATAAGGACGCCCGCATGCTGCGCAATGGAATCGTGTTGGTGGCCGCCAGCTGGTTTGCACTGTTGGGAATAACGGAAATACTCGGTCAGTGGTTCCCTTGGACCCAATGGATCGCGGTTGGCATCGTAGTGCTCTCGCCGTTGGCCATTGTGGTGCTGGCCGGGTTCCTGATCAGCAACGGCGTCACCATGATGCGCAATGAGGGGCGAAGCTTAGGCAATCTTCTCGCCCTTCTGGCCGGCCTGGCCCTGTTGGGACTCCCGGTGTTCGCCGCGCTGCTCGTGGTCACGCTCAATCCGGTGGCGATCGGCTTAGCCGCACTGTTGTTTTTCTTGTGCAGCTATTTTGGCGTGGTGTTTGTGGTGTTCCTGGCTTATGCGGTGGCCTACGGGAAGATGAAGCACACCATAGACCCGGCCGCCGTGGTCATTCTGGGTTCGCAAATCATCAAGGGGAAAGTGCCGCCGCTGCTCCGCTCCCGCCTGGACAAGGGCCTTGAAGTGTATCGGGGGGCATCGGCAAAAACCGCTCCGTTGCTTATTCCAAGCGGCGGTCAGGGCTGGGACGAATCGCGGCCCGAGGGCGTCGCCATGGCCGAATATCTGGTCTCTGCCGGGGTTCCCGTGGCACATGTGGTGGCCGAGGATCAGGCTATTAGCACGGCCCAAAACCTGCAATTTTCGGCCATTGTGGCCCGTGAGCACGGCCGCGACGGCACCCTGCTGGTCGTCACAAACAATTACCATGTGCTCCGCGCCGCACTGCTGTCCAGGAAGCTGGGGATCAATGCCCAAGTAGTCGGCTCCCCCACGGCGCGGTACTTTTTGCCCAGCGCGTTCCTGCGCGAATTCGTCGCCATCCTGAGGGAACACAAAAAACTGCACCTCATCATGTGCCTGCCGTTTGTGGCACTGACGGTGTTCGTGACGGCCGCCATCATCACCGTCTCACAGTGACCTCGATGACGGCGCTGCCGTTGTAAGCCACAGTAAGGGACTGCGAGCATCCGCTTAAATTCAGCGGCGCGACTTTTGACAGTCTAATTATTTTCGTTATAAAACTTATGCATGAATATTGACGCTTCTTACGCCCAACTACATCGCGGCGGCACCTCGGTCATCGTTGACCTGAGCACACCAGGCATCCCCGCGATCGTCCATTGGGGGCCCGCCACAGGTAAGTTGCCGGAATCCGAGCTGGCGGCCATTGCCATCGCCGCGCGTCCCCAGCGCGTGTCAGGCGGAATTGACGTTCCCGCACGGTTGACGCTCCTGCCCCAGGAAGTGTTTGGGTGGCAGGGTTCACCGGCCCTCCTGGGTCAGCGCAACGGCACAGCATGGGCCAGCGCATTAAGCACGACGGCGGTCACCTCCACCGCGCACAGCCTCACCATCACCTCCGAAGACTCCGCAGCCAAACTGCGCTTGGTCACCGAAGTGGCTCTAAGCCCCCATGGCGTGCTGCAACAACGGCACACCCTGACGAACCTGGGATCCACTGACTATCAGCTGCACCAGCTCGCCACACTCTTCCCGTTGCCTGCGACGGCCACCACCATTCAAGACGCCACTGGGCGCCATTTGAAGGAACGGTCCGTCCAGCAGCGTCCTCTCACCGTCGGCGCACACGTGCGCGAAAGTCGCCGAGGTCGTCCCGGCGCAGACGCAACACTGCTCATGTTGGCCGGCTCTGCCGGCTTTGGCCATCGCAGCGGCCTGGTCCACGGCGTCCATCTGGCCTGGAGCGGAAACCATCGGCTCAGTGCCGAACGCACCATTACCAGCGACAACTTCTTAAGTGCCGGAGAGCTGCTGCTACCCGGGGAAGTAGTGCTGGCGCCAGGGGAAAACTACTCCACCCCTTGGGCACTCGGCTCCTGGGGCATCGGCTTGGACGAGTTGTCTGGGCGTTTCCATCAAGATTTGCGCCAACGCCCGCAGCATCCCTCCCGGCCGCGCCCTGTCACCTTGAACACCTGGGAGGCCGTCTACTTCGACCACGATCTCGCCACCTTGACGACCCTGGCAGACAAGGCCGCCGCCGTCGGCGTGGAGCGTTTTGTGCTTGACGATGGCTGGTTCCTGGGCCGCCGGGACGACACCGCCGGTTTGGGTGACTGGTTTGTTGATCCCGGTGTGTGGGCCCAGGGCCTGGGCCCCATCATCAACCACGTCCACGAGCTTGGCATGGAGTTTGGCCTGTGGTTTGAACCCGAAATGGTCAATCCTGACAGTGAGCTGGCCCGTAACCATCCCGAGTGGATTCTGCACGCCGACGGCCGTTGGCCCGCCAGTGGCCGCCAACAACAAGTGCTCAACCTGGCCCACCCGGATTGCTTTGACTACCTGCTCGAACGCATCAGTGCCATCCTTGGCGAGTACCCCATCAGCTATATCAAGTGGGACCACAACCGGGACCTGCTCGACGCCGCCGATCCGCGCACCGGCCACGCCGCTGTCCGTGAAACCACACTGGCCTTGTACCGGTTGCTGGCGGAGCTGAAATTCCGGCACCCCGACGTGGAGATTGAAAGCTGCGCTTCCGGTGGTGCCCGCGTGGACCTTGGCATCTTGGACTACACGGACAGGATCTGGACGAGCGACTGCATCGACCCGATCGAAAGGCTCGACAATCAGGCCAACACCGGCCTACTGGTCCCCTACGAGCTGATGGGCGCCCACATCGGTGGGCCCATCTCGCATTCCACCCGTCGCCAACACAGCCTCGGGTTCATGGCCCGAACAGCCATCTTTGGTCACTTCGGCATCGAATGGAACATCACCGATATCAGCGAGGCACAAACCGCGGAACTTGCCCAGTGGGTGGCCTTCCACAAGGACAACCGGGAACTGTTCCACACAGGCATCTCTGTTCACGCCGATCTCGCCGATCCCGCCTTGGACGTGCGTGGTGTGGTGGCCCAGGACGGCGAGCGCGCCGTCTTTGCACTCACCCAGCGAGAAGCCTCGATTACGTACCCTTCGGGCCGGATCGCCCTGCCCGGTTTGTCCCCCGAGGGCCGCTACCGCGTGACCTTGTCGCATCCTCTCGATGACGAAGTCGGCAATGGGCAATCCCCGCTGGACTGGCCCCTGCATGAGAGCGTGCTCTCGGGCACCGTCCTGGGCGCCGTGGGCATCGCCGCCCCTGTCCTCTTCCCCGAACAATCGGTGCTCATCATGCTCGCCAGGGTTGACGCCGAAGCTGCACCAAGCAGCTAAACGCGTAGCAACACCTCACTGGTGGGCGGGCCCTTGAACGGGACCTGCCCACCAGTGGAGAGTGCCGCCGTCGTAGGGCTCAGGCGGAATCTCGCCACACGATGGATGTTTCCAGGTACACGCCACCGCGGTTGATCTCCTCGCCCCTCAGCTGGGCCAGGACCAGTTCGGCGGCCTGCGCGCCGAGCTCGGAGGCGGGCTGGCGCACCGTGGAGAGCGGGGGGTTGGTGCGCTGCGCCCAGACGCTGTCATCGAATCCGACCACGGCGATATCCTCGGGGACCCGGCGGCCAATCCGCTGCAGCACGCTCAACGCCCCCGCAGCAACGGCGTCCGAGGCTGCGAAAACCGCATCGATGGTGGGGCATCTTTCAAGAAGTTCGCGCATGCCGGCAATGCCGGCGTCAAAGGAGAAGTGCTCCACCATCGCTACGAGCTCGGGGCGATAACTCGATCCCAGGGCGTCCTCAAAACCGGCAAGTCGATCGGCTCCCGCTGCGCGACCCAAGGCAGAAGCGATCATGCCGATCTGCGTTCGCCCCGAGGCTTTGAGCCGTGCCGTAATCTCTGCCGCCGCCTTCTTGTTGTCGATGGACACGAAAGGAAGCGGGCGATGATTGGGCGGCAACCCCACGAAAGCCGAGGCCATGGCCAGCTGCTCAATGAGCTCCGTGATGGGATCATTCTCGCCCGCTGAAATAACAATCGCACCGTCGATGGATCCGCCGTTGAGGTACTGCCCAATCCTGTTGACATCCAGCTCGGAATCGATAATCAAACACACCATCTGATACCCGGCTTGTGAGAGCACGGTATTCGCCCCGAGCATGATCGAGCCGATGTTTGGATCTTCCAAGAACAGCGCATGCGGCTCGTGAATGAGCAGCCCCACGGCTTGAGAGCGTTGGCGTACCAAGTTCCGGGCAGCCATGTTGGGAACATAGCCAACTTCCTTGATGGCCTTGTTCACGGCAACCCGTGCCTCATCGGAAACATAGGGTTCGCCGTTGAGGACCCTACTCACCGTTCCCCGCGAAATCCCTGCAACCGTTGCAACATCAAGAATGGTTGAGCGCTTTTTTCTGCCGGGTGAGGGAGTCATTCCTCAACCTTACCGGGGCTGTGAAGCAAGCCGACATCGAAAATAACTTGACAACTTTGTGACGCCAACCATAGTCTGTGTACGTTCACAGAAAATCGTTCCGCCGAATGGGGCACGCAAACCTGTGAACGTTCACAGAGGCGTGAGGCGTTGGCTGTGAATCATCACTTCGCACCACGTAAGGATTTTCATGCACAGCTCACACGAGGGGCCTCCCCGTCCAATCATCGATTTGGATTCCGGATTGGCCTTTGGGTGCGACTACAACCCGGAACAATGGGATCTCGCTGTTTGGGTTGACGATGTTGCCGCGATGAAGCAGGCAGGCGTCAACTTTGTTGCTATCAACATTTTTGGCTGGTCACACCTTGAGCCACGCCAAGGTGAGTACAACTTCACCAACCTCGACGCCATCATCGACTTGCTGCACGCAAACGGAATCAGCATCAACCTGGGAACGGCCACTGCCTCTCCCCCGCCATGGCTGACAACCACTTTCCCCGAGGTTCTGCCCAAGGTCGAAGATGGCACCCGGCGGTACCCGGGCGGGCGGCAGGCGTTCTGCCCCAGCTCACCGATCTACCGGCACCATGCCGCCCTCCTCGTGGAGCAGGTAGCCCAGCGCTACGGAAGCCATCCCGCCGTCGCACTGTGGCATGTGTCCAACGAAATTGGTTGCCACAACGCGCACTGCTACTGCGAAACCTCCTCGGCTGCGTTCCGTGACTGGCTGATGAAGCGCTATGAGAACCTTGATGCACTCAACACAGCGTGGGGCACCGATTTCTGGAGCCAGCGAGTTTCCGACTGGAACGAAATCTGGACACCCCGACTTACCCTCTCCAGCCGCAACCCCGGCCAGAGCATGGACTTCCGTCGCTTCAGCAGCGATGAACTGCGCAGCAACTACCTGCTCGAAGCGGACATCATTCGTCGGCACAGCGACATCCCCGTGACCACCAACTTCATGGTGACAGCCCACATCCGCAACATGGATTATTTCACGTGGACAGCGGACATGGACATCATCGCCAATGATCACTACTTGGATCACCGGCTGGGCGAGCCCACCACGGAGCTGTCGTTCTCCGCAGACCTCACCCGAGGACTGGCCAAGAATGCTCCGTGGATTCTCATGGAACACTCCACCGGAGGCGTCAACTGGCAGCCACACAACGTGGCCAAGGCGCCGGGCGAAATGCTGCGCAACTCCTTGGCTCATGTGGCCCGCGGTGCCGACGGCGTCTGCTTCTTCCAGTGGCGGGCCTCCCTCCAGGGATCCGAGAAGTTCCATTCCGCGCTCATGCCCCATGCTGGCAAGGACAGTCAGCTCTGGCGCGACGTTGTGGAACTGGGCGAAACCGTTGCCGGCTTGGCCGAGGTTGTTGGCAGCCGCGTTGAATCCAACGTTGCCTTCGTGTTCAGCTGGGAATCCTGGTGGGCAGTTGACGCCGAAACGCGTCCTTCCGCCGCAATCTCCTACTTGGAACAGGCCCACGCGATCTATGCGGCCTTCCATGCTCAGGGCATCACCGTGACCATGGTGGCCCCGGGCTCCGATCTGAGCGGATTCTCGCTCGTCGTCGTCCCCACCCTGTACATGATCTCCGACGCCCACGCCGCACAGATCAATGATTATGTGCAGAACGGCGGGCACGCGGTGGTCACCTTCTACAGCGGAATCGTTGACGACGAAGACCGTGTGCGCACCGGCGGCTACCCGGGCGCCTTCCGGGACATGCTAGGGATCCGCACCGAAGAGTTCGCCCCACTGCTGCCGGAGCAGGTTGTGGAACTCTCCGACGGCCGGACGTCCTCGCTCTGGGCCGAAAAGACCACCTTGCACGGGGCAACCGCCGTCGCTTCCTACGTTGATGGGCCAACGCCCGGTGGCGCTGCCGTCACGGTCAACGATTTTGGCCAGGGACGCGCTTGGTACCTCGGAACCGTCTTGGACCCGGCCGGATTGACCAGTGTTGTCCGCAACGCGCTCGACGGCGCAGGCGTGGCACCAGTTGCCCCCGAGGCGGACGCCAATCTGGAAATGGTGCGACGTACGGGTGCTGACAATTCTTATTTGTTCATCATCAACCACAGCCAACAGGAGCGCCGCGTATCCATCACGGGGCACGAGATTCTCACCAAAACTGACATTTCCCAGACACTCACGGTTCCTGCGGGAGCTGTACGTGTAATCCGAGAGGTAGTACTGCCATGAGCCGCACTGAACTGCTCAACGCTGAGCCAGCGGTGCTTGAAAACCGGAAGCCGAAGAACAAATTCAAGAAAGCGATCGTGCTCTTTGTAGCACCGTTCGGCGTACTCTTCCTCTTGTTCTACTTAGCTCCCATCAGCTATGCCCTCTACCAATCGTTCCTGAAGGTGGACCGGCAGGGCACATTCGGGAAGGCGAAGGAAGTATTCGGTGGCTTCACCCAATACATCGCCGTTTTCCAGAACGGCCCCTTCTGGGAATCCATCGGCAGGGTGTTCTTGTTTGGTGTCGTGCAAGTCCCGGTAATGCTGGGCTTGGCGCTCCTCTTTGCCTTGCTGCTGGATTCTCCGCTGGTCCGCGGTAAGAAGTTCTTCCGCCTCGCGTTCTTTGTTCCGTACGCAGTCCCCGGCGTCATCGCCGCCATCATGTGGGGATTCTTGTACTCGCCCAACCTGTCCCCGTTCACGGACGTCACCAGCAAGATCGACTTCCTCTCGGCCGACTTGGTGCTGTGGGCCATGGCCAATGTGGTGACCTGGGTCTTTGTTGGTTACAACATGCTCATCATCTACTCCTCGCTGCTGTCGATCCCGACGGAGATCTATGAGGCGGCACGGCTCGACGGCGCCGGGCAGCTACGCATTGCCCTGTCCATCAAGATTCCGCTAGTGACTCCCGCCATTGTCATGACGGCCATTTTCTCCATCATTGGAACACTGCAGCTTCTTGCCGAACCCCAGGTTTTCCGCACGTTCAGTTCTGCGGTCAACAGCACGTTCACACCTAACCTGGCGGTTCTGACCACCTCGTCCATCCCGAACATCCACCTGGCTGCGGCGATGTCTGTTGTCCTTGCGTTGACAACCTTCATTTTGTCTTTCGCCTTCCTTAAGTTCACCCACCCGAAGGGCAACTGATCGTGAACAAGCAAGCAACGAGCCCTTCGAAGCCGAGCAGCCGACGGCGTGAACCCGCCATAACCTATTCCCAGGCCCGCGGCCCCCGTGAGCAAATGCTCCCGCGTATGGGCGCCATGCTCATCATGGTGGTCTTCGCCTTTTACTTCCTCATCCCGATCTGGTGGCTCTTCGTTTCCGCAACGAAATCCAAGGGCGATCTGACCAGCACCAACCCGCTCTGGTTTTCAGAGGTCAACTTCTTCGAGAACGTCGGCAATGTCCTGACCTACCGCGACGGCGTATTCCTGCGCTGGATTGGCAACAGCCTGGCTTACGCCGGCGGTGGCGCCCTGGTAGCTACAGTTCTTGCCGGAATGTGCGGTTACGCCCTGGCTAAGTACAGCTTCAAGGGCCGGGAGCTGATCTTCAATGTCATTCTTGGCGGCGTGCTGGTTCCGGCAACAGCCTTGGCCCTCCCGCTGTTCCTCATGTTCAGCCAGATCAACGCGACCAATACCTTCTGGGCCGTATTCCTGCCCAGCATCGTGAGCCCGTTTGGTGTTTACCTGACCCGTATCTATGCCGGCTCAAGCGTCCCCGACGAGCTCATGGAAGCCGCCCGATTGGATGGTGCCAGCGAAGTTCGCACCTTCTTCAGCGTTTCGGTGAAGCTGATGTTCCCGGCTTTGGTTACCGTTTTCCTCTTCCAATTCGTCGCGATTTGGAACAACTTCTTCCTCCCGCTCATCATGCTGCGCGATGAGGCAAACTTCCCCGTTACCCTCGGGCTTTACACCTGGAACTCTCAGATCAACCAGATCCCTGAGCTCCGGATGTATGTACTGGTCGGCGCGCTGCTATCGATCATTCCGCTGATCGTGGCGTTCTTGTTCCTGCAGCGGTTCTGGCGCAGCGGACTGGGCGCAGGCTCGGTCAAATAGTTTTCACCCCTGCATTTTCTTATCCCTTTAAAACAATCACTTCAAGGAAGAAATGAAACCCTTTAAAAGCGCCATTGCAGTCGTCGTCCTTTCAGCCATTGCCCTCACCGGGTGCTCAAGCAGTGATTCGAGCGGCACTGCCGGTGCCGGTGCCGCCATCGATTGTTCACCGTCCGACACCCCTGTCACCCTCTCCTTCACATCATGGATCCCCGGGATTGAAGGCGTGGTTGAGGTTTGGAACAAGTCGAATCCGGACATTCAGGTCAAGGTGCAAACCGGGCCTAACGGGAACAGTGGAACGTACCAGAACTTCTTCAACCAGCTCAAGGCCGGCAACGCCCCGGACCTGGGGCAGGTTGAATACGATGCCCTGCCAAACTTCCGCGTTCAGGACGGTCTGACAAACATTGCCGCGTGCCAGGACGTAGCTGACGCAGAAAGCACCTTCATTCCGTGGGCATGGAATCAGGTCAGTTTCGGCGAAGAGGGAGCCGCTTACGGAATTCCCCAGGACACCGGCCCCATGGCGCTCTTCTACCGCAGCGATCTCTTCAAGGAGAACAACATTGCGGTTCCCACCACGTGGGAAGAGTTCGAAGCAGCTGCCGTTGAAGTCCGCAAGACCGGCAGCTACATCACCAACTTCTCACAGAATGACGTCAATCAGTTCGCCGGCCTGGTATGGCAGACCGGCGACACCTGGTTCAAGAACGACGGCGACAAGTGGGAAGTCGCACTGGCCGGCACCGGAAGCACCACCGTTGCGAAATACTGGCAAGACCTGATCGACCGCGACCTTGTTTCCAGTTACCCCGGTTGGACGTCCGAATGGGACAACGCCTACAACACTGGCAAGGTCTGGAGCTGGAACTCTGCAGTATGGGGCGCAAACTCCATCGCATCCGGAGCACCTGACACCGCAGGAAATTGGAGCGTCGCTCCGATGCCCCAGTGGAAGAAGGACGATAACACCAGTGGAAACTGGGGCGGTTCCTCAACGGTTGTCTTCACCGGTTCCGAGCACCCCTACGAAGCTTCAAAGTTCGCGCTCTGGCTCAACACCTCAAGCGAATCCCTGACCTTGCTTAACGAGTCCGCAAACCTGTACCCGGCTACAACGGCTGGACTGGATCTCCCCTCGCTGAAGAACGGCGTCGAATTCTTCGGCGACCAGAAGATCTATGACGTATTTGCCGCTTCGGCCAGCCAAGTTTCCAGCACTTTCGTGTGGGGCCCGACAATGACCCAAACCTACAACAGCGTGTCAGACGGCTTCAAAGCAGCCGTTACCGGCAAGGGAACTCTTCTGGATTCGTTGAAATCCGCTCAAGACGCAACAATCAAGGAACTCACCACCCAATCAATTCCCGTGGCTGAATAACCACAGCCTTGCTCGGAACACAATGAGGGGCAGACCAATTGGTCTGCCCCTCATTGTGTTCCGCTGGGCTCGACATCTCCCTGACCGGGCGGAGCGTCACGTTCCTTGGTGCGCTACACAATGAATTAGAAAATCAGCCACGCCACAACCAGTACGACGGCGATCAGCGGGAAGGTGAGCTGCACCAGTGCCGCTTTTGCTTTCGCAGGCGATGAAATAAGCAGAACCAGGCCCGCGGCAAGCATGGAACCTGCCCCGGCCAGGACCAGCGCGGCACCCACCCCGTGGTGGCCGGCGGCGGCAGCGATGATGCCGGCCGCGGTCACCACGGCCAGGAACAGGTTGTAAAAACCTTGGTTGAAGGCAAGTTCCTTGGTCGCGTTCGCTTCTTCAACAGAGGTGCCGAACGTCTTCCTGGTGCTCTCCTCTGTCCAACGCAGCGATTCCAGTACAAAGATGTAGACGTGGACTAGCGCGGCGAGGGCGGCAACGATGAGGGCAGCGGTAAGCATGTGAATCCTTCGGTATGGGGTTGTGTTAGCCGCGCGGGATGTTGCGCAGGTTGGAGCGGGCCATGCTGACGGCCTCGCCGGCTCCCTTGTTCAGGACTATCTTGGACATGGCCGTGGCAAAACCGATGATCTGCCCGCCCTTGATCTTAGGCGGAATCGACAGGGCATTGGGGTCGGTGATCAGTTCCACCAGTGAGGGTCCGTTGTGGGCGAAGGCGGCTCGGTAGGCGTCGGCGATATACGCCGGGTCCGAGACGCGCACGGCGTGGAAGCCCAGCGCCGCCGCTACGGCGGCATAGTTGACGTCGGGGACATCCACGCCAAAGTCCTGCAGCCCGTCCACCAGCATTTCCAGTTTCACCATGCCCAAGGTGGAGTTATTGAACACCACCACATTGATCGGCAGCTTGTGGGCGGCAACTGTGATCAATTCACCCAGCAGCATGGACAGGCCGCCGTCGCCGGAGACGGAGATGACCTGCCGGTCCGGGTAGGCGGCTTGCGCCCCGATGGCTTGGGGCAAAGCATTGGCCATGGAACCGTGCAGATAGGAACCAATCAATCGCCGCGTGCCCAGGGGGTTGATGTAGCGGGCCGTCCAGACATTGCACATGCCGGTGTCGGCGGTGAAAATCGCGTCGTCAGCGGCAATCTCATCAAGCAGGGAGGCTGCGTATTCCGGGTGGATGGGGACCAGCTTGTCAGCCTTGCGCGTGTAGGCGCCCACCGATTTGTTCATGAGTCGGTCGTGTTTTTTCAGGATTGCATCGAGGAACTTGGAATTCTCCTTCTCCTCTATCAGGGGCATAAGCGCCTGGAGGGCAGGCAAAACGTCGCCGTGAACAGCAATGTCCACATCCGTTCGCCGCCCCAAATGCTCCGGCGCCCTGTCCACCTGCGCGGTTCTGGTGGAAGGCAGGAACTGGTCATACGGAAAATCGGTGCCAAGCATGATCAACAGGTCAGCGTCTTCGATCCCCTCTGCGGCTGCGCCGTAGCCCAACAGCCCGGTCATGCCGATGTCGTACGGGTTGTTGTATTGGATGAAGTCCTTGCCGCGCAGGCTGTGGCCGATCGGGGCATTGATTTTAGCTGCCAGAGCCACCACCTCATCATGGGCGCCCTGCACGCCGGCACCGGCAAAGATAGCTACCTTTTGGGCGCCGTTGATGGCATCGGCCAACTCCTTGATACTGTCCGGGGCCGGCACCAGCGTGGCCGGACGCAGAGGGCGCTGCAGGGGCGATGGTGCAGTGGCGGGCAGGCTGGCAATGTCGCCGGGCAGCGTCACCACAGCCACCCCGCGCAAGCCCACAGCATGTTGGATCGCGTTGTGAAGCACCCGCGGTGCCTGGTCGGAGGTGCTAATCAACTCCGAGTACACCGAACATTCACCAAAAAGTCGGTCTGGGTGGGTCTCCTGAAAAAAGCCGCTGCCAATTTGCACGCTGGGCAGGTGCGAGGCGATGGCCAGCACGGGTGCGCCCGTGCGGTTGGCGTCATAGAGGCCGTTCATCAGATGCAGGTTTCCTGGCCCGCAGGAACCGGCACACACGGCCAGCTCCCCCGTCAGTTGCGCTTCGGCGCCTGCTGCAAAGGCCGCGGCTTCTTCGTGACGGACGTGGATCCAGTCGATCCCGCCGTTGCTGGAGCCGCCGGTTTTACGCACCGCATCCACTAGAGGGTTGAGGCTGTCCCCCACTATCCCGTAGATGCGCCGCACACCGGCTGACTGTAATTGTTCGATCAGTTGGCTGGCAAGTTCCTTGGCCATGGCTGGCCCTCCCGCTGTTGGGTGATCCTGGGTGAACGCTTTGATGCCAATATAGTCCCCGCGCCCGTGATTCGGGCACGCAAAACGGGGCCAAGCCACGATAACGGCACATCGTGCCACCTATCGCGCGGCTAGACCCCGTTTACTAGGTTTCGCGCCGGCTTGGTCCCGCTCTCGCGGAGCCCTCACCGTTATTTGGCTGCCGCCGCTGCTTTCACGGTTTCGATCGCGTCGCGGACGGCCGGAAACAGCGGATGCTCGGGTGCCAGCCCCGTGATCCTTTCAGCAGCTGCGGAGGCCGTGCTGCCGTTGAGGATCTCGGCAAGCTCCACAGCTTCGGCGTCACTTTCGTCAGTGAATCGCAGTGCCGCTTCAACAGCTTCAAGCAACGCCACAGGGGCGACACCGTTCTCGGCCAGCTCGGCAGCCGGGCCGATGAACCGTTCGTGGCGGCCGAGTTTGCGCAGCGGTGCACGACCAACGCGCCCCACCGTGTCCGGCAGGTATTGGTTGGAGAACCGCACCAGGATCTTTTGGACGTAGGCCTCCTGCTCCGCCTCGTCAAACCCGTGCTTCTTGACCAAGAGGGCCTTGGTTTCCTCCAGCACGGCCCGCACCTTGGCCTTGACCGCGGGGTGTGCCATGGCGTCGGAGATTTTTTCAATGCCGGCGGCGTAGCCAAAGTAGGCCGTGGCCGCGTGGCCGGTATTCACCGTGAACAGCTTGCGTTCAATGTAGGGCACCAAATCGTCCACAAAGGTGGCCCCGCCGATCGCGGGCTCGCTGCCATGGAACGGGGTTTTGTCGATGACCCATTCAAAGAAAGACTCCACAGTGACATCCAGGCCCTGGCCCGGCGCCTGGTTGGGCACAATCCGGTCCACAGCCGTGTTGGCGAACACGGCGCGGGCATCAACAGCCGCCTCATCCACCGCGTTGTCAGCCCGGATGGCTGCCTCCAGGATGTCAGTGGCATTGATCGCATTCTCACACGCCATGACCTGCAATGGTGCCAAGGCGGCGTCGCGTGCTGCGATGCCGCGGGCAATCAGCGGTGCAACGAACTTGAGGATATTCGGGCCCACAGCTGTGGTGACCATGTCCGCCGTCGCGATTTCGGCGACCACAAGTTCCGGTGTGAGCGCTGAGTTCAGCGCCCGGAAGTTGTCCACGGTGTGCACGGCAGGGTGCTCACCCACTTCATGGACGCTGTAAGAATCCGCGGCGGCAAGCTCGTTGATGAGGGCCTCGGCGACGTCGGCAAAGACAATCTCGTAGCCGGCTTTGTGGAGCAGCAGCCCAACAAATCCGCGACCGATATTTCCGGCACCAAAATGAACTGTTTTCACTATGCGTTGACCTTTCCAAAGATGTCCAAAACCTCGTCGACACTGGTGGCGTTTTCCAGCCTGGCCACCTGGTCTTTGTCGGTAAAGACCCGTGCGATCGAGGACAAGATTGCCAGGTGCTCGTTGTTCACCCCGGCCACGCCCACCACAAACTTCACGGGCTTGCCGTTCCAGTCGATGCCGTTCGGGTAGTGAATGACGGAGACGGCCGAGGAGATGATGTTGCCCTTGGCCTCGTTGGTGCCGTGCGGGATGGCCAGGAAGTTGCCCATGTATGTGGACACCGATTCCTCGCGCTCATGCATGGCCCTGACGTACACGGCATCCACGGCTCCGCGGGCCAGCAAAAGCGCCCCGGACTCATCGATGGCGCCGTCCCGGGTGGTGGCGGTGCCTTTGAGGATCACACTTTCGCGGGCCAGAATGTTGCTGCCCACCGGAGCTTCAACCACCTCGTCTGGTGCGTCGGCGAAGGAGCCGGCGGCCGAGTTTTTGGCACGGACCAGCTCCACAATTTCGTCATACCGGGGGCTGTTCATGAAGTTGTCCACGGAGACGTGCACGGCACTGGCTGTGGCGGGGGCGGCACGGGCGGCCAAGTCCTGGTGAGTCACGACGACGTCGTATGTGTCAGTCAGGTTGGCGATGGCCGAGTTGGTGACCTTGACTTCCGGGAAGCCCGCCTTCTTGATCATGTTGCGCAGCACCGAGGCGCCCATGGCGCTGGAGCCCATGCCGGCGTCGCATGCGAAGACAACAGTGCTGATCGGGCCCTTGGCACCGTCGCCCGCGAGGGCGAACGCGACCGAGCTCTTCTTGCCCTTCAGTGCTTCCATTTTGGCGGTGGCGTCGCCCAGGCCGTCGCTGTCGGCAGGGATCGGGCTGATCTTCAGAATGAGGGAGCCAATCGCAAAGGAAACGGCGGTGGCCGCTACCACCGACAAGGCAACACCGAAGTAGCTGTCCTTGGCTGTCATCGCAAAGACAGCAAAGATGCTTCCCGGGGCAGCCGGGGCAACCAGACCCGCCCCGGTCAGGACCAGCATGAAGATGCCCGTCATACCGCCAGCGATGGCTGCCATGATCATGATCGGCTTCATCAGAATGTACGGGAAGTAGATCTCGTGGATGCCGCCGAGGAACTGAATCACTGCCGCGCCCGGGGCAGAAGCCTTTGCCAAGCCTCTGCCGAAGAAGGAGTAGGCGAGCAGGATGCCCAAGCCTGGGCCGGGGTTCGCTTCAAGCAAGAAAAGGATGGACTTGCCGTTGGCAAGTGCTTGTTCGGTGCCCAGCGGGGTCAGGATCCCGTGGTTGATGGCGTTGTTCAGGAACAGAACCTTGGCGGGTTCGATGAAGATGCTTGTCAGCGGCAATAGCCCGTTATTGACCAGGAATTCAACCACGCGTCCGGCGCCGTTGCTGAAGGCCAGCACCACCGGGCCCACCACCACCAGACCGATCACGGCCATGATGCCGGAGAGGATACCGGCGGAGAAGTTGTCAATGAGCATCTCAAAGCCTGGCTTGACCCGGCCTTCCCAGACCTTGTCCAGTTTCTTCATCACCCAGGCGGTCAGCGGACCCATGATCATGGCACCAATGAACATGGGGATGTCCGTACCCACAATGACACCCATGGTCGCCACAGCACCCACCACGCCACCGCGGACTCCGTGGACCATCTTGCCGCCCGTGTAACCAATCAGGACGGGCAGCAGATAGGTGATCATGGGGCCAACCATGGCCCCGAGGGTCTCGTTGGGGAAGAAGCCCTTCGGGATGAAGAGGGCTGTAATGAGGCCCCAAGCAATGAATGCCCCAATGTTGGGCATAATCATGCCTGAGAGGAAGGTGCCGAATTTCTGCACCCCAACTCGCACGCCACCCTTGGGGGCGGCCACTGATTGTGTTGCCATTGTTATTCCTAACCGTGAGTCCTGCGCCTGTGCAGGAGTAACTGGTGATGTTTACTGGTTATTTCAAGAATTTTTGGAAATGCGATCAAGCCACTCCAGGAACAACTTCAATTCAGACGTTGAGAGTTGTTCCGGGTTGGACGATTCAAGCGCGGCGTTGAGGGCGATGGCCGCCACCACCACCGATGATGCGCCCACTGGCGCCGCTGCCGTACTGAGTTCAAGCTCCGAAGAGACGGCGGAGATCACCGCTTCCCGGGTCATATCGGATAAATCGAAGTTCCTGTCGGCCGCAGGTTCCGCAAGAAGCATCAAAGTGACCCCCACATTGGCTGCCAGGATGCTTCTGGCCGCTTCCTTGGGTGAAACGCAAAGCTGTCCGGCCAAAGCCGCCTTCTCCAGCATTTCCTCCATGAAACCTTCAGCCTCAGCGACCCGCACCGGACGGCTCTCCGGGCGGATATTGCCGAACATCACCGAATACAGCTGTGGATTGTCCAAGCCGAACTGGAGATGGTTGTCCCAAATTTGGCGGACATCCTGCAGCGGACGGCCGCTCGGGGCAAAGTTGTGTTCACCGGCCACGTACTCTTCAAACCCGGCATCAATGACTGCGTTGAAGAGCCCTTCCTTGTCGCCAAAGTGGTGGTAGAGGGTAGGTGCCGTCACGCCGGCCAACTCGGTAATTTGCCGGGTAGATACTGGCGCACCCGCCGAATTAGCCAACAATTCGGCGGCAGCTTTTAGCAGCCTGACTTTCGGTGGAAGCTGGCTGTTGAAGTTCATGACTGCTACCCTAGCATCTATAGCAATGCTATATGAAGTACATCACAGGATATATTTTTAGGACACCCCGCAACCGCGGGACACCCACTGGCGGGCACCGCGGCCCACCGGCTGGCACTGAAGCCAGACAAAGAAATTGAGGAATTTCAATGCAGAGTTTCCCAGGAGTTGGCGTCAGCCCCGGACGAATTGTTGGAACCATTCGGCAAATGCCGAAACCCTTGGCTGAACCGCCTGCCGGGGAGAAACTGGCATCGGGGACCAGCGCCGCGGACGCAGCAGCTGCGCTTACGGTGGCAGCTAAGGCTGTTCAGGCCCAGTTGCGTGACCGCGCCGCTGTGGCCGGGCCCGACGCCAAGGCCGTCCTGGAAGCAACCGCTCTCATGGCTACGGATCCCATGCTCATCAAAGCGTCCGTCAAACTGATCAACACCGGCACTTCTGCAGAGCGGGCGGTGTGGGAAGCCGCCGAAGCCGTGGTGACCATGCTGGTGAATTTGGGCGGCTACATGGCCGAGCGGGCCGCAGACGTCCTGGACGTCCGCGCCAGGATAGTGGCCGCACTGCGCGGCATCCCGGCACCCGGCATACCCGCCTCCGAAGCACCCTTCATCCTCGTGGCCCACGACTTGGCACCGGCAGACACAGCCACGCTGGACCCCGCCAAGGTGATTGCCCTGGTCACGGCCGGTGGCGGCCCGCAGTCGCACACGGCCATCATCGCCCGTTCGCTCGGCCTGCCCGCAGTGGTCGCCGCCGCCGGTGTTGACACGCTGGCGGACGGGACGGAAGTTTATGTCGACGGTACGGCAGGGACCATCGCCACCGATCCCGGCGACACTGAGCGCTCGGCAGCGGCCGCTTGGGCAGCCAACGCATCATTCCTGACAGTTTTTGATGGGCAGGGTACGACGGCGGACGGCCACTTGGTCCCCCTCCTGGCCAATGTGGGCGGAGCCAAGGACGCCGTCAAGGCCGCGGCCGCCGGCGCCCAAGGCGTGGGGCTGCTGCGCACCGAGTTTTGCTTCCTGGAACGGGAAACAGAACCCTCCATCGAGGAGCAGGTTCAGGCATACCGTGGAGTGTTTGACGCATTCCCGGGCAAGAAGGTTGTGGTCCGCACCCTAGACGCAGGCGCGGACAAGCCGCTTCCCTTTTTGACCGACGCCGATGAGCCGAACCCGGCGCTGGGTGTGCGCGGCTACCGGACAGACATCTCAACCCCCGGGGTGCTGGAGCGCCAGCTCGCAGCCATTGCGGAGGCGGCCCAGGGAACCACGGCCCAGGTTTGGGTCATGGCTCCCATGATCTCCACTGCCGATGAGGCAGCCCGCTTCGCTTCCCTGTGCGCGGCGGCAGGACTGAAGACTCCTGGCGTCATGGTGGAAGTACCCTCCGCGGCAGTTACGGCGGAGTCAATCCTGGGCCAGGTCGAATTCGCCAGCCTGGGCACCAACGACCTGACGCAGTACACCATGGCCGCGGACCGCCAGCTGGGCCCCCTGGCCGCGCTGAACAACCCGTGGCAGCCCGCAGTGCTCCAGCTGGTTCGCCTGACAGTGGCCGGATCCATCGCGGAGGGAAGCGGGAAGCCCGTTGGCGTCTGCGGTGAGGCCGCCGCGGACCCTGCCCTCGCCGTCGTTCTGGTGGGCTTGGGCGTCTCAACACTGTCCATGACGGCACGGTCACTGGCGGCGGTGGGCGCAGTCCTTGCCACTGTGACACTGAAAGAAGCACAAGAAATTGCTACATTGGCCTTGCACGCAACAAACCCCACGGAAGCACGGGACCGGGCGCGGAAGAAATTGCCCATCCTCGCAGAACTTGGCCTCTGATTCTCTCCGGCCAACCCGAACCACAGCACCAATCAACCACAGCACCAATCACCAAGATGTCATTAACCACTCCCACAGGAGGAACCATGTCCGAACGTAAAGCAACCGTCGCCAGCAGCTCAGGATTGCACGCCCGCCCAGCTTCACTGTTTGCCGCAGCGGCCGGTGAAACCGGCGTTGAAGTCACCATCGCCATGGATGGCGCCCCGATCGATGACGCCATGGACGCCAGCAGCATCTTGTCGTTGATGACCTTGGGTGCCGAGCACGGCAGCGTGGTGGTCCTGCGGGCCGAGGGCGACGGTGCTGACGCAGCCCTGGACTCCTTGGTCCAAATGCTCGAAACGGACCTTGACGCACTCTGAGTGGTTTAGCCGCCGGCCACGGATTGAATGATCATCACTTCCCGGCCGGCGGCCACCTGGGTGGCCAGCCCATCCAGGCGACGCACATCGTCGCCGTCAACGTAAATGTTCACGAACCGCCGCAGCGCCCCTGTCTCATCGCGCAGGCGCCTGTTGAATTTTGGAAATTGCGCACCAATGACGTCCAGCAGTTGCGCCACACTGGCGCCGTCGCCAACGTCCAGGCGCAGCTCTTCGCTTCCGCCCACCATGGTTTGCAACAAGCGAGGAACCAAGACTGTCACTTCCTTGGCCATGACCACACCGCTAAAGCTCGACGGCGGCGGCACGGACACATAAGACGTCCGGCAGGTGCGTGAGGACTTCGACAAAGTGCTCGCCCTCGTTGGCGCTGGCATACACCGAACCGCCGCGAGTGCCAAAGTAAATACCGGCAGGTTCGGCATTATCAACGGCCGCCGCATCCCGCAGCACCACGTTGTAGTCGGGTTCCATCAACCCATCCGCCAACCGTTTCCAGGTCGCGCCGCCGTCGTCCGTGCGGTGCACCGCCATCTGGCCCTCTGGCGGAATCCGTTCACCGTCGGCCTTGATGGGCACAACCCATGCCGTGCCGGAGCGGCTCGGGTGGGTCAAGATGGTGAAACCGAAATCCGTGGGCAGTCCGTCCGCAATGGAATTCCAGGTATCGGCGTTGTCATCGGTACGGTACACGCCGTGGTGGTTTTGCGCGTAGAGGGTCCCGGAGCTGTTGGGGTCGCGGGCGATCTTGTGCACGCACTGGCCAAATTCCGGCAAGGGGTCTGGCATGAAATACGCCGTAATGCCCTTATTCCGGGCCTCCCACGTCTCTCCGTCATCGGTACTCCGGTACACGCCCCCGGTGCTCATGGCCACATGAATGGTGCCGGGATCGTTGGCGCTTGGCAGGACTGTATGCGCTGCCGCGCCACCAAATCCGGCACCCCATTCGGGGCGGTGCGGATGGTCCCAGAGGCCCCGGTTGAGCTCAAAATGCTCTCCGCCATCGGTGGATTTCCACACCGAAATGGGCTCACATCCAGCCCACACCACGCCTGGCTGGTCCGCACTGTCCGGCTGGATCTGCCATACGCGCTCCAGCGCCGCAGCTGTATCTGCCGGGAAGGTGATGGCTCCGTGGTCAGGCTCTTGCCAGGTGGCGCCAAAATCGTCCGAGTGGGCAACTGTCGGCCCCCAGTGTTCGCTGCGCAAGCCCACCATGATTCGGGTTTTGCCGCCCCTGGTGTCGATCCCGATGCTGGGGATCTCTTGCATCAAAAAGTGGGGGCCGGTGAAAGTGAAGTTCGATCTGTCGATACTGGTGCCCAGCCACAGACCTTTCTTGGTTCCCACGGCGAGCAGCGTAGTTATCGGCTGGTCCTGCGGCTGGTCATCCAAAGAATTCGGCTGCGCTCCATTGCTTGTCATGGGTTAAATTCGACCACCCCAACACCACGGCAACAAGAGTTACTAACCGGTAACTTCTGATCCCACACGCCCAATCCCGTATCCGGTGCGCCCGTCCCCGCTTTTCGCGCCCGTCCGGACGGGCGCGAAAAGCGGGGACGGGCGCGCTGGGCCGCAAAGTCCCATCAATACCCCCATGGGGTACTTGACCAATACCCTATGGGGGTATACATTGAAGGCATGACAAGCACCCAAACAGAACATCCCGGCCCGCACGGCTACAGCGAGGAAAAACAGGCCTACTTGCGCCGCCTCAAGCGCGCAGAGGGCCAGGTTCGCGGCATCGCCCGCATGGTGGAGGAGGACAAGTACTGCATTGACATCCTCACCCAGATGGCCGCCGTCAACAAGGCACTGCACGCCGTGAGCATCGGCCTCCTCGAGGACCACATTGCCCATTGCGTGGTCAACGCCGCCCATGAATCCCAAGAATCAGGCAACCCGGAGATCGTCTCCGAGAAGGTTTCCGAAGCCACCGCCGCCATTTCCCGCCTACTCAGGAGCTAATAGAGATGAACACCACCACCATCAACGTTTCAGGCATGACCTGCGGACACTGCATCAGCTCCGTTACCGAGGAACTGACCGCACTCAAGGGCGTGGAGACTGTTTCCGTGGACCTCAACGCCGGCAGTATCTCCGAGGTCACCATTACTTCCACCCTGACCCTTGACCCCGCCGAAATCAGCGAGGCCATCGCCGAGGCCGGCTACCTCATGGTTGCCAACAACGCCTAACCCGCTTTCAATTTAAGGAGCGCCATGAGCGCCTCAGATATTTTGACCCAAACCGCCACACCCGGCCCCCGCATGGTTGAGCTCGACATTGAAGGCATGACCTGTGCCTCGTGCGTCAGCCGGGTTGAACGCAAGTTGGGCAAACTCGAAGGCGTCAGCGCTTCCGTGAACCTCCCGCTGGAAACAGCCCAGGTCACGGTCCCCGCCGGCATGTCCAACCAACAAATCATCGACACCGTCAACGCGACGGGTTACAAGGCCCGGTTGAAGAATGTCCCTGCTGCCACATCAATGCCCAAGCACGACGCCGAACCCCACCACGAGCACGGCGCTCACCCAGGCGCCGCGCAGGAGCATACCGACCACATGGCACATGGCGGCACCGCCGCAACACTGCGCCCGCGGCTGATCCTGGCCGCCATTCTCACCATCCCTGTTTTCTTGATCTCCATGTTCCCGGCACTGCAATTCCCGCACTGGGGCTGGGTGGTGGGTGCCCTGACGCTGCCCGTGGTGACGTGGTCCGCCTGGCCATTCCACCGGGCCGCGGCCATCAACGCCCGGCACTTCGCCTCCACCATGGACACCCTGGTCTCCATTGGTGTCAGTGCGGCGTTCGCGTTCTCCACCGTCACCATGGTCATGGATCCGATGCTCACAGCACACGGCGCCCACATGAGCGGGCACGCGCCCCTGTACTTTGAGGTCTCGGCCGTGGTGGTGACGTTCCTGCTGTTGGGACGCTACCTGGAAGCCAAGGCGAAGGCCAGGGCCGGTGACGCGCTCAAGGCGCTGCTGAGCCTGGGCGCCAAGGAAGCCACTGTGCTTCGCGACGGCGTCGAGGTTAAGATCCCGGCGGACCAGCTGGCAGTGGATGAGATCTTTGTGGTCCGGCCCGGCGAAAAGATCGCCACGGACGGCATCGTCACATCCGGCACCTCGGCCGTGGACACCTCCCTTATTACCGGTGAGTCCCTGCCCGTGGACGTCACTGTGGATGACGGCGTCACAGGCGCCACGATCAACACCTCCGGCCGCCTGTTGGTGCGCGCCACCCGCGTCGGCGCGGAGACAACGCTTGCCCAAATGGGCAAACTGGTCAGCGCCGCACAGGCTGGCAAGGCACCTATTGCGCGCCTGGCGGACAGGATCAGCGCCGTGTTTGTGCCGATCGTGCTGGTCATTGCCGTCATCACTTTTGCACTGTGGCTGATCTTCAGCGGTGATATCCAGGCCGCCTTCACTGCCGCCGTCGCCGTTTTGATCATCGCCTGCCCTTGCGCCCTGGGACTCGCCACACCCGTTGGCCTACTGACCGGAACCGGCCGCGCTGCCCAGTTGGGCATCCTGATCAAGGGCCCGCAGGTCCTGGAAGACACCCGCACGGTGGACACCATCTTGCTGGACAAGACCGGCACCGTCACCGAGGGCAAGTTGAGCGTGGTCGACGTCGTGACCCTCGCCCAGATGCCGGCAAACGAGGTCCTGCGCCTTGCAGGTGCTGTGGAATCCCACAGTGAACACCCCATTGCCCACGCCATTGCCGAGCACGCCCGCACCCAGGGTGAGATGCCTCAGGTGGAGGACTTCACCTCAGCCCCCGGCGGCGGCGTACGGGCCCTGATCGAAGGCAGCACGGTGCTGGCTGGCCGGGCAGGCTGGCTGGAGGAAAACGGCGTCGAACTTTCCGATGCTGACCGCAAGGCATTGGTGACGCAGCAACAGCGCGGCACCACCGCCATCTGGGTGGCCGTGGACGGACAGGCCGCCGGCTTGATCGCACTCAAGGACACCATCAAGGCCGGTTCCGTTGAGGCCATTGCCAGGCTCAAGGAGCTGGGCTTGCGGCCCATCCTGCTCACCGGTGACAACGCCGCCGTGGCAGCCCAGGTGGCGGCAATCGTGGGGATACCACCTGCGGATGTGTTTGCCGATGTCCTGCCCGAGGGCAAGGTGGAGGCGGTCAAGAAGTTGCAGGCCGCCGGGGCCACGGTGGCGATGGCGGGCGACGGCGTCAATGACGCAGCAGCCCTGGCGCAGGCCGATCTTGGCATCGCGATGGGCTCGGGCACAGATGTTGCCATTGAGGCGGCAGACCTGACAGTCATGGGCAATGACTTGGGCCAGGTGGCCACGGCCATTGCGCTGTCACGGAAAACGCTTGGAACCATCAAGACGAACCTGTTCTGGGCGTTCTTCTACAACGCCATCGGCATCCCCGTAGCAGCACTTGGCTTGTTGAATCCGATGATCGCCGGTGCCGCCATGGCTGCCAGCTCGGTGCTGGTGGTGGCGAACTCACTGCGGTTGCGGCGCTTCGGCAAGTAGCCAAAAGGAGGTCCGGCGGGCAACCCCGCCGGACCTCCTTTTTGTCTGGGGACAGCTAGTCTCGCGCGGGACTCGCATCGGCATCCGCCACGTCCAGGTCCACAAGGTAGCCGCCACCACGCGTGAACGGCCCGCGCAACTCGTCTAGACGCACCATGACCACGCCAAACATGATGAACAATCCACCCATCAACTGGATGAGCCGGGGCAGCTCGCCCAGCAGGATCCACGCCCAAATGACGGCAAAAAGCACTTCGAACAACGCCACAAAGGAGGCCACCTTGGACCCCAGCCCGCGCGTGGCAATAATGCCCACCACATAGGCGAACACGGTTGTCACCAGTACCAGGCCCAGAACCGGCACAAACCAGGGCACCTGGTTTCCCGCGAACACCACATCGCTGGTGGTGTACGCCAGCGGCATCACACCCACCAGCCCCATGCCAATGATCGCTGCGGCGCCCACAGCCATGCCGCCGCCAGCCATCAGGATCGGCGGCACGTTGTCGTCGGCACGGGCTGACATGACAAAGTAAAACGCCGAGCACACGGCCGCGGCCAAACCCCAGAGGATGCCCTCCACGCTGACCTGCTGGCTGCCGGCAAGATCGAGCACCAAAACCAACCCGCCCATGGCACTCGCTGCACCCAAAATCGTCAGGGCACGCGGCCGCTGGCGGGTCATCAGCCACGCCCACGCCACCAACAGCACGGGCGAGAGGTATTCCAGCAACAGGGCCACACCCACCGAAAGGTGCGCCACGGCGTTGAAGAAGAACAGCTGGCACAGGGCTATCGGGACAATTCCGTAGATAGCTATGCGCAGCAGCGAGCCCTTCACCGCGTGCCACTGCCGGACCAGAGTGATGATGACAGGAATGAGCAGGACAGCGGCGGCGCCGCCAATGCGGATGGCGACGGCCGCGCCCGGGGACCAGCCGGCGTCGAACAGCGACTTGGCAAAGGAGCCGGACAGGGCAAATGCCGCAGCCGAAACAAAGGCCAGCAACAGCGCCGGCGAGGCCACGGGTGTTCGGGTTGCGGCAGTGGGCACAACAGCTGTGTTCTTGGAAGAGGGCATGAGAGCATCCGTATGTCAGGAGTGTAAGGCGTTAGACTAATGACACTACGCCCGTCAATTGTCAGGAGTCAACATGGTCTTTACTAATGACACGGAAGTGGCTTTGCAGTCAGCCGCCAATCTGATCAACACAGCACCCAGTTCAGTCGAAGCTGACCTGAGTGTCACGGGGCACGACACCCTGGCGAGCATGGATGATCTGGACGCGTTTGTGCTGCGGGAACAATTTAGCGGATCACGCGAGCATTCGCCCGCTGAGGTCAAGGCAGTGCGCGCCATGCGCAGCGAACTGCGGATCATCTTTACCGCGGATGAGGACACTGCGGCGGTCATGACCAATGCACTTCTGGCCCGCGCCCACGCACTGCCGCAACTGGTTAAGCACGACCAATGGGATTGGCACCTGCACGCAACAGCGCCAGCAGCTCCCCTGGCCCAGCGCATGGGGGTTGAGGCGGCCATGGCCCTGGTGGATGTGATCCGCGCCAAGGAACTGGGCCGGCTGAAAATATGCGCCGCACCGGACTGCCAGGCGGTGCTCATCGACCTGTCCAAGAACAGGTCCCGACGGTATTGCGATACCGGCAATTGCGGCAACCGAGCCCATGTGGCCGCCTACCGGCGTCGCAAATCAACCGGTTAAACACATCGAACGGGCAGTAGTTGTTGATGTTGGAGTCCAACATCAACAACTACTGCCCGTTCGATCTGGGGAAAGACGAGTTACTTCATGGTTCCTGCAGACACCGAGCCCTGAAGCTGGCGCTGGAAGAGGATGTACATGACCAAAACAGGAACAACCACAATGATGGCTGCCGCGAACAGTGAACCAAAGTCCACCGCGTAGCCCTGCTGGCCGGCGAAGGCAGCAATACCCTGCGAAAGAACATAGTTCTCACGCTTGGTGTTGATGGCCACGGGGATCAGGTACTGGTTCCACAAACCCAGGAAGTTGAAGATGGCAACGGATGCCATACCAGGCTTGGCCATGGGCAGCATGATCTGGAAGAAGGTGCGCCATTCACCGGCGCCGTCAATCTGTGCCGCTTCAGCAATTTCGCTCGGCAGAGCCTTGAAGAAGGAGAACAGGAAGAACACGGTGAAGGGAAGCGCGAACGCCACGTAGACAATGATCAAACCGGGCAAGGTATTCAACAGTCCCATGTTTTTCAAGATGAAGAACAAGGGCACAATGGCCAGGAAGATCGGAAACGTCAGGCCTGCGAGCATCAGGTAGTAGATGGCACGCGAACCCGGGAAGACAAAGCGAGCCAAAACATAGGCGCACATGGCCCCCAGCACCATCACGATGACGAGCGCAGCGCCCACCACAATGACCGTGTTGAAGAAGTACGATCCGATTCCGGCCGTGTTCCACGCGTTGACGTAGTTCTGGAACTGCCAAACCTCAGGCAGGGAGAACGGCGACGCAAAGATCTCTGACGTTGTCTTGAACGAGGAGAGCAGGGTCCAGCCCAGGGGCACCAGCACCAGCAGGGACCACAGGGCCAGCATGGTGTGCGAAACACCCGCTACCACCTTGTCGCCTTTAGTCTCCTGAGACTTGCGCTCAACATGTCCGTGGGCTGCCGGCTTGTTCTTAGCAATATTCAAAGCCATTATTCTGACACATCCTTGTTGCCGCCGGTCCAACGGTTCACCAGGAACACCAGTGCCGAGAAGATCAATGTAATTACTGCCAAGACCACACCCATGGCACAGGCAAGGCCGAACTGACCCTTGGAGAATGCCGTGGTGAACAGCTTCTGCGACATGACCAAGGTGGAGTTCTCGGGCCCACCCGTGGAGTTCAAGATGGACATGTACACAAATGCGTCCAAAGCCAGGATGCCCATGTAGACGTAGGCTGTCTGGATGTTGTCACGGATCAGCGGGATGGTGATGTTGATGGCCGTGCGGAAGCGGCCGGCGCCATCGATGCGGGCAGCTTCAAAGGTTTCAGCGGGGATGCCCTTGATGGCTGCGATGAACAAGATCATGTAGAAGCCAACAAAGCCCCACACAATAACAACCATCGAGGCGATCATGGCCGTGCGGGAATCACCCAGCCAGGGGAAGTCCTTGAAACCGTCCAGCCCAATGCCCGTCAGGATGCCGTTGAGCAATCCATTGTCCGGGTTGAAGATTTGCGCCCAGATGATGCCGATGACGACGGCGGGGATCACGTAGGGGAAGAAGGAGACAATGCGGTAGAAACCGGCACCCTTCAGGCCCTTGATCTGCCCGCGGCTGCTGCCACCAATGGTGACCAACGTTGCCAGCACCAGGGCCAGAATGACCGTAATGACAGGCAGGAAGATCGCCAGGACAATACTGTTTCGCACAGACAACATGAAGATGTCGTCATTGAAAAGCTTGACATAGTTGCCAAGGCCCACGAACGGCATGTTGTTGTCGAAGCCGCTCCAGCTGGTCATCGAGTAGTACACCGCCTGGACAAAAGGCGAGATCACGAAGACCAGATAGATCACCAACGGCAGTCCCAAAAAGACTGCCATGAAGCTGACCTTATCGAATGTCAATTTTTTCCGGCGCCGCCGGGCGGTGGCGACAACGCCACCGCCCGACTGCACTTCGTTTGTTACTTGAGTCACTTCACTTCAATCTTCTTGACCGAATCGTCCTTGGCAACCTTGTCGGTGATGGACTGCAGAGCCTTGGTCAGACCGGCAACGTCGAGCTTGCCGTCCAGGAAGGAGTTCCACGGCACCAGCATGTCGGCGTTCATGCCGTACAGGTCGATGAAGTTCCAGGTGAAGATGTCCTTGCCAGCAGCATCCAGCAACGTGGTCTGGGAGACCAGCGCGGTGGAACCGAAGCCGTCGGCGGGAACGGTGCCCTTGACAACTGTCGGAGCCAGCTTGGTCTTGGCGAAGTTGGTTGCAGCTTCCTTGGAGAGCATGGTGCGCAGCAATTCCTTGCCTGCAGCAGCATTGGCGCCCTTGGAGGGAACAATGAAGGGCTCGCCAGCTGCGGAGTGCAGACCCGTCTGAGCGATCTTCGGGCTGGCAGAAACAACAGGAACGGCAGCACCTGTCATCTTGAAGTCAGCCTTGGTCTGGTCCTTCATTTCGTTCTCAATCCAAGAACCTGAAGGGT
This sequence comes from Arthrobacter glacialis, assembly GCF_002909415.1. Classification (NCBI taxonomy): domain Bacteria; kingdom Bacillati; phylum Actinomycetota; class Actinomycetes; order Micrococcales; family Micrococcaceae; genus Arthrobacter; species Arthrobacter glacialis. The sequence goes on along the minus strand of NZ_PPXB01000018.1, from coordinate 23,593 downwards.
AGAGCAGCGCATCCTGATTGTTGCTCCACTGTGCTTGAGCGGCGGTGAAGACGGTGCCGGCGCCGCCGGGCTTGATGTATCCAGCCGCAACGATCTTCTCGAGTGCGGTGAAGACACTCTGGATCGCCGGGTTGGACCAGGCATCGGACTTCAGGTTTTCAAGAGCCAAGCGGACTTCGTCGCCGCCTTCCTTGATGGCTGAGGCGATGGCCATTTCCTGGTAGTACGTGGCAGCTTCCTTGCCAAATACAAACAGGTACTTGCCCTTTTCCTTAGCCTGGGCGCCGAGAGCCATCGCTTCTTCCCAGGTAGTGGGAACCTTCCAGCTATTGGCGTCGAACAGTGACTTGGAGTACCACATTGCGTAAACGGTGAGCACGTAGTTGATGGCAGCAACCTTGCCGTCAAATGTACCCGGAGCCAAAACGCCGTCGTACAGCGTGTCAGCAATCTTGGTGCCCTCGAGGTTGTTGGACTCGGTAACGCTCTTGAGGTCTTCGAGCTGATCCAAGATGGTGCTGAAGCCAATGGACTTGGCGCCGGAGTTATCAATCAGGTCCGGCGGAGTGCCACCGACAAAGCGGGGCTGCAGTTCCTGAGCAATATCGGTGGAGGGGCTGATCTTGACTTCCATGTTCGGGAAGTTCTTCTTGACGATCGCACCAGCGAACTCGACGTAGTCGATGCCGTAGCCACCCTTGAAGATTACAGCGTCAAGAACGCCGGAATCAGCAACCGCGAACGGGTTCTTGGCGTCGGCACCTGCGGCGGGAGCGCCGGAAGTAGCAGCAGGCGTGGAGCCGCCTGCACAGGAGGCCAAGGCTCCACCCAAGGGCAAGAGCACGGCGGTGGCCAGGGCACCGCGGAGGAATCCACGACGCTGCAGCGGCTTGTTCTGAATACTCATTCTATGTACTGCCTTCCATTGATGGTACGAACGCTTAATCGGTACTGCCTTGTACTTTTTAGTACTGGTACTGCATTTCATTCGGCTGACTTCACGCGCTGTAGCGATCTTCAACTACGTAGCTGTTGGAATCACGCCTCACGCCTGAGCCGGCCAGCATACTGGCCCACCAGTGCGGTATTGTGTTCGTCCCCGCCCGGGATATTTGCCGAAATATAGATGGGCGGTTTCTTCCCCGCACGGACCAGGCATTGCACCGTCTCGATGGTCAGCAGCTGCGCAATATATGCAGCCGTGATCGATGAGACGGCACCAACACCTCCTCCGCCGGAAACCTCTAGGGTCGTGTCGCCATACGGCGCCCTGTTATCGATAACAATATCTGCAATCTCACTGAGACGCACACCACTTGGGTGCTTTGTGTCGACGGCATTTGTGTGTTCCAGACTGGTGACGGCTATCACCTTGTGACCGCGGGCCTTGGCAGCCAAGGCCAAACCCACAATGGAGCCGTTCACGCCTGAATTGGAGGCGATGATGAATATGTCGCGGGGATCAACCAGTGAGAGGTTGAACAACTCCTCCGCTACGCCCGTGTCACGCTCCAAAACCGAACCCTCGAGCGAGTCCAAGGCGGCAACGTCGCGGTCGCCATGGAGCACCAGGTCACGCAGTGCAATCTTGCTCGTGGGGATCAAGCCCCCGGCGCGGCCGGCAATTTCCATGGCGAACGCCTCGGAGTGGCCGGTGCCAAATGCTTGAATGACCCCGTCATTGGCCAACGAGTCAGCCATGGCCTGCGCAGCTTCGCTGACACCGCCCGCAAGGGCCCAGGCAGTAATGGCTTCAAGCCTCGAGGAAACTTCCAAACTAAAACTTGTGATGGACTCAGTAATGATCCTCACCCCTTCCGGTGTTGCGCTGACTCCTGTGCGTACCCAGTTCAAGTCGCGCAGCCCTGGTGGGGCGGCGGTGCGGGGATACTGCCATGGCGGAGGCTGCCAGCTTTGAGGTGGTTTGGGCAAAATTCACCTGGGCCACCAGTAAATAGATCAAATCAATAACCAGCAGTTGCACGTGCTTGGCGGAAAGGTCATCCGGCTGCAGGAACTGCTCATGCACCGAGGTGATGATGGAAGCATCGGCACTCTCCGCCAGGGGGGACCCGGGGTTGTTGCTCAGCGCCACAGTCAGGGCACCCGCCTCACCGGCTTCACGCAACATTTGCAGGGTCTCTTCGGTGCGGCCAGTGTTTGAAATACCAATGGCAACCGAGTTCGTGTCCTGAATGGCGGCGCTGGTCAGGCCTGCATGCACCTCCGACCAATGATGGGCATTAATGCCAATCCGGTACAGGCGCGACTGCAGCTCCTTGGCCATGACGGCACTGCCGCCAATGCCATAGATGTCCACATGGTTGCTCATGGCGATGCGGCGGGCGATCTTGTTCATCAAGGCCAAATCCATGACGGCGGCAGTCTCCTCCAGCGAACGCGTATGGGCGTTTACCAGGGTGCTGAGCACATCACGCGGAGAGTCGTCGGGGCCAAAGGCCCGGCCAATATCGGCTTTCCACGATTCCCGCGCGTCACTGCGGCCCAAGTCGGAGGCAATGCTGACCCGGAAGGGAACATAGCCGGCATATCCAAGCAAGCGGCAGAACCGAGTCACAGTGGCCGGGGACGTTTTTGTTTGTTCCGCAAGTTCCATGATGGACAGTTCCAGAGGCGCCTGCGGGTGCTCCAAAAGATACGTGCCGATTTTTGCCATGGCGGCCGGCATGTCAGGTAGTTTTGCCTGAATGCGGTTCACGACGCCGGCAGCTGTTACTGCTGCGGGAGTTGGCGTGAAGGCTGACATGTGAAAATCCGTTTCTTTTAGGTGACTACATAATGAAAACTATTATCACCGCAGATGTAAGTCAAGTCACACCTAGACACAGAATGGTAACGATGCAAAACTTCCTCGCAATTGACGCCGGTGGCACCTCAACAAGGGCCGTTTTTCTCGATGCCTCCGGGCAGTGCCTGGGATACGGCACGGCAGGGGGAGGAAACCCGGTTTCGCGCGGATTTGATCCCGCACTTGACGCCCTTGTGGGTGCCTCCAAAAAGGCACTTGGAGGGGGTGTCCAGCTCCTTGCCGGGACCTTGGTGGCCATGGCCGGCGCATCCCTTGAACTGCCAACACATTTGTTCCGGGAACGGTTTATTACGCTGGGACTGACCGGAAATGTGGTGATTGAATCTGATCTATTGGCGGCCTTTTACTCTGGAAGCTATCAGAACAATGGCAGTGCTTTGATAGCTGGCACGGGAGCCGTGGGAGCCAGAATCTCGGCTAGCCGGCTTGCCGCGGTGGCCGACGGCACTGGCTGGCTTTTGGGGGATGAGGGCTCCGGTTTTTGGCTGGGACGCCAAGTGGCCCGGGCCGTGGCCGCCGCCCTTGATGGGCGAGGTGCACCCACAGCCCTGACGGAACTGGTCTTGGCAGACTTGGGCATCACCCTTGATCCCAGCCAGCGCACCCAGGGCCGGCTGCGGGCCCAGCAACAGCTGATCCGCAAGGTCTACGAGAGCAGCGCAATCGAACTCTCCAGATTTGCCCCGCTGGTGTTTGCCGTTGCGCAGGATCCCGTGGCCACGGACATCATCGAGCGGGCGGCCGACGCATTGGCCCGGACCCTTTTGGCCGTTGCCCCGGGCGCAGGCGAGCCACTGGTTTTTGGCGGCAGCGTGCTGACCAAGGGTGGCACCGTGGCCGCGGCCGTGGCGGCGCGATTGCTGGAGTCAACACCACCAATTTTGGTCCACGACGGGGTGGCGGGGGCAGCCGTCTTGGTGCTCAAGCGCCATGGCGTTGTGGTTGATGCGGCAGTGTTTGCACGCATTCAGGAGAGCCTTGCCGCACTGCGCGACGAGAGGATCTAGCGTGAGGCGGTGTCGCCGTCGTCCGTGGCATCGGTGGGCTCTGCGGCGGTGCCCCGTGCCTCTTCGGCCCGGGCTGCCGTGTCAGCCCGCGCCTGCTTGAGCCTGTCGGAGGACTTGCGGTTCACACCCAAGCCTTCGCTGAGGTAGTCGTCATTTTCCTTGTGGCCCATGACCAGCAGGGAAGCTATCAGCAGTGTGGCGATGAAGGCGATGCCGAAGGCAATGCCGCCCAGATCCCAGCGGAGGCCGTGCTTGGTGCCGCCGGCCGAAACCACCAGGGTGACGATTCCTGCTACAGCACCCATCGCGAAGGAGAAGCTGAGGGGGAACTTGATGGAGTTGCCCGAGTTTGGGTTCGCCGGCTCTGAACTGCCCACAATTGATCCTTTAGCTTGGTTGGTGTTGCGCGCACCACGTGTTTCTACGCAAAGTAGAACATTTGACTTCTAGTTTACTGGCCTTTTGCCGTGTAGCCGTCATGGCGCAAGGTGAGGGCCGACAACACCCACAGGGCACCCGTCATCAGGGCGCCACCACCGGCAACGCCCATCAGCGCGTGAGGCCCCGCTGCGGCAAAGAAGGGAAGCAGAATTCCGGTGCCGAGGCCCAAAACTCCGGAGATAAGCCAGTCGTTGCCCAGTGCAGACTTAGCGTGTGCCGTTCCGGCTGGCCGGTAAAGTGCCGAAAAAAGCTCGGCTCCACCCATGACGGCGAGCGCGGCCCCGCCAAGCACGGCCGCCACCAGTGTGCTCGCCGAGATGGCCACCACCACGCCACTGACTGCCAGAAGACCCGCAGCACCAAGGAGCACCAGCCGCCGGGCGTCATTGCGGGTCAAGGAAAGCGTGCGCACGCTCAAGTACTGCGCGGCAGCTGCGGCCAGAAAATAAGCGCCAAGGGCCAGGCACAGGCCCAAGGTGCCCGGTGCACCCCAAAATACTGTTGTGAGGCCAAAGGCCAAGGTGACCAGGGCGCGCAGAAGTACGGCTCGCCAGAGGAGTGGCGTATTGGCCACGCTCATGTTGGCAGCGGCAGATTGGGGAAGGGCAGTTTCACTCACCCACTAATTCTAGCCGCGGCGAGCGGGCACTCCGACCTGCATCCACCGCCCGGTTCGAGCACGCAAGCCAAGGGTCAGGCCCCGGGCCCCCATGTAGCCCAGACTAAAGGCCATCCACACCCAGAACAGCCCCGGAACTGTGTCACCGCGGCCCAGTTGGGCCACCCAATACAGCAGAGGCAGGTAAACAACCAGATTCGCCATGCCCGCCAGTGCCAGGTAGCGGGCATCGCCGGCCCCAATGAGAACGCCGTCAAGCACGAACACATAACCCGCCAGTGGCTGCCCCACGGCCATGACCAGCAGGGCTGTGGCCAGGGCCGCATGGACGCTGGTGTCTGTGGTGAAGATCCATCCCACAGATCCAGAGACCGCCCACAGTGCAAAGCCTGTGATCGCCCCGAAGCCCACACCCCAGCGGGTCATGGTCCTCGTCAAGACACGCACCTGCACAATGTTGCCGGCGCCAAGTTCCTTGCCAATGAGCGCCTGGGCGGCGATGGCAAGCGCATCCAGGGCAAAAGCGAGAAAAGTGAAAATGGTCATGGCCAGTTGATGCGCGGCCAAGTTGTTGGGCCCTTGCGCTGTCACCACCACCACGGTGACCAGGATGGCCACCCGCAGTGACACGGTGCGCAGCATCAGCCAACTGCCCACCCTGGAAACGGTTCTCACCCCAGCCCAGTCGGGGCGCAGCCTGACGCTGTAGTGGCGTGCTGCCCGCACCACGATGACCAGGTACACCGCAGCCATTCCCCATTGTGCAATGACAGTGCCGGCGGCAGCACCGCCCACTGAGAAGTTGAATCCGTACACCAAAACAAAGTTCATGACGATGTTCACGGCGAAACCGGCTGTGGCCACCAGCAAGGGTGTTTTAGTGTCTTGGAGTCCCCGCAAAACACCCATCGCCGCCATGACCAGTAGCATGGCCGGGATCCCAGCCATGCTAATCATGAGGTATTGCTGCGCGTAGGCAAGCACCTCGCCGCGTGCGCCCATGGCGCCCAGCAGCCCGTTGCCGGCGAATATGCCCACAGCGGCAAGCACCACACCCAAAATTGCCGCCAGCCATAGGCCGTCACGGCCAACGGCCACGGCTTGCGCATGTTGTCCAGCCCCTAGAAGGCGCGCAACGGCGGGGGTGGTGGAATATGCCAGGAACACCATGAGTCCCACGGCTGTCTGCAGAACCGTGGCCGCCAATCCCACGCCCGCCAATTGTTCGACACCCAGGTGCCCCACAATGGCTGAATCGGCCAAAAGGAATAGGGGCTCGGCAATGAGCGCGCCAAAGGCTGGTATTGCCAGTCCCCGAATCGCCCTGGCTGTGGAGCGGCGGGTTGCTCCGGACGTCTCCGGCGGCGTCGCTGATTTAGACATGATTCAACAGTATCGGCCCCGGTGGCGGGTTGATTTCAAGCAGTTCTTCCATAAGCTTCTGCAGGGCAGCGATGGTCTGCACAACACCTGCGCGCTCCATGGCCTCGGGCCGAGTCAATATATCTATCCGCCGTCCCAGCCGTGGTTCTCGCAGCGGAATCAAGACAAGTTGGGTGAAGAGATTTCGGTTGATGGTGTACCGGGGCATCAGGCTCACGCAATCACCGCGCTCCACCAAGGACGCCGCCACGAAAAACTCATTGATGCGGTGGGCTACAACAACCTCCTCCCCCGCCAAGGTCCCTATCATTTCGATCGCCCCTTCCAAGGGGAACCCCCGATGCACTGAAACCCACCGTTCCCCGCGCAGGTCATGCGGGCGCGCCTCCTTGAGCGCGGCCAGCCTGTGCCCGGCACTGACGGCTATGTCCAATGGCTCATACGCCAAGGGAGTCACGTGGACCCACTCGGGCCACGGCTCACTATTGGGCAGCCTGTGGGCAATCACCACGTCATGGTCAGCCGTCAGGGCTGCAAAATCCTGCTGGGCCACGTCCGCATCGGCAAGGTGCAGTTGTGGCCCGCTGCTGGCCAGTAAGGCTTGCTCCAGGGGGCCGAAGAAAGCCAACGCTGCGCTGTGAAAGGCTGCCACGTTGAGCGTTTCCGCAGTATCGTCCTTAAAGACACCCACAGCGGCATCGGCCCGGGCCAAGGCGATTTCCACCTCAACTGCTGCCCTGCACAGGGCAAGACCAGCCGGGGTGAGGGCCGTGCGCCTGCCCGCCTTGTAGGTAAGTGCCGTGCCCGCAGAGCGTTGCAGCGCGCTGAGCTGCTGTGATACGGACGACGCCGTGACGTGCAGTGCCAGCGCAGCGGCGGCAATGCTTCCCCTCGCCTGAACCTCACGCAGAGCCCGCAATTGTCCCAATTCCATAAGTTCAAACTAATGCATTGGGTGTCAAATCTGCTCTAGTTGTTATGTTTCCCGGCTTCGATCATTGAATGTGTGAAAAGAATCTGGATCCGCCTGCGCGTAGACCTGTCATTGCTGGCCGTTGCCGTCGTGTGGGGCAGCAGCTATTTGGTGACAAAGGATCTCAGCAGCGCAGCAAGTGTCCCTTCGCTGTTGGGCTGGCGTTTTGTGGTGGCCGCGGCGGCCCTGGGAATCCTGTGGATGTGGCGTGTGCGGCGTATTCCTGGCCGCGCTGAGGCGTGGACGGGTGTGCTGCTGGGGCTGACCCAGGCGGGCGTGCTTTTTCTGGAAACATTTGGCGTGGCCCAGACGCAGGCCAGCACTGCCGGGCTGATCATCTCACTGACAGTGATTTTCACGCCGTTGCTGGATGCCGCGGCAGCGCGGCGGTGGCTGCCACCGCAGTACTTTGTGGCTGCCGTGGTCTCCATAGTGGGGGTTGCCCTGTTGACAACAGGCGCCGGCTTTCGCAGCCCCCAACCGGGCGATCTGCTCATGCTGGCCGCCGCCTTGGCCCGCGCAATCCATGTGAGCCTGCTGGGGACCCTGACACGCGACAAGCTCTACAGTTCCATCACTGTGACCCTCATCCAGTCAGTGGTGTGCGCTCTGCTCGGCATTGCGCTGGATCCGGCAGGAATGGTCACTTCAGCCATGAGCTTCTCCCCCGCAGCATGGCTGAGCGTCTTGTACTTGGGGCTGGCGTGCAGCGTCTTTGCGTTCCTTGTCCAGCTCTGGGCTGTGCGGCGCACCTCAGCCTCCCGCGCGAGTCTATTGATGGGCACCGAACCGCTCTGGGCGGTTCTGCTGGGAGTGGTGGTGGCCGGTGAGTCGCTCGGCTGGCCGGGCGCTGGCGGATGCCTGCTAATAATTGGGGGCTGCCATGCCGGGCAAAGGATCGAGGCTACGTTCCGGGCTGCGGCAATTGTTGTGGAGCCGGACCCGGCCGGGCCTCCACAACAATTGCACAAGGACCTTATTGGCTAGTAGCCGCCGCCATTGTCGCTGGCCATGTTGGCGAAGCGGGAGTAGTGACCCTGGAAGCCCACCACAATGGTCTTGGTGGGGCCGTTACGGTGCTTGGCCACGATCACATCGGCTTCACCGGCGCGGGCAGATTCCTTGTCGTAAATATCCTCACGGTGCAGCAGTATGACCATGTCGGCATCCTGCTCAATCGAGCCTGATTCACGAAGATCCGAAACCATGGGCTTCTTGTCCGTTCGCTGCTCGGAACCACGGTTCAGCTGTGACAGCGCGACGACGGGAACCTGCAGTTCCTTGGCCAGGAGCTTCAAGGCACGGGAGAACTCGGAGACTTCCTGCTGGCGCGATTCCACGCGCTTGCCCGAGGACATGAGCTGCAGGTAGTCCAAGATGACCAATTTCAGGTCATGCTGTTGTTTCAGCCGGCGACACTTGGCGCGGATCTCCATGAGGGACATATTGGGTGAATCGTCAATGAAAAGCGGTGCCTCATTCATCTTGCCCATGGTGGTGGCAATCTTGGACCATTGATCGTCTTTGACGGTTCCCTTGCGCAAGTCCTGCAGGCTGATGGTGGCCTCTGCGGAGAGCAGGCGCATGGCAATTTCATTGCGGCCCATTTCCAGGGAGAACACCACGGTGGCCATATTGTGGTCAATGGCCGCCGAACGCGCCCAGTCAAGGGCGAACGTGGACTTACCGACGGCCGGCCTGGCTGCAATAACGATCATCTGACCGGGGTGGAGCCCGTTGGTCAGCTCATCAAATTCGTAAAAACCTGTGGGCACACCCGTCATGCCTTCGCCCTTGTGCCCGGACGCCTCAATTTCATCCACAGTGGATTCCATGACGTCCTTGAGCAGCACGTAGTCCTCAGTGCTGCGGCGTTCGGCCACGGCAAAGATCTCCGCCTGGGCGGCGTTGACCACGTCCTCCACTTCGCCGTCCTGGGCATAGCCCATCTGGACGATCTTGGTGCCAGCTGTGACCAAGCGGCGCAGCACGGCCCTCTCAGCTACGATTTCGGCGTAAAAGCCTGCGTTGGCGGCCGTGGGCACAGACTGGATGAGCTGATGCAGGTAGGCGGCGCCACCGACCTTGGTGATTTCAGTGCGCTTGGTCAGCTCATCGGAGACAGTGACGGCGTCGGCGGGTTCGCCGCGGCCGTAGAGATCCAAGATGGCCTCATAGATGCTCTCGTGGGCCGGGCGGTAAAAGTCGTTGCCCCGCAATACTTCAACGACGTCGGCAATGGCGTCCTTGGAGAGCATCATGCCGCCCAAAACACTTTGTTCGGCCACGAGATCCTGCGGCGGTGTCCTGGCGAAATCCGGTTCGCGCGAGGAAGTCTCTGCTTCTCGACTTGAAGCTGACATAAGTTGGTGCCCACTTTCTGCCCTGCTGGCCGGGCCTTTCCACCGCGCATTGGCGATGCATTCTTTGCTACTACTCCTCCTTACCAGCTGATACCGACAAAGTTGTCGTTGCAGAGGGGTCATTGGCAACGTTAGACGCAAGAACCCCAACTACCAACCCCGTTGTCCACTGCCCCTGTGGATAACCGGTGCATTAAGTGCCTCTGCTTGTGCACAGGATGGGGACAAGCATGTGGACAAGTCTGGTGAAGACCCAAAAAGAGGCTCCTGACCTGCATAAACACTCCCCACCGCCTGTGGATGAATAGTTTTTTGGCACAATTTTCATGGCCCCACCGACGCTTGGTACAAACGTTAATCACAAATGGCGCGGGGGATATCCACAGACATATGTCAGTCTGTGGATATCCCCCGCCGCACTGGGCCCGCTCGCACACTTCCTTTATGCGCGCTTGGGCATGTGCTTCCTTCTGGACCTCACAACGAGGGCCACACCGGCAGCAACAATCAGCAACCCGAACGCCATCACCAGGGCCAGACCGCTTGCGCCAGTGTTGGACAGTTCGTCGTGTCCGGGTAGGGTCACTGCGGTTTCCATGGCGGTGATAAGCACGGGCACCACCACCGCGTGCCTGGAACTCTGCCCCGTCAAGGTCACTGTGTGCTCGCCCAGGGCGAAGCCAACAGGGACCCTCCAGCTGACCTTGACATTGCCCTTGGCATCAGCCGTGAAGGTGCCCATCTCCACGGGTGTGGATCGGATGACTGCAGTGACCAGCTCGTTCGGCGTGAAACCGCTTCCCGTGACAAGCAGTGAGTCACCTTGGGCGGCCGTCACTGTTGCACCCGCTGTGGTCGACGACGTCGGCACGGCAGTTCCCGTGACAGTCGCCGTTGCGCTGGGTGTTGCTGACGGAGACACACTCGGCGTTGAGCTCGGCGTCGCAGACGGTGTTCCGCTTGGTGCCGCTGACGGTGACGCACTGGGCGTTGCCGACGGTGTGGCGCTCGGTGACACTGACGGAGTCACCGACTGCGTCGAGCTCGGTGTCGCTGAGGGTGTCGCCGATGCGCTCGGCGTTGCCGTTGCCGTGGGGTCGGCAATACGCTCACTGGCCACGAACTCGCCACAAGCAACCCACTTTTGTTCGAAGGACGTTACGCCCGTCATGCGGACAAACCGTGCCGGTGAACCATTCAAGGCGACATTCTGAACGGCTGTGGTGTTGGCCCAGATGGCAGCTACGGGAGCGGCCCATGTAATTCCATCAAGGCTGGTCTCAAGGGTGACATCCTTGATACGGCCATTGGCAGAAGCCCGTCCCTGACATCCGGCGGAAACCAGGTTGCGCGTCTTGCCCAGGTCGATGATGACCCAGTGCGGGGGCGGTGTTGAGTTGGCACTCCACGCCGTGCTCCAGCCCGGCTCCTGGTTGCAGTCAACCACGTTGCTCGCGGGGCGCTGTTCGGAGGCTGTTTCCTGGCTGCTGAATCCGATGACAGTCATGTCCGAGCACAGCACGGGGGCAATGGTTCCGCCGGCAGTGGCCGTCGCTGTGGGTGTGGCTGTCGCGGACGGTGACGGCGAAGGCGAAGCCGTTGGGGTGGGCGTGGTGCCTCCGTCAACAGACTTCTTGGCGTTGAACTCGCCACAGGTGACCCATTTGTTGGCATTGGTGCCGTCGCCGAGGGTTTCAATGCCCGTGAACTTCACGTAGCGGGCCTCAACCCCATTGAGCTGAATCCACTTGGCGTCGGTGTTGTTGGCCCAGGTGGCCACTGTGGGTGCACTCCAGGTGACACCGTCAAGGCTGGTTGCCATGCTGGCCTTGGTGATGCGGCCGTTCAAAGCCGGGCGCGGGGTGCAACCGGCAGCCGTGAGCTTCACGGTGGAGCCCAAATCAATGACAGCCCAGTGCGGCGGCGGCGTGGAATTTATACTCCATGCCGTGTGCCACATGGTGGTGGTGTCACAGTCGGTCATGTTGATGCCGCGACCGTTCTCGCCAGCGGTTTCCTCACTGCTGACGGTTGTCACAGTCATGGCGGTGCAGGGCACAACTGTGGGGTCAGTAACAACAATGGCATGATCGGTGGTCAGGGTGCTGCCGCCGCTTGTCAGCGTGGCCGCCACTTTGGCCGCGCCCAGAGGAGCAAGCGAGGGCTTGATCTTGAACTTCGCCTGGGCGCTGGTGCCCTGCGCAACTGCTGGGGTGGACGCCGTCGCCGGTTCCACGCTCCATCCTGCCGGGGCGGAGATGGCCAGCGAACCGGCCGCCAAGGCTGCGCCCGGTGCGTTGAGGTTGACGGTGAGGTCGAACGCCGTGCCGCCGGCAATAGTGGCCGGGGCGTCAATGGTGACATTGGCGGTGGAGGAGATCACGTACTTGACGCCCGCAACGCCGTCGAACGTCACAATGCCATCGGCACCCTTGACGGCCGCAATGGTGGCGCCAGTGGTTTCATTCTTGACAGTGAACTTGCCGTCAAACATGGCCGAACGGACAGCGAGCGGGCCTGACTTGCCCGGCTGCAGGACGGCACCCGTAGGTGCCCCATTGGCCCAGGACATGCCAACTTCAACGTTGCCGCGAGCCTTGAGGCCAGAGACCGCTCCCGTGGCCCAGTTGGCCGGCAGTGCGGGCAGCAGGTCAATGGCGTTGGACTGGGACTGCAGCAGCATTTCAGCAACACCGGAGGTGGCGCCAAAGTTGCCGTCAATCTGGAACGGCGGGTGCGCATCCCAGAGGTTGTCGTAGACGTTGTTCTTCAGCAGGGCTGAGAGCATCTTCTGTGAGCCGTCGCCGTCCAGCAGGCGGGCCAGGAAGTTGATCTTCCAGGCCTTGGACCATCCGGTGGCACCGTCGCCGCGGGCATCGAGTGACTTGCGGGCAGCAGCTGCAAGCACCGGATCGTTGCGGACGTCAATGGCGTCGCCCGGGTAGAGGGCAAAGAGGTTGGAGGCGTGGCGGTGCTGGTTGGTGGGCGTGTCGATCGAGGTGTTCTCGATCTTCCACTCCTTGATCTGGCCCCAGGAGCCAACAGCCAGGCCCGGATCCAACTTGTTCAAGGCGCTTGTCAGTGACGCCTGGAAGGCTGCATCAGTGTTCAAAACCTTGGCAGCTTCCAGCGTGTCCTTGAGCAGGTTCACAACAATCTGCTGGGACATGGCGGCACCGGCAGTGAACGGGCCCTGCTCCGGCGAGTAGCTAGGAGTAACCACCAGGCGGTTGTTGTCACGCGGGTCCGGCTGCAGGTTGTGAATCCAGAACTCGGCAGCACCCTTCATCATGGGGTAGGCCTTGGTCTGCAGGTAGGCAACATCGCCGGTGAAGGCGTAGTGCTCGTAAACAGGCTGCATCATCCAGGCTGCCGCTTCAGGCATCCAGAAGGACTCGGCCCAGTCGTGAACACCCGTGAAGCCAAAAATGTTGGTGTTCTGGTTGACAATCCAGCCGGGGGAATCCGCGCCAAAGATGGACTTGGAGGTTACCTTGCCGGGCTCAACGAGCGCTTCCATGAAGTCGTTGAGCGGCTCGGCCGTTTCCGAAAGGTTTGTCACCTCGGAGAGCCAGTAGTTCATCTGCAGGTTGATGTTGGTGTGGTAGTCAGCCTGCCACGGCGGGGTGTTCCTGTCATTCCACAGGCCCTGCAAGTTCGCCGGCAGTGAGCCCGGGCGGGAGCTTGCAATCATCATGTAGCGGCCGTAGTTGAAGAACAGAGCCTCCAGGGCCTTGTCCCCTTCGGAGCCATTGCCCTTGTACTGTGAGCGCAGGGTATTGGTGGGAATGTCGGCAGGCAGGTGGCCGCCAATGTTCAGGCTCATGTTGTCATAGAGGCCCTTGTAGTCGGCAATGTGCGCCGCCTTCACAGCGTCATGGCCCTTGGCAACGGCACCGTCGACGGCGGCCGTTACGGCCGCGTGCGGGTCAACCCCCCGGTAGCTGGGGTAGTTGTCCTTGTAGTCGGTTCCCATGCTCATGTACATGGTGGCGCTCGTGGCGCCTGTGACCTTGAGGTTGTTGCCCTCGACCGTGACGGTGCCACCATCGGTCACTACGTGGGCCGCCATCTCGTACTTCAAGCCGTTGTCGGCAACAACACCCTTGACAGTGATGCGGTTGCCGGCAGCCGTCTGCACGGCACCGTTGGGCGAGGTGAAGCGTGTGGTGAAGTTGATTTCCCCGGCTCGGTCGGCGGCGAAGCGGGACACCAAAACGTTGTCCGGGTAGGAGGAGAAGAAGGAGCGCTGCACCTTGGTGCCATTGCTCTTCGTGTAGCTGACACCGGCCACGGCGTTGCCCAGGTTCAGGTCGCGGCGGTAGTTGGTGGTCCCGGCAGCATCAGGGACGTCGAAGTAGAACTGGCCAAAGTTCAGGTAGGAACCAAAGCCCGGGATGACCCCGCCCGGCAGGCTGTAGGAGGGGATGCCGAGCTTGCCGGCCACGGCGCCGGGAGACATGGAGCCGTTGGCTGTAATCTCGTCCCGCACCTCCTTGAGCTTTCCATTCTTGGAACCGTCCGAGGGCCAGTTGCCGCCCGTCCAGCCTTCCTTGGACCCGGGACCGCCGGACCACAGGGAGTCCACGTTCAGGCTCAACCGCTCACTGGCCAGGCCACCGAAGACGTTGGCGCCTTGGTGTCCGCCACCGATGGGCAGCGACTGGGTTTCCCAGTTGGTGGCCGGGGAGGTGTACCAAAGCATCTGGTCGGTCTCGGGAATCTGGGATCCTGCAACGATGCCGGCAGAGGTTATGGGGGCAACGGGAGTTTCAGCTGCGTTGGCACCAGCTATGGTGGTGAATCCCAGGCCAACTACCACGGCCAAGGCGCACACGGCGGCTATTGGCTTGGTAAAAGTTTTTCGCATGTTTGGCAGAACCATAATCCCTCAACAAAGAAGCAGGCTGCCCCACGGACTCACGAACCCCGGACGCGCAGCATGATATGGATAACAAAGTGACAGGCCCCACAGTAATACATCTGATGTATCGCCGTCCATAGATGAAGCAATAGGGACATGAGCGGGGCAGTTCACCATGGCACGGTGCGGAGAAAAGCGGCCAACGCTAAACTACGAGGAACAAAAGGAGCGCGATTATGGGTGCTGAGCCGCTGTCACCAAAGACTGACAACAGGACCAACAAGACTCATCCCACAGCAGTGGATCCGATGGGGTTCATCGCCACCGTGGACACCACGGAAGCGCGGCGCCAGGATGCCGTTGTTTTGCTGGAACTGATGGCAGAGATCACCGGACAGCCGCCACGCATGTGGGGGCCAAGCATCATTGGATTTGGCGAATACCACTACAAGTACGCCTCGGGGCGTGAGGGCGACGCGGCCGCCGCAGGGTTCTCACCCCGGAAGGCGAACTTGGTGATCTACGGGCTCCAAGACCCGCCAGAGGCCGGACCTTTGCTGGAAAAGCTGGGCAAGTTCAAATCCAGCGTGGCGTGCGTCTATATCAACAAGCTCGCCGATATTGACCTGGGCGTGCTCCGTGAACTCATTGATCTGAGCTACCGGTACATCACCACAACGGACATGCAGTCGCTGCAGTCCCAAAGGGATTAGTTAAAGCAAGAAGCCCGGCTCCCGAAAACGGGGGCCGGGCTTCTTGTTTGAAGCTATAAACGGGCTATTAGCCTGCTACAACGTTCAAGGTGATGACAGCTGAAACGTCGTCGTGGAGACGAAGAGTTGCAGTGTGCTTGCCGGTGCTCTTGATGTGAGCAGGCAGTTCAACCTTGCGCTTGTCAATGGCTCCCAGACCTGCAGCGGCAACAGCCTTTGCAACGTCGTCAGCCTTGACGGTACCGAACAAGCGGCCTGAGGCGCCTGCCTTTACCTTCAAAACAACAACGTTGGCCTGCAGAGCCGAGGCCTGCTCCTGAGCAGCTTCGATGGAAGCGTGCACGTGGGCCAAGCGAGCAGCCTTGATGATTTCCACCTGCTTCTCGCCACCCTTGGACCAGGTGAGGGCGAAGCCGCGGGGAAGAAGGAAGTTACGTGCGTAACCGTTCTTTACCTCAACGATGTCGCCAGCGGCACCGAGGCCGCTTACTTCGTGGGTCAAAATGAGCTTTGCCATGTTTATTTATCTCCCTTAACCGCGGCCAGCGCCGGAGTAGGGCAGCAATGCAACTTCGCGGGCGTTCTTGATTGCCTGGGCGATTTTGCGCTGCTCCTGAACGGTAACACCCGTGACACGACGTGCACGGATCTTTCCACGGTCAGAGATGAATTTGCGCAGCAATGCTACGTCCTTGTAGTCGATGACAGTGATGTCAGCGGCCTTCAAGGGGTTGGACTTTGGTTTGGGCTTACGGAGTTCAGCCTTAGCCATCGTGGAGCTCCTTAGTATTCGTGGAGCCCGTGGATATTAATCCGCGGGATGGAGTGCGTACGGCGGTTGCCGCACAAATATTTTTAGTGCTAGAAGGGAGGCTCGGAGTTATCCGGGCCGGCGCCCCAGCCGCCGGAGGGGCCGCCACCGGGCGTGGCCCAGGGATCGGCTGCCGGTGCGGGCTGCTGCTGCGCGCCGCCGCCACCCCAGGGAGCGTTGCCGCCACCGGGATTGGCGCCGAAGCCACCTTGGCCTCCGCCAGCGTTGCCGCCGCCGAAGTTGCCGCCTTGGCCACCGTTGCCGCCACCGAAGTTGTTCCCACCCTGACCGCCGGAGCGTTGGGTGCGGTTAACCTTGGCATTGGCGTAACGCAGCGAGGGGCCGATCTCGTCGACCTCAAGCTCCATGACGGTGCGCTTTTCGCCTTCTTTGGTGTCGTAGGTCCGCGACTTCAGCCGGCCTGAAACAATCACGCGGGTACCCTTTGTCAGGGACTCGGCAACGTTTTCGGCCGCTTCACGCCAGATCGACGCGCGGAGGAACAGCGTTTCGCCGTCTTTCCACTCGTTGGACTGGCGGTCAAAGGTCCGCGGAGTCGACGCAATGGTGAAGTTCGCTACTGCTGAACCGCTCGGGGTAAACCGAAGTTCGGGGTCACCGGTGAGATTACCAATGACCGTGATAGTGGTTTCGCCTGCCATCTGCTCCTGCTTCCTGCTTGTGTTTTCCTACGGAGAAAGAACTAAAGAAAGTGAACCGAAATTACTCGGCTACTACTTTCTGCTCTTCCGGACGGGTGATCTTGGTGCGCAGGATGGTCTCGTTGAGGCCAAGAACGCGGTCAAGTTCCTGAGCGGTAGCAGGCTCAGCGGTGAAGTTCACCACTGCGTAGATACCTTCAGACTTCTTCTGGATGTCGTAAGCCAGGCGACGACGGCCCCAGATGTCAACCTTTTCGATGGTTCCACCATCGTTGGTGATGACATTCAGGAACTTCTGAAGCGACGGCTCAACGGTACGCTCATCAACATCGGGGTCGATGATTACCATCAGTTCGTAAGGACGCATATGTGAACCCACCTCCTTTGGGCTAGGCGGTTACGGCATTTCCGTAACAGGAGGTTCATTTGCGGTGTCCGGCGGCCCCCAAGCACACAGATTGAGTGGCCTTGGCGCCAGCACAGACTTATCTAGCTTACCGTAATTACGACGCCGGACACTCGCCCGCGCGCGTAACTCTCACCACATGCCCCGGACCAGCATCAAAAAAGTCGGCGTTGGCGGTTAAAGCCGGTGGTCTACTGGCGGCCGAAACCGCGAACGCCGTCTTTTTCGGCGCTGCCATGCCTTAAAATGGAACTTACCCCACCCCACCCCTGCCTGAAAGTCCACGCCATGCGCTCCACTGATAACGCCGTCGCACAGTGGCACGCGCAAAATCAACTGCGTCAGAGCCCCGCGTGGAAGCTGCTGCAGGGCGCGCCGTGGGCTGCAGCGTTTCTGCGGGCCGAGTTCACAGCCACCAGGCAGCGCGTTCCATTGGAAGAGTTCCACGCCGACTTGGCGGACTTCATGAAGGAACTGCGCGAAGAAAACCTCAGCCTCAATGAGTCCTGGCAGGCGTCCCACTACGCCGATTCCTGGGTGCGCAGCCAGTTTCTGGCCCGCCCCATGGCTGACGGCAAATTCTTTTACGAACCCACAGCAAGCACTGCCCGCGTCCTGGCCTTCATGGACACGTTGACGGGTCAGCGGACCAACCTCAACAGCTCCCGGCTGAGCACCTTGCTGACAAGCATTGAAACGCTGTCCTTTCAAAGCGACCCCAACCCGGAATCCCGGATTGCCGCGCTCGAGGCCGAGATCGCCGAGCGCCAAAACGAAATTGAGGCGCTGCGCAACGGCGAGAGCCCCGCGGTGCTGTCTGCCGACTCCGCGGTGGCCGCCACCCGCAGTGTGCTCGATTTGGCCGCCAGCCTGCCAGCTGATTTCAAGCGCATGCGCGACGGCGTGGACCTCATGTTGCACACCATCCGCCAGGAAATCATGGAATCCTCCGTGACGAAGGGTGTAGCCGTGGGCCAGGTGCTGGCCGGCGACAAGGCGTTGCGCGGCACTGCCGAAGGAGAGACCTTTGAAGGCTTCACCGAATTCCTCAACGACCCCATCCAGCAGGCCCGCTTCCGGCAGTCGATCAACGAGGTCCTGGAGCGCGACTTCACGGACCAGCTGAGTTCCGAGGAACGGGCAAACCTGGCCTCGCTGCTGCGTGAAATGCGTCGCGAGGCGGCGGACGTGCACGCCATTTATGGGCGCCTTTCCGAGAGTTTGCACGCCTACGTGCAGTCGGCCGAATTTAGGGAATCCGTGTTGTTGCGCCGGTCCATTCACGCAGCCGAGCAGGCTGTGGCCAAAGCGACACTCGGTTCGCGCACGGCTGTGGTCGAGCCACTGCTGTACTCCCCCACATTTGAAACGCTGGCCGGGCTGGGCATCTTCAACCCGGCGGACCATGTGCCCCCGCCCAAGCTTGCAGCTCCCCCTGAGCTAAGCGATGCCGACATCCACCGCACCCCCGTCACGCCTGCGCCGGACATGCCAACGCTGCACGCCGCCGTCGAACGTACCAAGGTAACCCGCAACGGCAGGGCAACCCTGGCGGACGTTTATGCCAGCCTGCCACCGGAACTCCACCACATCAACACCATCCGGGGACTGATTCTGGCTGCCCGCGCCTCGACAAACACCATGGATTCCACGGGCACACAAACTTTGACTTTCACCCAGATCGACGGCACCGCACGGACTGCCCGCATCCCGTTGTTCACCTTCACGAAGGACTCCGCGTCATGAGCACCAGTTCCCATCCCACGCCCGCCGGGACCAGCGCGGCCAATACGGAGCGGATGTTGTTTCCCGGCGACACGGGCGCCTTCCCGCTGGAACTGCGCCAGGCGTTGGTCCGCCTGCTCCGCGGGCCCTACATTGACGGCACGGCTGAACCGGCCCTGTGGACCACCATCCTGCGCCACACCGTGTCCCTGCAGCAGTACTTGAGTGAAATTTTCCTGCTGCTAAGCGTTGATGCGGACCGCAAAATTGCGTTGCTGACACCTGTCCCGATGGACGCCGCGCACACCCAGCCCATCGTCGCGCGCAAGCCGCTGCGCCGCGAGGAGACACTTTTGGCGCTGCGTTTGAGGGTGCTGCTGGACCGTCATGCGGGCAGCGGCACGGATGTGACAGTCTCGCGCAGCATGGCCCGGGAAATTTTGGCCGAACACCGCCAACCGGGCGCGGTCGATGACAAACGCCTCGATGAACAAACCGACGCAGCCTTGGCCAGGCTGATGGGCCTAAAACTGATTTTGCCCACCGAGTTGGCGGGCGAATATCGGGTGAGCAACGCCTTGGCACTCGCACTGCCGTTTGATTCGATCGAGCAAATTCCGGCCTATCTGGCGGCTCTGGACAAAAGCGCCGCCAGCGATTCCTTCGATCTCGATTCCCCCGACGAAGCAACGCAGGAGATCCTCTAATGAGCATTGCCACCACGCTGCCCATTGGTGAAGACATCAACCCCGGCCAGTTCCGGCTCAGCCAAATTCAGATCATTAACTGGGGCACCTTCCACGGCCGCCATTCCATGTACGTGGACCGAGCCGGGACCTTGTTGACAGGTCATCCCGGCGTGGGCAAGTCCACCTTGTTTGACGGCATCCAGCACATTTTCTATGCAGCTCCCCGCCTGAATGAATCAGCGCATGAGGCGTCCAACCGGAAGGACCGGCGCACCACCTTCAGCTATATGCGCGGCCGCAAGATCAAGACGGCCAGCGGCATAGAGTACCAACGCCCCAGCGCCACCTGGTCCGCCGCCGCCTTGGTGTTTGAGGACGGTCTGGGCCGGGCTGTCACCATTGCGGCACTGTTTGACCTGCCAGCCAATGGCCTGGAAGGCCAGGTGGGCAAGCACTATGTCATCCACGACGCCGAATTGGATACCCAGGCGCTCGAAGGTCATGGCAGCCGGCGCTTTTCGCCCTCGTCCCTGCACGCTGCTCTCCCCGGAGCCGAGGCCTTTGACGTGCACAAGACATTTGCCGAGCGGTTCCGCCGTAAATTGGGCATCCACAATGACAAGGCGTTCAGCCTGCTGCGCACCCTGCAAAACGGCAAGGGCCTGGACAAGGGTGTCAACCGCTTCTTCCGCTACGAGGTGCTGGACAAGCCGGCAACCCTCGCTGCAGCGACGGCAGCGGTGGAGGATTTTAGTCATCTGAGCGGGATTTACCGCCAGCTCGAGGATGCCCGCGGGCAGCGTGACGCCCTGGCCCCCGTGCCGGAACTGCACAAAAGGCTGGCGGAATTCAACCACAACCATTCCCGCACAGTTGAGCTAAAAAACGTGCAGCTCCCCTTGTTGCGTCAGCAATTCCAAGCCGAACTGCTGACCGCCAAGGCGGTCGCCCTCAGCGAAGCTCAGGAGGAAAAGCAGCAACAAATCGAGGCAGCCACACTGACCAAGGACGCCCTGGCTGAATCCGCGTCCACCTTGGCGCAACAGCATGCCAACCACGGCGGCCGGGCCATCGAGGGCCTGGAAAAAGACATCCGCACCGGGAAGCGGGAACTTGCCGAACGGTTGCGTTTGGAAGCAAGTGTTCGCGAGGACTTGGACGCTGCCGGGCTCGTACATGAATGGAGTGCGGCCGGCCTGGACGCAGCGCGCGCGTTGGCGGGCGCCGGCGTCGAACACCAACAAGGTGAGACCGAGTCGGCACGGAACCGCGAGTACCAAGCCGTCGCAGCGAGTGTAAACCTCAAGGACCAAGCGAAGGCGCTGCGGGCCGAGATTGAGTCTTACGAGCGCAGGGGCAGCAATATTGACCCGCGCAGTGCGGCCGCCCGACGGGCTATTGGCGCAGTCACAGGCATCGACATCGCGGACATGCCCTTCGCCGGTGAGCTGGTGGACATGGGTGGCGGCCACAGCGTGTGGCGGCCTGCGGCGGAGAAGGTCCTGCGTTCCCTGGCCACCACCTTGCTCATCAAGGGTGGGGACATTGAAGCTGTCACCGCCGCCATCAACACCTTGGACGGGCACGGCAAGCTTCGCTGGATAGACATCAGCCTCCCCACCCGGACAGGCGCAGTTGCCGGCACCGACGAGTTGGTGACCAAGCTGGACTTCCACGCGTCCGACGCCGGCGACTGGGTCCGGGCGAAAATTACCTCCGACTTTGCGTTCGTCTGCGTTGAGAACGACGCGGAGTTGCACCAGCACACCAGGGCCATTTCACAAGCCGGCACAGTGAAACTGAACTCGGCGGTATTCGAGCGCGACACCCGCTCCATCAATCCCGGGGACTACCTGCTCGGTTTCAACAATGTTGCCAAGATTGCCCAGCTGGAAGAGCAGGCTCTGGCCCTCGCCGCCGACCATGAGGCCTCTGCTTCCGCTGCCACCCAAAGCAGCCTGGCCAAGGAACAGTCTGCTCAGCGGCTGGCTTCCCTGAAGCGCATTTCCGGTGACCAGCGGACCTTTGCGCAGCTGGATTCCGCAGCACTGGCCGCAGCGTTGGAAGTTCTGCACGCCACCTTGGAGCAAACCATTGCCGGCAGTGCCACCTTGGCCCAGTTGCGCGAATCGCTGGCTTCCGCCAATGCAGAATTGGAGGCGGCCGTGGGCAAGGTGGCCGTGCTACACCACGATCTAGCCGCCATTGGCAAGGACCTTGCCAACGTTCAGGCTGCCCTGCGGAACGCCAGTGAACTACAGCAGGCCGCCCCGGACTGGGCAACAGCTGCGTTTGCGCCGTACTTGAGCGACGGCGAACCCGCGTCCTTGGATGAGCTGGAGGTGCTTCTGTCCCGCGTTGCTGTGGACCTGGGTGAGCGAGCCGCAGCCTTGAAAGAACGCCAGTTCCGCACGGAAGGCGCCCTCAGCGAGATTTTTAAGTCCTTTGCGCGCCAATTCGGCCCCACCATGAGTGCCAGCTACGGTACCGGGGCCGATGCCAGCATTCACTATGGAGAGCTGTATGAGCGCATTATTTCCGACGGCCTCCCGCAGCGTCAGGATGAGTTCCGGGAGTACTTCAACAACCGCTCCTACGAACGTTTCTCCGATCTTTTGCAACTCTTGGAAGAGGAGCGGCGCACCATTGAGGAACGTATATTGCCGCTGAATCAAATCTTGGCGGATGTGCCTTTCGAGAAGGGCAGCCGGCTGCGGCTGGAAGTCAAGACCACCATCCCCGATGAGGCCAGGGCTTTCCGCAACGATCTCAAGGAGGCCTTGGGGAATGCGTACACCAAGGCGAGCGAAGAAAAGATGGCAGCCAGCTACCAGCAGCTGGAACGATTGGTCAATGCACTTGCCGATCCAGGCATGGCCCACTGGGCAGATACCGTCCTTGATGTGCGCCAGCATGTGACCATCAGCTGCAACGAGCACCGTCCCAACGGGGAAGTTGAGATGGGCTTGGAACCGGGCACACTCTCAGGTGGTGAGGGGCAGCGCTTCACTTCCTTCATCATGGGCGCGGCCTTGGCCTACCAGCTGGGCATAGATGTGCAGGGCTACAGCACCTATGGCACTGTCATGATCGATGAGGCCTTCATCCAGGCGAACTCCGAATACGCTGGCGCGGGTATCAACGCGCTGCAGGAATTTGGCTTCCAGCTTCTGCTGGCTGCCCCGGAGGACAAGGTGGACCTGTCCAAGCATTTGGGCTCGGTCACCGACATCATCAAGCACCCACAGGCGAACGTTTCAGGTTTCGTCTCCACCGGTCAGTCCCCCGCCACGGCCACCGACATTATCCTGCGCTAGGCTGCAGCTGGCGCGCCAGAACCACTAGCCCAACTGCAGCGCGGCAATCCCGGCAACGGCCGCCGTCGTCAATCCAAGCCGGGTCTTGGAGAACCTCTCACCAATGAACAGGACTCCAATGACCCCGGCGAGCAGCACCGAGGACTCTCGCAGGGCCGAGACCAGCGCAAGCGGAGCCACACTCTGGGCCACAACCACCATGCCGTAGGCCAGCATGGACAGCACCCCGCCCAGCGACCCGATCTTCCAATGCTTGCCAACCGCCCGGACGTGGACCCGGCGCGCGGGGGCCATCAGCAAGCACACCGAGGGCAGAATCAGGCCTTGAAGCAGGAACAGCCACGAGATGTAACTCAGCGGGTTCCCGGATTGGCGCACACCCAGCCCATCCACCAGGGTGTATGCGGCAATGCTAATACCTGTCATCACGGCAAAGAGTGCACCCTTTTTGCTGCCGCCATCCCCAATGAGCGTCAACGCCAGCAAAGTCACGGCAATTACCGCCACCAGAAACACCGCCAACCCGCGGTCCAAGGGATAGATCTGGCTAAAGGCGCCGTGCTTGTAGGAGGTGGTGAGCAAAAGCAAGTACGTTGTTTGCAAACATGCCGAGGCAAGGATGAACGGCCTACGCGGCGGGGTCTGCGGCACTGCGTTAGTCACGTTAAACATCTGACCCGCAGTAGTGGTCGAAAAAACGTGTTTTTGGCGTGTTTTTCGACTGCTACTGCGGGTCAGTTTGTTGTTTTAATGAAGGGAGGCCCCACACCGTGGTGTGGGGCCTCTACCT
>NZ_PPXB01000021.1:0-52976 GCF_002909415.1 Arthrobacter glacialis | reverse complement strand
GTGGCGGTTTGCTGGGCGGGGTTGTTGGTGACGTTCTGGGCAATGTTCAGGTTGCTGCTCCCATCACGGTTCCGGTGAATGTTTCCGGCAATGCCGTGGGTGTTTTGGGTAATGCTGTTTCCAATGGCTCGCATGCCACCAATACGGTAACTCCCGTAACTCCGGTTGTCCCGGTTACGCCGGTAACTCCCGTAACTCCGGTTACTCCGGTAACTCCGGTTACTCCCGTAACTCCGGTAACGCCGGTTACCCCGGTAACTCACGTGACACCGAAAGTTCCGGTGGTTCACGTTACCCCCACAGTGACAGTCAGCAACGTTCACGGCATGAGCTCCGGTGTGCAGGCTTTGGGCGCAGCAGCACCTGCCCAGCTGGCCTACACGGGGACCGGGCTGTGGCCGATCTACCTGTCCATCCTGGCGCTCTTTGCAGGTCTCGGCTTGCTTCTGCTGGTCCGCAGGTTCAGCCACAGCAGCGTCGCATAGGCAACAGGGTTTGTTCCCGCTGGCTTGATCCAGCGGCCCCGTTCCACGAACGGGGCCATGAATCAAGCCGGCGGGGATAACCTGCGCACAGCCAGCGCCAGCCACAATTGAACGCGGTCAGGCGTCAGTGCCGGGTCGTAGCCGGTGAGTTCGGCAATTTGGGTGAGCCGGTAGCGGACAGTGTTTCGGTGCAAGGCCAGGGCGTCAGCCACGGCCGCCACTGATCCATTGAGCCGCAAGTACGTCTCCAAGGTGTCCACCAATTCGGCCCCATGTGAGGCATCAAAGGCCGTGAGAGGGCCCAATGCCTCGGCTGCCATGTCCGCCATGGGTACGTCTTCACTGGCCAGCAGCAGCGACGTCAAACTCAGCCGCTCCGGGGCGTTGACTTCCAATCCCCGGGTGGCAGCCTCACGAGCCTCGAAATAGCTCCAGCGCAAACCATTGGCTTGGGAGTAGGTGCCACCGATTCCCACGGGTGCCGTGATCCCTACATTGTGCATCTGGTGGCTGAGGGCCCTGCCCAGCTCGGTAGGATCGCCAGCTTGGGCGGGAACCACCAGCACCAGCTCCTGGCTTCCCTCGGAACGGACGACGGCGGCCACAGCAGTCTCCAGCTTGATCGGCAGTGAGATGGTGGAAAGGGTGGTGAACTGGCTTTCTTCGGCCCGCACCAGCAAAACAAAGTTCTTGGCAGTTGTGGCGATGCCCAGGTTCTCCAGCCGGGCAGATGAATCAGCGGCATCCAGGGTGCCCCGGGATATGTCTGCGATGACCTGCCCAGCAATTTGGCGTTCTGTGTGCCGGCGCTGCACCAGGTTGTTGAGTTCAATGCTGATGAGGCCACGGGCGTAGTCAACGATTCCATCGTCGTGGAAGGGTTTGCGCAGCCACAAGGTGCTGGAATCCCGTTTCCCGGTTGAAAGCGCAACGGCATGCCATGCGCCGTCGTCCGGGATTGCCCCCGGCGCGGTGGTGGCAACCTCGCCGCCGAACTGGGTGATGACCAAATCCGCCGCCACCATGGAGGAAAGCTTTTGCAACAACGCTGGCAACCCGCCCCCTGTTAGCAGTGCGCGCGCCAACACCTGGTGCTCGCGCAGCAACCGCTCCAACTTGGCGTAGTGGTCCGATGATCGGGCGTCGGCAACCAGCTTGCCAATGGCGATGAAGGGGGTGCTGTAGGGGACTTCAACAACTGGCACTGCCCAGCGGTCAGCCTCGGCCAAAAGAGCTGCGGGCACTGCTGCATGCTCAAAACCAACTCCAAAACCAATACCAACGGCTCCTGCGCGCTTAATTTGCCGAACGAAGGAACGTTGCGCATCGACTGTGCCCTGCCGGGCCCCCGTGGTCAGCACCAGTTCCCCGCCGCTGAGGAACGATTGGGGATTTTCCAGCTCGGTGACGGCCACCCAGTCGATGGCAGCTGTGAGGGGAGTTCTCACGGAACCTAGATTCTTCAGGGATAAGCCGGGTACGCCGAGCAGGTCAGCCAAGGAAAGTGCCATGTAACAACTATACAAACGCACTACGTCCAATGGGTGACGTGGTGCACATGGCTATTCGCTCAGGGGCTGCCGCGGGCTTAGGATTTCGCATATGCGGTGTATCACCCGCGTCCCTACATCGAGCTAAGAGGTAAGAACACTGTGGTCCAGACCTTGCAGAACTTCATCAACGGCGCATTTGTCCCGGTTTCCGGCGAGGAATCCTTGGACATCGTCAATCCCACCAACGGTGAGGTTGTTGCCAAGGCACCCATCTCTTCCCAAACCGATGTGGACGCCGCCATGAGCGCAGCCGCCACAGCCTTCAAAACGTGGAAGCATGCAACTCCCGGTCAGCGCCAAACCGTGCTGCTAGCACTTGCAGATGCCATCGAGGCCCGCAGTGACGAGATTGTGGAAGCACAGCACCGCAACACCGGCCAGGTCAAGGCCATGATTGCCGCCGAAGAAGTAGGGGCAGGAGCGGACCAGCTGCGTTTCTTTGCCGGCGCAGCACGCCTGCTCGAAGGCCGCTCTGCAGGGGAGTACATGGAAAACATGACCTCCTATGTGCGCCGCGAACCCGTAGGCGTCATAGCCCAAGTCACCCCATGGAACTACCCGTTCCTGATGCTGATCTGGAAGATCGGCCCGGCCCTGGCCGCAGGCAACACGGTTGTTCTCAAGCCCAGCGACACCACCCCGGAAAGCACCATGGTGTTTGCCGACATCGCCAAGGACATTGTTCCGGCAGGCGTGCTGAATTTTGTTCTGGGCAACGGTGCCACCGGCGCGGCCATGGTTGACCACAAGATCCCGGCCATGGTCTCCATCACCGGCTCCGTTCGAGCAGGCATCGCCGTTGCCACGGGTGCTGCCAAGGGACTCAAACGCGCTCACCTGGAGCTGGGAGGCAAGGCGCCCGCCGTCGTCTTCGCCGATGCAAACCTGGGCAAGACAGCCCAGTCCATTGCCGAGTTCTCCTTTTTCAACGCCGGCCAAGACTGCACGGCCATCACCCGCGTGCTCGTTGAGGAATCAGCCCACGACGAGTTTGTCGCCGCCTTGGCCACAGCCACCAAGGGTTTGGAAACAGGCCACTCGGACGACTCCCTGAACTATTTTGGGCCGTTGAACAACATCAACCATTTCAACGCAGTCAGCGAAGTAGTTGCGAACATCCCGGACTACGCAACAGTGGTCACCGGCGGCAAGCGCGCAGGTGACAAGGGCTTCTTCTTCGAAGCAACAGTTGTTGACGGTGTGAAGCAGACTGACGACATTGTGCAGCAGGAAACCTTTGGTCCTGTCATCACGGTCCAGACGTTCAAGACTGAGGAAGAGGCCGTGGAAATGGCCAACGACGTCGAGTTCGCCTTGGCTTCCAGCGTGTGGACCTCCAACCACGGTGTGGCCATGCGTGTCTCCCGCGACCTGGACTTTGGTGCCGTCTGGATCAACACCCACATCATGCTCACCGCCGAAATGCCGCACGGCGGGTTCAAGCAGTCCGGCTACGGCAAGGACCTGTCCATGTACGGCGTGGAGGACTACACCCGAATCAAGCACGTCATGAGCAACCTGGACGCGTAGTCCGCCCCCACAACACATTCTTAGCACCTCCTTTTGAAAGGTATTTTCATGTCTGAAATCCAGTTCCGTCTTGAGCAGAAGCGCCAGATTCTTGGTGCGTTCCCCGGTCCGAAGTCCGTGGCGCTCGAGACCCGCCGCAAGGCTGTAGTTGCAGCCGGTGTGGCCTCAGGCGTTCCCGTCTACGTTGCAGATGCCGACGGCGGCATCATCAAAGATGTTGACGGCAACTCCTTCATCGACCTGGGCTCAGGGATCGCGGTCACCAGCGTTGGTGCATCCGATGCCAATGTGGTGGACGCAGTCCGCGAGCAGGTTGGGCACTTCACCCACACCTGTTTCATGGTCACCCCTTACGAAGGCTATGTGGCCGTTGCTGAAGAGCTCAATGCACTCACCCCGGGCACCCACGAGAAGCGCACCGTCCTCTTCAACTCCGGCGCCGAAGCCGTTGAAAACGCGGTCAAAGTTGCACGTCTGGCCACCGGCCGTGACGCCATCGTCGCCTTCGACCACGCCTACCACGGCCGCACCAACCTGACCATGGCGCTGACAGCCAAAGCCATGCCGTACAAGACCAACTTTGGCCCGTTCGCACCGGAAATCTACCGTGTGCCCATGAGCTACCCCTTCCGCGAAGAAGCCGACATCAAGGGCGAGGAAGCCGCACGCCGCGCCATCACCATGATTGAAAAGCAGATCGGGGCCAGCTCCGTTGCCGCCATCGTGATCGAACCGATCCAGGGCGAGGGCGGCTTCATTGTCCCGGCCGAGGGCTTCCTGCCCACCCTGGCCGCGTGGGCCAAGGAAAACGGCGTTGTCTTCATCGCCGACGAAGTCCAGTCGGGCTTCTGCCGCACCGGTGCCTGGTTCGCCTCCGAGCACGAGGGTGTTGTTCCCGACATCATCACCATGGCCAAGGGCATCGGTGGCGGTTTGCCGCTGAGCGCCATCACGGGCCGCGCCGACCTCATGGACGCCGTTCACCCCGGCGGCCTGGGCGGCACCTACGGTGGCAACCCGATCGCCTGCGCCGCAGCACTGGCAGCCATTAAGACCATGAAGGAGCACGACCTCAACGGCCGCGCCGCCAATATTGAAAAGATCGTCACCGACCGTTTCGCGGCCCTCGTTGAGGAAATGGGTGCCGCCAACATCATTGGCGAAATCCGTGGCCGCGGCGCCATGATGGCGATCGAATTGGTCAAGCCCGGCACGGCCGCCACCACCAAGGAGGTCAACGCCGAAGCAGCCAAGGCCATTGCAGGAGCCTGCCTGCAGGCAGGCGTAGTCATCCTGACCTGCGGCACCTACGGAAACGTTATCCGCCTGCTGCCCCCGCTGGTTATCAGCGACGAGCTTCTGAACGACGGCCTGGACGTCCTCGGCGACGCGATCCGCGCAGCAGTCTAGACAAAATGACGGGCCCACACGCCCGAGGGTCCCGCTGCAGGCGTGCCAGCAGGTGGACAGGCGTGGGGGACGACGGCGGCACCCCGGTTGGGCTCTTGGCCAACCCGGGGTGCCGCCTTGTTGTCACAAAGAAACTCGATGACTGGGGCTGGGTATTCTTGGAGGAATAGTCTCTAACAAGCACGGCGCATTGGGGTGGGCGCGGGCATGGGCAACATGGGTTTTGACGATCGATATCCGGCAATGTTCCAGCCCGGTGGTGATGGCTTGCCGGTGCAGAAAAGTGCGCCGCTAGATTCAGTCCCGGCCACTGGAACAGCTACTCTGGTCGCAGACGAGCAGCACCTCGATGGTCTGGAGGTGCCCGAATCCAAACCGAGCAATGACCCATGGACCAGCCGTACATGGGTTGTTGGTATTTCTGCTGCCTTGCTGAGCATTGCTGCCGGGATCTTTGTCCTCAACGCGAGCACCGTGATTCCGGCTTCAAGAACTGCGAAACCGGAAGATTTTCTTGGCATGTCCGTGACCCCTTGGGGCTGGCTCATCCTCGACCTGGGGGTGCCGCTCATTGTGGCAGGGGCCGCACTTGTGGTGTTCATGCTGTTCTTGGGATCCCGCCAGCATCCGTCCTACGCCAAAGCCATGCGGGCCGGCATGGCAGCCATAGGCATCGGTGCCTTGGTGTCGGCGGTGTTGGCGGTTTTCTATCACAACTTCTTTCCATTCACCATGGAAGCCTTGAGCGGCTCATCATTTCGGGACTGGCCAATCCCCTGGGTAAACATTCTCAACCAGGCGATGCCAATCTTGGCAGTGTTCGGTTTGAGCGTACTGGTCGTCTTGGTGGTGGTTCGTCCCACCGGCACATCGGGTGGCCTGGCGTCCTCAGCCAAGGCCGCCATGGTTGCAGGTGTCAGCCTGCTGGCCTGTGCTGCCTTTGTCTTGTTTGCCCAGCTGATGTTTCCGCTGGCGTTGGGTACCCAATCAGTCAGTGACGGCATGTTCCAAGACATCCCATGGCCGCAGAAAATTGTTGCTTTGGCAGCGCCTCTGACCTTGGTGGGCGCAGGGACACTGCTGTGGGGTGTGCTCATTCGCGTAAGCTCACAGCACCCGGCCAACAACTTGCCTGAACCCCTGGCGGGGACCATCTAAGACTTCCTGGATGCCTGCTGATGCGCGCCACCTCAGGGTCCGGGCATGGAGGAAGCCCCACCGGGTCTATTGGGGGACGACCCGGTGGGGCTTCTTCGTCAATGCTACCCGCTGCTTCGATCTTTGGCCGCCACCGACGCAGCGTAAGTTTCCTTCCCGTTCATCTGAGTGGCAAAGCAGCGCTGTCCCCACAGATGCAGGGCCATACCCAAAGTGCCTTGGCTTCGCGCCCTGCGCTCAAAGGGCAAGTCCCTCTCCTGGGTGCCCTTAGCAAAAAAAGAGCTTTCGGTGATGGCCCGGCAGCTGTACAGTCAGTGCTACGAACGCCCCGGCGTGCGCGATATCCAGCTGCGTTC
Organism: Arthrobacter glacialis; assembly: GCF_002909415.1. Classification (NCBI taxonomy): domain Bacteria; kingdom Bacillati; phylum Actinomycetota; class Actinomycetes; order Micrococcales; family Micrococcaceae; genus Arthrobacter; species Arthrobacter glacialis. The sequence goes on along the minus strand of NZ_PPXB01000021.1, from coordinate 46,484 downwards.
ACGGGGCCTGCCGAAGGGTCGAATTCATGAAATATGTTGTCGGATACCGCCCCGATGAGCGCGGCGCTGATGCCGTTGCTCTCGCAGGGGTCATTGCGCGCACTCAAGGGGCGGAACTTCACCTGGTCAACGTGACGAATGGGGGTAAAGCGGCTGACCCGGACATTGGAAAACGTGCGCTGGCCATGGTGCCCGCTGACGTCGCTGCCACCTTCTCGTCCCGTGCCTCCGAGTCGTTTGTCCACGGCCTCATCGACGCGGCCACAGAAGATGACGCCGCGCTCATCGTGGTGGGTGCCGCCAGCAACGGCGTGTTCAAGCGGTTCACACTGGGTTCGGTGGCGAACGGGCTGCTGCACGCGTCCCCCGTCCCAGTGGCGTTGGCCCCGCGCGGGTACAACCGCAGGGACCCGCTCACCCGCCTGACGGTTATGACAGGAATGCGTGAAGGCTGGCAGGCGGTGCTCGACGTCGGCATCACCGCGGCCGGGCGGCGAAACGTGCCGCTGCGGTTAGTTTCGGTGGTGGAGATCGACCAATTGGAGCAGTCAGACTTTGACTTGAACAACGCCCTCAGCCCAGCCCGCCAGCATGTAAACACCGTACTGGCCAAGGCTGCTGCCAGATTGCCGCACAACAAGGTGAGCGTCACCCTTGCCCATGGTCGCAACATTGAAGAGGCCGTGGACGGCATCGGCTGGAAGTCCGGGGAACTGGTCATTGTTGGTTCCAGCCGGCTGGCCGAGAACCGAAAGATCTTCATCGGCTCCACAGCTAATAAGATTCTGCGCTCGCTGCCGGTGCCCATGGTGGTGGTTCCCCGGGACTTCCAGGCGCAGGGCATCTAACTGCAACGGGCGGGGCCCGGCTCCGGGGGATGGGGCTGGTGCCCGCACCGCGCCACACACGACTTCGTCGGTGCGTCCGCGGCGACGCCCACCACGCCGCCAGCCCCATCCCGCTGCGCCGGGCTGGCCGGTTGGGGCCGGGTTACTGTTCCAGGAAGGCGTCGCTGAAGAGCAGTTGCAGGCCTTCGGCCATGGTGGGGTGGGCTATGACGGCGTCGCGCAGTTGCTGGTAGGGAAGCTTGCCGAGCATGGCCATTTGCACCACTGCTATCACTTCGCTGGAATCGTGCCCCAAGAGGGAAACGCCCAAGATCTGGTCGGTGCCACGCTCCACAACTGCCTTCCACACGCCGTCGAGCGCGCCCACGGTGCGGGCACGGGGGATGGCGGAAACCGGCATGGTCGCGATGCGGATGTTGCGACCTGCAGCCCGGGCTTCATTTTCGGACAGGCCAACACGGCCCAGCTCAGGAGTGGTGAAAACGCAGTAAGGAACCAATCGTCCGCGCGTGCTCCAGCTGCCTCCGGACAGATTCGTTTTCAAGATCCTGTAGTCATTCCAAGATGCATGAGTGAATTGCGGCGACCCGGCCACATCGCCGGCTGCCCACACGCCCTCTGCGGTGGTCCGCAAGTACTCATCAACTTGCACAAATTCGTGATCCGTCACTTGGACGCCAGCTGCGTCCAATCCCAACTCCGATGTGACGGGGGTGCGGCCAACCGCAACCAGTATTTCCGCAGCGGTCACGTTGCTGCCGTCGCTGAGTTCCGCACTGACTACTCCACCTACGCGGGACACGGCAACGGTCTCGACCGCCAGCCTTACGGCAATGCCACTGGCTTCAAGAGCCGTTGATACGGCGGCAGCAACATCCGGGTCCTCACGTGGCAACAAGGAGCGCCCGCGCTGCAGCAACGTCACCTGCACGCCCATGATGGCGAGCATCGAGGCAAACTCGCACCCTATGTAGCCACCACCGACAATGATGATGCTGGCAGGCAGTTCAGCCAGCTCCAAGATGGTGGTGCTGGTCAGCGGCTGAGCCGCGCGCAGCCCCGGGATGTCTGGCACCAACGGCACCATGCCGGTATTGACCACCACGTTGGTGCCTCGCAATGTACGGAGGGTGCCGTCGCTGTCCATGACTTCCACAGTCCGCGGTGCAATGAAGCGAGCCTGACCGAGAACTAGAACCATGCCTGATGTCAGGAATGACTTCCGCTGCCCCGCCACCATGGTGCCCACTACGTCCTCTTTGCGGGCCCGCAGCAGCTCAATGTCGACGGTGGGGGAGTCGGCGCCCGCTATGCCGAACTCGGCAGCACGCCGTGTGACTTGCAGAAGCCGAGCACTATTGACAAGGGTCTTTGTGGGGATGCATGCCACATTGATGCACGTGCCGCCAATCATGCCACGCTCCACCATGGCGACGCGCTGCCCAGCCGCTGCCCAATCCATGGCCAGCGATTTGCCGGCTTTGCCTCCACCTAAGACAAGAAGGTCAAACTCTTGAACGGCCATGTGTGGTCCTTACTTGGCGTATGCCAATGCTAAAGTGCGGCGAACTTCCGCATCCGGGACGTGCGGCGGTAGGCGGCAAGCATATCCACCACCAGGATGATCAGGGCAACCCAGACAATGGAAAAACCTATCCACCGCTCAAAGCTCATGTGTTCGCCAAAGAGCGTCAGGGCAACAATGAACTGGATGACCGGCGTCATGAACTGCAGCAGGCCAATGCCCGTCATGGACAACCTGCTCGCTGATGCGCCAAACAGCAGCAACGGCACAGCGGTGATGATGCCGGAGGCGGCGAGCAGCCAGAAATGGCCCGTGCCGAACCCTGTCAAGGTGGCTTGCCCCAGAACTGTCAGTACCACCATGGTGGCTACGGCGAAGGGAGCAAGTACTGCCGTTTCGATGCTCAGGCTGGTGATGGCATCAACCTTGCCACCCATGCGGTTCTTCACAAATCCGTAGCTGCCAAAGCTGAAGGCAAGAACCAGGGCAATCCAGGGGAGTTTGCCGTAGCTGAAGGTAAGCACCACAACGGCTATGAAGCCCACCCCCACAGCCGCCCATTGCAGAGGTCGAAGCTTCTCCTTGAGAACCAAAACGCCAATCAGGACTGATACCAGCGGGTTGATGAAGTAGCCCAGGGATGCCTCAATGGCGCTGCCCGTGGTCACGGCGAACACATAGGTCAGCCAATTGATGACTATCAGGAAGCCTGCAACCGTCAAGGTTCCCATGATGCGGCGGTTTTTGAGGGCCACACGTACTTTTCCCCAGCCACGGCTGACGGTGATGACAATGGCGCAAAAGAACAGTGACCAAACCACGCGGTTTGCCACGATCTCGATGCTGTTGGCAGGCATGAGCAGCAAGAAATAGATGGGCAGCAAACCCCACAGCCCATAGGCTCCCACGCCATAAAAGACGCCTGTTGCCGCTTCCGAGCGGACAGGCTTGCCGGACTTCAGTCGATTCTTCACAGAATTGTTGATTTGGGGTTCTTTAACACTCACAATCCCCATAACAACACCGATGCCCCACAAAATCCATGTCCACTTCGAATCGAGTGGACGGCAAGGGCCGCTGTGAGGTGTCTAGAACACGTGCTGAACGTTGCCGCTCAGCACGGGAGCATTGTTGGCCCCATTGGATTGGAAGCCCAAAATCTTGATGGGATTCGTTCCGGTGGCTGTGATGGAGAGATTGGAGAGCGCGCAGCCGGTCAGCAACCACTGGTTTGCGCCGTGGTAGTTTGCCTTGATATTTGTGTACCACAAGGTGTTGCCGGTGAAGGTGGGGGGCAGCAGGCCATCAACCACAACACCTGCTCCTGGATCAGTGCCGGTTCCACCGATGGGGAATGCTGCGTTGCTGGTCCAACGTGGGCCGCCGCTGCCGTTGCTGTGGTTAAAGGTGTTGCCCGAGACTGCGCCGTGGTTCCAGTTGTCCGAGGTTTGAGCTCCGTAGGGGCTGGTTTTTGCATATGCGTAGTAAGCGCCGTAGCAGTTGACCACAACGTTTGAGGAGACAGTCAGGTTGCCGGAGCTGTTCCAAATGGCCAAGCGGTTTGCCGTGAAGATGTTCTCGCTCAGCGAGCAGTATTCGGCGCGATCAGTGAAGGAAACGCCAAAGTAGCACCGGACAAAATTGTTGCCCTGGATGTGACCGCGGTAGGCGAAGTAGTCGTCAGCGGTGGAACCGGTGACAACTACGCCGGCACCAAGCCAGAAGTTGAAGTCGCAATCAGTGATGCGGAAGCTTGTGCAGCGGGTCAGCTTGATGGCTGTGTGGGCGAAGTTTGCCGGCTGGTTCAGCGGATCCTGGGTGCGGCCCTGAAGCGTCAGTCCGCGGATGGTGATGCCCACCTTGGATGTTGCCGTGAAGGCAGCCATGTTCTCCGCTGCCACCGTAATGATGGCGCCGTTGCCCTCAATCAGGGTGTTGTTGGGCAAGTTGACCGTAGCGGTCAAAGTGTAGGCGGCCCCTGCAACGAGTTGGACCTGCGGCGTCGTGGCCAGGACAGCCGCCCACTCATCGCCCGGGCTCAACACGGGCAGTGCCGTCTCCCCAGTGGCAGCCTGCGCAGCGGGAGAGAGGGCCACCCCGGCCAAGGCACCCAACCCGGCAACACCGGCACCAGCCAGAAGGCGGCGGCGCCCCAGTGAAGAGGAAGTGCTGGAGGTTTGACGTGCCATGTGGGATCTCCTGTGACAATCAATCAGTCACGGTGCAACTGATCTAATGTGACTCAGGATACACATTAGTGATCATAGCCAGGCACAACTGCATGAAATGTGACGAGACAGGCGTGCGGGTGCAACCCCAACTCGCGGCCACAAGATTCTTTCAAGGGAGTAATCAATGAGGCAGTGGCGTGGAGCTAAGTCTGTGCTGGCCGCTTGTGCCGTGGCATTTTTGACGGTAGCTGGGAGTGTGATGGTGGCCGGGAATGCCCAAGCCACCGTGTCTGCTGATGTTGCTGTGCGCATCGTGGCGAGCCCCCAGGTCAACCAACCCTTGGCGAATTCAGGCTGCTATCCCAGCGGGCTTCCCCGCAGCTACAGCGTGGTCACATTCCGCACCACCACATCCGGCTCCGGAAGCTTTAGTGCTGCATTGACGGCTGAGAATGGGGAAGTGGTGGCGGCACTGTACGACGGTTCATTCACACCCGCCAATACAGTGGCGCACTGCCTCAAGCGCACCGTGGGTGCAGGCGCCGGTGACAGCGCTTCAATCCACTGGAGTGCCCCAGCCTCGCAGGATGCAACGGATGCCCACACCTGGTCTCTGGTGCTATTTGCTGACGCAACGACGGCAGTGGACGCGTCAGTTTCCTTGACCAGCAATGGCACCGTGAGCATCGAGGGCCAGCCATTGACGCTGCTTGCTGGCGACTTGGTGGACGCATCCCAGGGCGAAAGTTACGCAGCCAAAGTAGCGATCATCAATGGAACGCCGCCGTCCAAGTACTCCAGCACTGGGTTTCCGAATGGGCTGGTCATCGACGCCCTCACGGGCGCCATCAGTGGAACGCCCTCGGAGAGCGGTTCATTTACTCCGATGATTACCGTGACAGATTCCTCAGCCACGCCACTGACGGCGAGCAAAACAATGCCCCTCACAGTGGCTGCCGAAGTTCTCCCCACTACGCCTGCCGTAACCACGGCTCCGGCCACCACCGTGCCCGCCACCACCGTTCCCACCACCACCGTTCCGGCCACCACCGCGGCGGGGACCACCCCGGCGACGACTCCCGTCACACCATCACTAACTGTGACAACGCCGGCAGCAACCTCATCCGCCCCCACAATTGCCGCCGAAACAACTCAGCCACCCACTACACAGAGCACCACAGCGCCGGTAGAAAGCGCCCCGGCCGCCTCAGCCCCGGCCGCCTCAGCCCCGGCCGGGACCGCTCCGGTCTCCGCTGCAATAACTGCAGGAACAGGCGCTGTCACGGGCCAGCTACCCGTGACCGGTTCCACTGTCCTGGCTACAGCAGCTGCGGGGTCCCTGATCCTTGCCGCTGGTCTGGTGGTCACCGGCGCAATCAGGGGGCGCAGGGCACGCCACAGCTAGAGTTGTTACCGAAAAGGCCGGCCTGCTCAGCCGGTGAGGGTTTAGTCACTTTCATTCGGCGGCCCTTACCGGTCCTGCAGCTTGGCAATTAGACTGTGAAAGCGGCGCTTAATTCGCGCTTCCGTGCGCAGCTTTCATATCCGTGAATGTTGCGATTCACAGTTCGGAAGGACTTGTTTCTTGGCTAATTCGAGCGCCACCCGCCCATTCCGCGTCGCCATCATTGGCTCAGGCCCGGCGGGCGTTTATGCGGCAGATATCTTGACCAAGTCTCAGGAAGTCGCTGGCGGCGATGTTCACGTCAGCATCGACATCTTTGAATCGCAGCCGGCACCCTACGGCCTGATCCGCTATGGCGTGGCCCCGGACCACCCTCGGATCAAGGGCATCGTGAACGCCCTGCACAAGGTCCTGGACAGGGGCGATATCCGTTTCTTTGGAAACGTCACGTACGGCAGGGATCTGCACTTGAGCGATCTGCGTTCGTGCTATGACGCGGTCATCTTCGCCACAGGCGCCACTAAGGACGCAGTCCTGGATATTCCTGGCATCGACCTTGAAGGCTCCTATGGGGGCGCCGATTTTGTGTCCTGGTACGACGGCCACCCCGATGTACCGCGCGAGTGGCCGCTGAGGGCCAAGGAAATTGCCGTCATTGGCAACGGAAACGTGGCACTGGATGTGGCCCGGGTGCTGTCCAAACACGCCGAAGACATGCTGGTCACCGAAATTCCTGACAACGTCTACGCGGGGCTGAAGGAATCGCCGGTGACGGATGTTCACATTTTCGGCCGCCGCGGACCCGCGCAGGTGAAGTTCACCCCGCTTGAACTGCGCGAGCTCAGCCACTCCCGCGACGTGGACATTGTGCTCTACGAAGAGGACTTTGACTTTGATGAGGCATCCGACGTCGCCATTAAGAGCAACAACCAGGTCAAGATCATGGTCAACACTTTGACCAACTGGCTGGCGGAAGATCACGACGAAACCCGGGTTCCGGCGTCGCGCCGTCTGCACTTGCATTTCCTGCACACGCCCGTGGAGATCATGGGCACTGATGGGCACGTTTCAGGGATTCGTTTTGAGCGCAACGAGCTTGACGGAACGGGCAACGTCCGCGGCACCGGCGAATTGGTGGACTACCAGGTGCAGGCCGTCTACCGGGCTGTGGGCTACCTCGGCTCAGAGCTGCCCGAGGTGGATTTTGATGCTCGCAGGGGCGTTGTCCCCAACGACGGCGGACGCGTGGTGGACTCCAGCGGTACCCAGGTGCCGGGCCTGTATGCGACCGGGTGGATCAAGCGCGGTCCGGTTGGCCTGATTGGCAGCACCAAGGGTGACGCGCTGGAAACGATTGGCTGCCTCTTGGAGGACCGGCTGACTTTGCCCGAAGCGCCGCGGCCCGGCGAGGATGCGATCGTGCAGTTGCTGGAATCCCGCGGCGTGGACTACACCACCTGGGAGGGCTGGAACAAGCTTGACGCCCATGAGAAGGAATTGGGTGCCAACTATGTGCCGGAGCCAGGAATTGACGTGACTCGTGAGCGCGTAAAAGTTGTTGACCGCCAGCAGATGGTGGACCTCTCCAGGTAGGCAGAAGCCCCAACAATTCCGAAGTGCCTGAAAATCCACCAAAGGTGAACTAGTTCACCTTTGGTGGATTTTCTCGTCATAAACCGTGGCGAATCACCTCTCACTTAGTGATCAGCCGAATTCCCGGTTGGCATCAAGGTGAAAGTTGATTGCTACACATGATGAGAAAAAACCTTTGGCGGGGGCACAAAGTCGCCGGTGCAGTGGCTGCCATTGCAGTGGCCGGAACCATGGTGGCAAGCGCTTTGCCCGCGTTGGCCAGCACTGCGCCGGCTGATGCAGGCCTTGTCGCAGCGGCGGAACCCAGCGTGTCCCTAAATCCCCAACTCCCGCAAGAATGTGGCCTGAATTTGGCCATGGTCTTTGACATGTCCAACTCCATGAGTGACAGCGACGTCAAGACGGTCAAAACAGCTAGCACCCAAGCAGTTGCCGCGCTCCAAGGCACCGGGACCACCATGGGCGTCTACAGCTTTGGAACTTTCGCCAAGCAGGAACTGGCCCCGACTTCGGTGGCAAGCAGCCAGGGTACCGCAGCGGTGACCGGCTCGATTAATGGAATCATTCGTCCTGGCAGTTCCAATGAAATGCTCGGCGGAACCAACTGGCAGCAAGCGCTGGCGGGTGTCCCCGTGAACGCCTACGACGGAGTGATCTTCTTTACTGATGGACTCCCCACGTTCTTTGGCTCCACACCGCTGAAGAACGGTGACAGCCAAACCAGCGGCAACGGCGGAACTGGCCAATCAGATGACACCAACGTGACTTCGTCGCTAAATGCTGCCATCCCGGAGGCCAACCGGCTCAAGGATGCCGGCACCCGGATGATTGGCGTGGGTGTTAAGGGTGCGGACGCCGCACGTCTGGCCAAAATTTCAGGTCCCGAGGCAGGCTCCGACTTCTTCACCACCAACTACGACGAGTTGGCGAAAATCCTGAAGGACATTGCTACGGCCGGTTGCACGGGTACTTTGAACATCAACAAGGCTGTTGAGGCCTTCGACTCTTCGGTCACCACACCTGGTGAGGGCTGGACATTTGATGCAACACCTTCCAACGCCGCAGCCTCGGTGGTGACCACCGGCGCCAATGGGCAGGCGGGCATGGCCTTGGACTTCCAGGCCAAAGAACCTGTCACTGTGACTATTAAGGAACGGCAACAGCCGGGCTACACGGTTGTGCAAAACGGCGGCTACAACGCCGTGTGCACCCGTGACGGTGCGCCACTGGCAGTGACCAATACTGGCGACGCCGGAAACGTGGGTTTTGAGGTTACCGCCGTGGCCGGGACCGTCACATCCTGCACAGTGACCAACAAGGTTCCCGTGATGGCGTGGACCATGGCCAAGACTTCCGATGCCACGGGAACGGTCGGCCCGGGTGACACCATCAATTACACGGTTGAAGCCCGCAACACCGGTGAGCGCACAGTTGACGGCATCACATTCCGTGATGACCTCGCCGGAGTCTTGGTCGCTGCCTCCTTTGTTGCCGGTTCGGCAAAGCTCACAGTGGCCGCTGGCGCCCCGAGTGACGTGACTGACCCGCTGGCCAACGTCCTCACCGCCGGGCCCTTCAGCCTGGCTAAGGGAGAGACAGCAATCCTGAGCTACCAAACACTTGTCAATGACGATGCCTACGGCGCAACACTGACCAATTCAGTCTCCGGAACGGGAACTGTGCCACCGGCTGAGTGTGCTGTGGAGAAGCCTTGCACCACCACCGACATTGTCACGCCCAAGCCCACCGAGACGGCTAAGCCCACACCCACACCGACCGCGTCGGCTGCTCCAAGCGCTACGCCGACTCAGAGCGCAACCGCAACTGAAACCGCCACCGAGTCGACCTCACCGGCCGCAACAACTGAAGCGGCCAGCGCTCCGGCGTCTACCACGGCAGCAGCTGTGGTGAACGAGGACTTGGCGCAGACCGGAGCCACTGCAACCATGCCTTTGCTTCTTGGCGGATTGCTGATGGCAGGCGGAGTCACCTTGTTGCTGCTTCGACGGGTTCGTCGCACGCACTAGGAATAACTGATGGAAACGCATCACAGAAGTAATTTCGCCCGTCGCGGGCAGGCCCACTGGAACACAGTTGGCCTGCCCGTGACACTGGCGATTAAGGGCAGAAAAAGATTGTTCAGAAAGTTATCAATTTTCGCGTCATGATTTTCCTCTTTTGCACTCACAGTGCAAAGGAAGCGCATGAACGTAGACTATTCGTTCCTGCGAGCAGGCCTCATTCAGCGAAGAGGGGGACACGTTGAGTCGGAAAAACGTCGATGAACCAGGCGACGGAACCAGCATCACGCCAGCCGGTGATGAGGCGGCAATACTTCAAGTGCGGTCCGGCAATACCGAAGCCTTTGCCGGCCTCTACGAACGCCACGTTGGCTCCGCCTTGGCGACGGCGCGTGGATACGCCCGCAATCCCAGCGACGTTTCTGATCTGGTTTCGGAAGCCTTCGCCAAGGTATTGCAGGCAGTGCAATCCGGACATGGTCCCACGGTCTTCTTCCGTGCCTACCTGCTGACAACGCTGCGTCGTTTGGCCATGGCCAAACGGGCCGCTGATGAAAAGAATGTCCCCATGGACGATCTTGAAAGCGTCATGGGGGCATCGCCGCACAAGGATCCGGCCGTAACGGCCTTCGAGAAGGAAGTTGTCGGCAAATCGTTCAAGGATTTACCCGAGCGATGGCAGGCAGTGCTTTGGTATTCGGAGGTGGACGGCATGACCCCGGCGGACATGGCGCCCATAATGGGCATCTCTGCCAATGCTGTGGCGGCTCTTGCACTGCGCGCCCGCGAGGGGCTGAAGCAGGCCTACCTGCAAAACCATGTCTCGACGGCCACTGCAGGCTGTAGCTACTACGCCGAAAACTTGGGCGCCTATGCTCGTGGAGGGTTGACGCGGAGGCGTTCAGCCAAGGTTGACGTCCACCTGCAGGACTGTTTGCGCTGTGCCGAAACTTTGCTGCACCTAAACGACGTCGGCGGGGGCATGCGTTCAGTCATCTTCCCTGCCCTGGTGGGTTTCAGTGTTGCTGGGAAAGATGCCATCAGCGGCTCCGGCGTTGCTTTCGGTCTGGGCAAGGCAGCTGCCTTTGGAAGCAAAGGTGCCAGCGCTGCGACAGGCGCCTTCGGCACGGTAGGCCTGGCTGTCACCGCAGCTGCCGGCGGTCTGCTCCTCGTCGCCGCTGTGGTCAGTGCCGCCGTGGTGCAGTCCACGCCGGAGTCTGGCGGCATTCCGGTCCCTAGTGCCTCGTCCAACGAGATGGCAAGGCTCGGAGGCATCCCTCAACGCTCGGCCGCACCAAGCGTCCGGCCGCTTGAACCCACACCGTCGGTCACGGAGAGTGAAGCTGCAGGGCTGCCGCAGCCGGAAGGCAGCCGCGCCGAGGATCATGGTGCACAGCCACAGCCACAGCTGCCGTCATCCACGTGGCTGCCAACGTTGGTCCCGACTGCGGGGCCCTCACCATCGCCGAGTGCGATGCCGACAGCTCCCACGCCGAGCCCGTCGCCGGAGCCCAGTGCCACGCCGGCGCCAACCACGGCCGTCCCCTCACCAACGCCAACGCCGGAGGGTGGTGGCATCGGGGCGTCGGCAACCATTTCGCGCTGGGGTTTCCCCACGTCCATGGTCCGGGTGAGCTTGTCCAATGCCAGCCAAGCAGAACTCCGCAACGCAACCGTGTCCTTCACGATGCCCAGGTATTGGTTGGAGCTGGCACTAGGTATCACCGGGCCAGAAGACTGGGAGTGCGTGGATGCCTCCAGCGTGATGATGGGCCTGGCCGTATGCACGGCAGCCAATTGGCAGCAGGGCACGGCAAGCTTCGATCTGACGCTGCCCACCATGAACATCATGAGCGGCTACCCGATGGAAATTTCTGGTTCTGCGCTTGGCACCGCCGATTTCACCGCAACCCTTCTCCTGTCCTCTCCCAACTGACTCGGTGACATGACACAATATGTCATGCAAAAAGTCTCGGAATGTGAGACAAAATTCAGTGAAAATGATTAATCTGATAGTGCTCGCTACTGTGGATAAGTTGAAAATACCTGAAGATTAAGCGGCTTACATGAACTTGTTCAGAACTAAATCGATCGAGCATTCCCTCGCAGATGCCGACGAACCAGGCCACGGCCTCAAACGAACCCTCACCACGTGGGACTTGATGATCATGGGAATTGCCGTTGCCGTAGGCGCAGGCATCTTCTCCGTGGGCGCAAAAGCTGCGGCTCATCATGCCGGGCCAGCGGTCACCATTTCCTTTGTTTTGGCGGCAATCACCTGCGCCTTGGCCATCATGTGCTACGCGGAATTTGCTACGGCAATTCCAGTAACCGGCAGTGCCTACGTGTTTACCTACGCCACGGTGGGTGAGCTTCTGGCGTGGATTATTGGCTGGAACCTGATCCTTGAGCTGCTCATGGCGGCCTCAGTGATTGCCAAGTACTGGGGTATCTACCTCAGCAACTTCTTTGAGGCAGTGAACCTGGATATTCCCTCAAACTTCGCGTTGGGTCCGGTAACCGTGTTTTGGGGGCCGCTGGTTGTAGTGACTGTTTTCACGTTCATTCTTGTTATGGGCACCAAATTGGCTGCACGCATCAACAACGTCTTCACCCTGATCAAAATTGGGATCGTCCTGTTTGTGATTGTGGTGGGTTTCTTCTACGTCAAGGCGGAGAACTATCAGCCGTTCGTACCGCCGTCCCAGCCTGCAGTTGTCACCGACAGCTCCTGGCAGGTTCAGCCGTTCCTGTCACTGCTCACGGGAGCCGATCCAGCCATCTATGGCTTTGTTGGAATAGTTTCCGGCGCAGCCCTAGTGTTCTTTGCCTTCATTGGTTTTGATGTGGTGGCCACCAGCGCAGAAGAAGTCAAGAACCCTTCCAAGACCCTGCCCCGCGGCATCTTTGCCGGCCTGGCGGTGGTGACTGTTTTGTACATTCTTGTCACCTTGGCAGTTACTGGAATGGTGTCCTACAAGGACCTTGCCCAGGTTGATGATCCTTCGCTGTCTACGGCGTTCTCGCTGGTAGGTGCCGAATGGGCGGTAGTTATCATCTCGTTGGGCTCCCTCATTGGCCTGACCACTGTGATTATGGTGCTGCTTATGGGCTTGGCCCGGGTCATGATGGCCATGAGCCGCGACGGCCTGCTGCCTCGCGGGCTGAGCAAGACCTCTGACCGCCACGCGACTCCGGCACGCACACAGATACTCAGTGGTGTTTTTGTTGCCATCCTGGCCGGGTTCACACCGGTTGAACTGTTGAGCGAAATGATAAACATTGGCACACTCAGTGCCTTCGTTATGGTGAGCATTGGCATTTTGGTGCTTCGCCACAAACGCCCGGACCTGAAACCCGCATTCCGGGTTCCCTTTGGACCGGTGATTCCAGTCCTTTCAGCCGTGCTGTGCATTTACTTGATGCTGAATCTGGCAACGCTGACCTGGGTATTCTTCGCCGTCTGGGTAGCCATTGGCTTGGTCTTTTACTTCAGCTACGGGCATTGGAACTCCCGTTTGCGCCGCGAGGAAGCGGCAGGCATTACACAGACTGTGCCGGCAAACCTCGGCTAGGTTGACCTCCGCTTGATGGGGAGGGGGATGCGGATTTTCGCTTGGCCGTGCAGGCTGGCGCAAGCTGAATCTCCCTCCCTGCTGCTTTAACGCCCCAGGGTATGCCACGCTGGAATGTATGAGGGACAGGGAGGTTTTACCGTGAAGGCATCGTTGACTTTGGCTGATGTGGCCCCGGAATCGGTACTGCTTGCCGGGGCCGGCAGTGCCATCCTGTTGCAACTGGCAAATCCGCCAGTGGGCTACGGTGTTGCCCGGCATTCCAATTTTTCACATGATCCGCTTCGGCGCCTGCACGGGACCTTGAGTTACATCTACGCCCTGAGCAACGGCACGCCCGCACAGCGGCGCACTGTTCAGTCTCGGGTACGACGGGCACATCAGCCAGTGAAATATGCGGGCTCGGACGCAGTCCCGGCCTACAACGCATCCAATCCGGAGCAGCAATTGTGGGTGGCAGCCACGCTCTACAAATCAGCGGCGCAGACCTATGAGGCTGTGTTCCCGTCGCTCTCCGCCACAGACGCCGAGTCGGTTTACGCCGGCTATGGAGTGCTGGGGACTGCGCTGGGCATGCCCGCCGAACTCTGGCCACCATCATGTGCTGACTTTGAGGTGTATTGGGAGCGGCAACTGGCCCTCCTCAGCGTTGACAGCACTGTTCGTGCAGTGGCCCAGACATTGCTCGCCGCCAAGCATGCACCGCTGTGGGTCAAGGTGTTGATGCCGCTGGTCAGGTTTCTAACGGTTGGCTTGCTCCCTCCCGCCGTTCGCGAAATGTACGGCTTCACGTGGCCCACACGAAAGGATTGGACCTTGCGCGCGCTGTTCAAGACTGCGTCCGTTTTGGTGAGGATCACTCCCGCGTGGATTCGACACGCCCCCATGCACTATTACCTCAAGCGCATTCCCGGAGGTGCACAGTAGCCCTCCTGCCAACGTGTTTCGACAGGCTCAACCACCGGTGTCAGGGTGCTGCGTAACGGACCACCCAGTCCACCAGGGGGCGCAGCTGCTCCCAATGGTCAGTAATCTCCCTTGCCATTTCCTCACTTTCAAGCCAATCGGGGATCCCTAGTGCCATGGAGGCACTAAGAGTTTTGTGTTTGAGCAGCTCGGCCCGCCCATGATCCTTGGGGAAGCCCCGGGGGACAGTCTTGAGAGTTTGGCCCTCAATACTGAAACCGGACTCCGAAAGCCCTGCGAGGATGGACATCAACACTTTTCCGCTGACTGTTGCATCCACTGCTGCTCGGTATCTCGAAAGCTGGGCGGGAGCGAAGGAATGGTAGCCGCCCCCTATGAGTAGACCGTCGGCGCTGAGCTGCAGGTAAAAGCCCACGCCCTCATGGTTGGATAGAAACATTCCCTGGGCGGTCTTATAGGGTGTTTTATCTGGGCCGAACCGCACGTCTCGATAGGGCCGGAACAGCTTGGCCGCACCAAATCTGGCCTCCAGCGTGTCCGCCAGCGCTTGCAGCGGAAGCCGCACCTCGGCGTCGTACGTGTCTTTGTGCTCCAGCCACCACAGCTTGTTGTTATTGCTTTCCAGTGCTGCATAAAACTCCACGGCTGATGCTGGAATGCCTATGAAAGTGTTCATGGACTGAGCCTATGGACACAGCGAATCCGGCGCCAGAGCGAATGCGGCAACGGTGCATAAGTGCGGCTTAGACAAAGGCTGTGGGGGAATTAATCCAACGTTAACCCAGACTTACTGGACTCAGTCCAGAATAGCTGCCATGATGGGGTCATGGTTGAAGAACGGGCGCTGGAGGAGATGTTGCGGGCAGCATCCCTGCGCGTTACCCGCCCTCGCGTTGCCGTTCTAGCTGCAGTCAATTCTCATCCACACGCCGATGCCGACACCATTATTGGTGCCGTTCGGGTTGTTCTGGGCAGTGTGTCCAAGCAGGCCGTGTATGACGTGTTGGCGGCACTGGTTGAGGCTGACCTGGTGCGTCGCATTGAGCCTTCGGGTTCTCCCGCCCGCTTTGAAACGCGGGTAGGGGACAACCACCATCATGTGGTGTGCCGCTCCTGCGGAAACATTGCGGACGTGGACTGTGCCGTAGGTGAAGCGCCGTGTTTGCACGCCTCCAACAGCCACGGATTCGTCATCGATGAGGCCGAGGTTATTTACTGGGGCAGCTGCCCGGACTGCGCAACCAAAAGACTTGTGAATCAACAAAATCTGACTACCACTAGGAGCGATAAGTAAACATGACTATCGAAAACACCTCCCCGCTGACAACCGCCGCAGGCTCCCCTGTTGCCAACAACCAGGACAGCCTCACTGCTGGTCCTCGCGGCCCAATGCTCCTGCAGGACGTTTGGTTCCTGGAGAAGCTGGCCCACTTTAGCCGCGAGGTCATCCCCGAGCGCCGCATGCACGCCAAGGGCTCCGGCGCCTTCGGTACCTTTACTGTCACCAATGACATCTCCAAGTACACCAAGGCGAACATTTTCTCCGAGGTTGGCAAGCAGACAGAAATGTTTGCTCGCTTCTCCACAGTCGCTGGCGAACGCGGCGCTGCCGACGCCGAGCGTGACATTCGCGGATTCTCCTTGAAGTTCTACACCGAAGAGGGCAACTGGGATCTGGTGGGCAACAACACCCCCGTGTTCTTCTTCCGTGATGGCTTGAAGTTCCCCGACCTGAACCGCGCCGTCAAGCGCGATCCCCGCACCAACCTGCGCAGCGCCGAGAACAACTGGGACTTCTGGACCAACCTTCCCGAGTCCCTGCACCAGGTCACGATCGTCATGTCCGACCGCGGCATCCCTGACGGCTACCGCCACATGCACGGCTTCGGGTCACACACCTTCAGCCTGATCAATGCCGACGGCGAGCGTTTCTGGGTCAAGTTCCACCACATCACCCAGCAGGGCATCAAGAACCTGACTGACCAAGAGGCCGGCGCCCTGGTGGCCGCTGACCGTGAGTCCAGCCAGCGCGATCTCTTCGATGCGATCGAGAACGGCGACTTCCCGAAGTGGAAGCTCATGGTTCAGATCATGCCCGAGGCGGATGCTGACACGTACAAGTACCACCCCTTCGACCTCACCAAGGTCTGGTCCAAGAAGGACTACCCGCTGATCGAGGTTGGCGAGTGGGAATTGAACCGCAACGCCGAGAACTACTTCGCCGACGTCGAGCAGGCAGCTTTCTCACCAGCCAACGTGGTGCCGGGCATCAGCTTCTCCCCGGACCGCATGCTGCAGGCGCGCCTGTTCTCCTACGGCGATGCCGCCCGTTACCGCCTCGGCGTGAACCACCACCAGATCCCGGTCAACGCACCGCGTAACAACGTCAACACCTACCACCGTGATGGCCAGGGCCGTGTTGATGGCAACCAGGGCCGCACCCCCGGCATCGAGCCGAACTCCTACGGCCGTTGGCCGGAGCAGCCGGCCTACGCCGATCCGGCACAGGCCATTGGCGCCCTTGCCGACCGCTTCAACTTCCGTGAAGATGATGCCAACTACTTTGAGCAGCCCGGCATCCTGTTCCGCGAAAAGATGACCGAAGAGCAGCGCCAGGTGCTCTTCGAGAACACCGCCCGCGCCATCGACGGTGCCTCGCAGGCCACCATTGAGCGTCACATCTTCAACTGCACCCAGGCTGACCCGGCCTACGGTGCAGGCGTCCGCAAGGCCATTGAAGCTCACCAGGCGTCCAAGGCTTAGTCCTTGGAAACATACGACGGCGGCACTTGCCTATCGCTTCACAGCGAAAAGAAAGTGCCGCCGTCGCACGTTAACGGGTGAGGGCGTGCCAAACGGGCGGGGGCGCATGAAATTTCACACGCCGCCACCTGTTTGGCACGCCGTCGCTCGTTTGGGGGTTAGCTGAGCAGATGTTCTCGGCCAAACATGGCGGCAGCGGCCCGCGCAGTGGGGGTTCCAGCGTCGAGATCGGCCCCGGCGGCAATCAGCAGGGCAACCACCTCGTCCTCGCCCTTGAAGAGCGCGCCGGCCACGGGGGACTGCTCGCGGCCGTTGAGCAGATCTGGATTGGCGCCCCTGGCCAGCAACATGGCTACCGTTTCGGCTTGTCCGCTGTAGGCGGCAAGCATCAAGAGAGTGTTGCCCGCAACATCGGTCTGGTCAAGGACGAATCCGTGGTCCAGGAATTCCGCGAGCTGGGCCGTCTCGCCAGCGCGGGCAAGATCCATGGCCAAGGCTACGAGGCGCTGAGTCTGCTCGTCATCGAGGGTGCCGTCCGTTGGGGTGGGGTCATTGGGTGCTGGTTCGTGGCTCACCCCTCTAGCCTAGCGGCCGAGGGGCCCGTGGCGAGCGGAGCGATCCTGGGGAGGCCGGTGGGCGCTAGGCCCAGCTGCGGGTATTTCCAGAGCTCCGGAGCGAACAAAGTCCGCCACTGGATTCTGGGACCCGCCGTGGCGGCGGCCAAAGATATTGATGGTTGCTGCTCCGCCTTCACCCATGGCGGCCTTGTCGCCGGCATCCCACTGTTCACAGGCCCACAAGGTGGCACCCGAAAAGGGGGGAACGGAGCGGGTATGAAGGGACTCCAACGTGGCGGCAAGGTCCAGGATCCCCTCGACTCCCAGGTTCCTCAGCGTGGATGTTGGGGGCTCCGGGGTGGCTGTCCACTGGACGTCGCCAAGCTCGGCAATACGGAAATTTGCGCCGGGAAGCGTGGGAAGCGCAGGCGCCGGGGCCTCGGGGCTGGGCTGGCTGCGCAGGGCCTGCCGCAACGCAGAATCCGCATCGGCCGGGCCACCATAAACAACCCTGTCGTGAGCGGGCTGTTGCAAAACGCTGGAGGCTGCCAGCAACCCGTCACCGTGCAGAAACACGTGCACGGTGGGCGTTGACGTCTCTGCCACCGGCTCACCGATGGCATCCCCAACAGGCTGCCAGTTCAGGGAAATATAAATGTGGCCAAGAATAGGGCCCTGAAGGTGTTCCATGGCCGCAATGAGGCGGCGGTAGCACTCCAACAAGTCGCTGGCGGAGTCAACGCCAAAGGCCAAGGCGGGATCATTGAGCCGGATCACAAAGTGTCCGGCGGTCAAGGCAACCTTGGGCCGGCGGATGCCCCAAAATGTCGAAGCGAATAATTGTTCACGCACTGCTGCCACTCCGGTCCTCCATCCCTGAGACGCGTTGTCAGCATAACCCACGGCGGCCCGCGCACTCGCGGACATGGCGGCGCTGTGACTGCCCGTGACACCAGATCAGCCGTTGTGCCCACTGCCGAGCAGAAGTCTGGCGAGTAAGACAGAATGGAAGCATGCGACTGATCTTGATAAGGCACGGCCAAACCCCCAACAATGTCCTCGGCCTTTTGGACACGGCAGTGCCTGGGCCGGGCTTGACGGCATTGGGCGAACTGCAGGCGGAGGCGCTGGTTGATGCCGTGGCGGGTGAAGCGATTGATGCCTTGTACATTTCTAATCTAACCCGCACAGCACTGACGGCCGCACCCTTGGCTGCCGCCCGCACACTCACCCCAACGGTCAGGAGCGGGCTGCGCGAGATTAGTGCCGGGACCCTGGAAATGAAGGGTGACAGGACTTCCGTTGAGGCGTATCTCCGCACCCTGAAATCATGGTTGACAGGCGACCTTGACGTCCGCATGCCCGGCGCAGAAACCGGCCACCAAGTGTTGGAACGCTTTGACGCAGTCGTGGCGGAAGCGGCCACCGGCAACGGCACCGTTGCCGTTGTCAGCCACGGCGCCATGATCCGATTCTGGGCAGGATACCGGGGTATTAATCTTGACTGGTCGGATCCCCAGTATCATGACCTATCCAACACGGGAATTGTCATCATGGAGGGTGAGCCCACACCCAGTGCCACCCCGGGAGGATGGGAGATCCGCTCCTGGCATGGTTCACCGGCCGGCGGGCTCAGGGGCTTGGATGCAGACGGTCCTACAGCAGAACTCACAGCAGAGGCCATAGTCGCCGGACATGAAAACGTCTAGGAATTCCGTGACTGACCGCGGCGGGGCGCCCGCTCCATTGGAAACGATGAACTCCAACACTGCCCAAGTCTTTGAAGCCACGCCATTTAGCACGGTAAATCTGTGGCGTCTGAAGGGGATCAGCTGGGTTTGGTTGGCCACGGCTGCCGTCTGCATTGCCCTGCTCGCCGTGGGTGCCCCACTGAACATGAACCTGTACGGGATGTCGCTGCCCTTTGGGTTGGGCTTGACGATCCTGCACGTGGCATCGCTGGGCCTCACCGCCGCCCGGCCGGTAGCCGGCGTCCTGATCTCCATCATTCCCATGACGATCCTGCCACTGGTTTCCATCCCAGTGGGCGCAGCGCCCATGCCCTTCAGTGTGGTGGCGATGGTGACCCAGGTTTTTGTCATCTGCGTGGCGGGATTGCGCGCCCACTGGATGGTGGCGGCGGGCGGCTGGCTGGCCAGCGTCATGGTGGGTGTTGTCTCCAATTACCTGACCCTGGGAGGGGTCCAGTCAGACGGTGCGCAAAACAATGTGGTCATTTTTGCTGCCGTATCCGGCGGGCTCATGGTGGCAGCGGTGGTGGCCCAGCAATGGCAGCACCTGCGCGCCGAGTTGGCGGCCGAACGCAGCGTCAGCGCGGAGGAGCAGTCGCTGCGCCGCCTGGCGGAGGAACGAACCCGCATTGCCCGTGAACTTCACGACGTGGTGGCCCATGGCATGTCAGTGGTGGTGGTGCAGGCGACCACCGCCAGGTACCGCCACGCAGGCTTGAGTGATGAGCTGAAGCAGGAATTTGATGACATTGCCGCCAACTCACGCCGCGCCATGACGGAGATGCGCAGCATGCTCGGCTCACTGCGGAACGCCGACGCCGGCCGCGAGTTGGGGCCACAACCCACCCTGGCTGATCTGCCACAGCTTTTTGCCTCGGCACGCTCCGCGGGGGTGCGCATCGCCGAACCTGAGCTTTCCGACGTCGAACATCAAGACATTGGCGAGGTCATTGCTCTGACCACCTACAGGATTGTTCAGGAAGCGTTGAGTAATGTCATCCGGCATGCTCCGGGGGCCACCGTCCGGGTGGGGTTTGCTGTGCGCAACGGCACCCTGAGTGTTTCGGTGGTCAATTCCAGCTCAGCCGTGGGGGCCGTGATGGCGCAGCTGGACAAGGGTGCCCACGTGGGTCAGGGGCTCATTGGAATGCGTGAGCGGGCAGCCATTGTGGGCGGCTCTGTGGTCTGCGTTCCAACGTCCGACGGCGGTTTCAGCGTCACAGCCAAGCTGCCACTGAGCTCCGGCAACGCGGGAAATTCCGCCAAAGGAGGTGGCCAGCTGTGAGCATTAGAGTGCTGGTTGTGGATGACCAGGCCATGGTCCGGGAAGGCTTTGCCGCTCTTCTTGGCGCCCAGGATGACATTGAGGTGGTGGGCCAGGCTGAGAATGGTGCCCGCGCCGTGGAGATGGCCCGGGACCACCGTCCGGACGTTGTGCTCATGGATGTCCGCATGCCAGTCATGGACGGCCTGGAGGCGGCCCGGCAGATACTCTCGGGCGTACCAGAGG
The DNA here is from genome assembly GCF_002909415.1 of Arthrobacter glacialis. Classification (NCBI taxonomy): domain Bacteria; kingdom Bacillati; phylum Actinomycetota; class Actinomycetes; order Micrococcales; family Micrococcaceae; genus Arthrobacter; species Arthrobacter glacialis. The sequence continues at coordinate 25,838 of NZ_PPXB01000021.1, read as the reverse complement.
ATGCGCAGAGCACCATTCATGTGCTGATGCTGACAACCTTTGATGTTGACGATTACGTCTACGACGCCCTGCGCCTGGGGGCCAGCGGTTTCCTGCTCAAGGATGCGCTCGCTGAGGATTTGGTGGCGGCCGTGCGGATTGTGGCCTCGGGGGAAGCACTGCTGGCCCCGTCGGTGACCAAACGATTGATTGAACAATTTGCCGTTGCCGGGGCCAAACCCGTGTTGTCGAAGGAGCGCCTGGATGGGCTGACCGACAGGGAACTTGAGGTCATGACGCTGCTGGGTCGGGGCTTCTCCAACCAGGAAATTGCGGCAGAACTGTTCATTGCCCAGCAAACGGTCAAGACGCATGTCAGCAAGATTCTGGCGAAGTTGGAATTGCGGGACAGAGTCCAGGCCGTGGTGCTGGCGTACGACACGGGTTTGGTCCAACCGGGCTCTTAGGCACCCGCCCACTAGCTAAAAGGTTGGGCCGGAGACTGCCTCTTTGGCCAGTTGACTCGGCACCTGCTTGTCCAATGCGCCAAACTCTATGTTATCCATAACCTAATTACTGGTACCGGTCTCAAAACACCTCACAATAGTGTTAGTTTCTTCTCTAGCAGCTGATGGGGGCCAGCAGCTGTGGGCGGTGTCCTTGCGCCCGCGTTAGAACCCACGTCCTATCTGGACAGTGCGCTTCAAGCCACGATTTCTACGCTGGGTGCTGCGCTCACGGGTGCAGGCACCCCTGACACCTAGGAACGCAGTGAAGAGAACCTCGCCTTTCAAAGGCTCAAGAAGAACCACTAGCAAAACAGTCCTCGCTGGGGCAATGCTGGCCGTTTTGGTGGGCAGCAGCATGCCGCTTCCGGCCACCGCCGCACCCGCCGTTCCGCTGAACGCATCGGCGTTTGTGCTGGCCGCAGGAACTGCTGCCATCGACATCAGCGGCGTGAGCATCACCGGTCAGCTCACCGACGTCACCCGGGATGTCCTGCTGAATCCCTACGTCCTGGGCGAGAAGGTGAACTACACCTTCAAGGTGACCAACAGCCGTGCCCAGACGGTGACGGTAGTGCCGCTGTCGGGCGGCTTCAAGCCGTTCGTACCCGCGGACGGCGGCGGAAACTGCCGGTATGTCAACCTGCTGGCCGGTGCCAGCTACACGTGCGCCACCGCCAAACACACAGTGACGGCCGCCGACCTTGCCGCGGGCTCCTTTGCCACGACAACCTCCTGGCAGGTGGGCAGTGAAAGCCAGACGCTTTCGACGCCAGCCGTGAACCTGCGTGCAGGGGCCTCCACTGCCGTTGGACAGCTGAGCATTTCAGGGACGCCAACAAATCCTCAGCGCAACACAACAACCTCGCCGTACACCGTGGGCGAGGCCATTGATTACACTTTCACTGTCGCCAACAACGGCACCAATGCCGTTGAGGTGGCCACCGTTGCCGGCGCATTTACGCCTTTTTTGACCGCCGACGGTGCAGGCAACTGCGCCCAACCCAGCCTCGCCGCAGGTGCAAGCTACAGCTGCACGACGGCCAAGCACACGGTGACCCGGGAGGAACTGGACCGGGGCTACTTCCTGCCCGTCACCTCGTGGCGTGCAGGCACTGTCACGGTTGCTCTCACCACCGATCCGGTCAAGTTGGGGACGCCACTGCCGGACCCCCTTGCCGGATACCTCAACGCAGCTCCCGCGGACCGCGGACTGGGCTTCCACGACGTGGACAAGGACGGGGCACCGCGGACCATCCGCAACGACCTCTCCGCAGGCACGCTGACCGGCATGGTGGAATTCGCCCAAAGCCTTACGGTCAATCCGGCCGGAAATGACGCGACGGAGATGCCGGACCTTGTGGCCCAGCGCCAGGCCCTGCTGCTCTTCACCCCGTCGCAGGCCACCAGCAGCGTGAGCGTTGCAGCCAGCGTCAAGGGCGTCGCCAAGGGCGTGTTTGTGCTGAATGCCCCCGACGCCCTGCCCGAAACCGATGCGAATTTCCCGGCCGGGCGCCCGGCTGTGGTGTACTCCAAGCGGGCTTGGAGCGTGGACCTGCCCTGGGATGTGGTTGTCCCCGGGCTGGAACTTACCTTTACCGCGGCCGACGGCGGCACCGGCACCCTTCCGGCGTCGAACATCACCATGGCCCCACCTTCCGAGCTGGTCATCAACAACATTGAATTGGGCATGCTGACCACCCCGAACATGAATGGGGACCACGCGTTCATCAACAAGCCGGCGCAGTCGGCGGCGGACTATTTCCAGACCATCCCGGTGTCCAAGCTGGTCATGGCCAAGTACGAGACCGTGCAGCTGAACAAGGTCATCGTGGCCAACGGAAACATCTACACGCCGGAAAATCCCTCCGTGACCAACGGCGATGTTTACTCGGGGGACATGCGTGAAAACGTGGGCAAGGCGCAGGTCTCAACGGGCATCAACCTTGCCAACTTTGGCCAGACCTCCGGGCCCATGAACCAGCAGCAGCCGTCCCTGTACAACCAGCGGATCATCCACCACTCGGCCGGGCTCTACGCCAACGGGCGTGCCGAACACGGCCTGTCCGGCGGCAACGGCATGGCCACCATTTACGCCTCCAGCGGCAACGAACTCAGCCACGAGCTGGGCCACTCGTACGGCCTGGGCCACTACCCCGGCCAGAACTCAGCCCTGCCGGGGGACGCAGCAACCATCAACGCCACCCACCACGCCGATTCCGGCTGGGGATACAACGCCTACCGTGGCGCCTTGCGCAGCAATTTGCGCATGGGTGCATTCCAGCCCGACGGCGTCAGCATCAACAACCTGCCGTTCAAGCAGACCTTTGGTGGCGCCTACAACTACCTGGTGGACGCCATGGCCGGCGGCTGGGTTGAGAGCAAGTACTCGAACTACACCCTTCACACCGGCTACAGCGCGGACAGGATTCAGGAATCATGGACCAAGGTGGTCCCGGACCTGGCCTACCCCAGCGGCTACCGCAACTGGGACGCAGCCACGCAGAGCTACGTGGACGCCAAGGTTGCCAACCCCGCGTTCAACTCGCTGCGCCCCACCGCCGTTGGTGTGCCCGTGGTGACGTTGCTGGGCGGCTATGTGCCTGCCGACTCAACCAAGGCAGTGCTGTACCCGGCCTTCCGCTCCAACTGGGGCAACGCCTTCAACTACCCGGCGCCGGTTCAGGACGCCCCGGCGGCCACCCGGGTTTGCTGGATGGACGTTGACTTCCTTGGCGGGGCATCCAAGGCATTTGCGCTCAGCGGCGGCGTCAGTGGAGTTCCCGTGGGCAACGCCCTGCAGTTCAACATCAACATTGCCCAGGCCGACAAGCCCACGGGTGCCCAGCTGTCCTGCAAGCAAAACGGTGTCACCAGCCAGTACGGCAACCGCATCGATATCGCCACGGATTTGCCGGCCATGCCTTCTGCGGTGACCATTGGCCAGGATGCCGGATACACGGCCGTGCGCGACGCCGAACTGCCGGCCCTGCAAACGGAACTGGAATCGCTGGCCACCAGCACGTTCCCCTTGCTGGGTCACGCTTCAAAGGCGGCCTTGACCACTTGGAAGGGCAGCCTGAACCTCTTGAGCCCGGCCGCCAAGACTGTTGCCGAGAAGATCCTCGGCATGGAGTTGGCAAAGAAGAATGCTGAGAACTTTGTGCGCTACTACCAGGACACCATGGCCACCACCGCCACACAGACCCGGTTCAAGGAGTTGCTCAGCAGTTCAGCGCTCACTGCCTCCCCGGCCACCCCGGTGGTTCCTGCCGGCGCAGCCATCAAAGTTGACATTGGCAACAGCGGGGTAGCTGGAGGTTACTGCCTGAAGCTTTACACCAACCCCGATGGGACGCTGGAGGCCCGTGTTCCCGCGGCAGCAACGGTGGCCACCGAATGCACCGGCGCGGCCAATGAGAAGTGGGTCATGGATGCCCGCGGTGCCGTGCACAGTGTGGCCCGTCCGGATCTGTGCATCACCAGCAACAACCCGAGTCGGCCCAGCAACTGCGACGTCTCCAATGCGTCTCAGCAATGGGTGTATCAGGCTGACGGCCACTTGAACTCGGTGGCTTCGCCGGGACGTTCCATGGACCTGAACAGGGCCACCCGCCTGCCCATCCTGTACCAGACAACAGACGGCAGCAACCAAAAGTGGACGGGGCTGACCACCAGCACCGTGCCGGCCCTGGTTCTGCTTGACGCCACGACCCTGAAGAAACTGGGGGAGCTGGGCCTCTAAACAACTGACCCGCAGAAATCGACGAAAAATGCATCAAGAACGCATATTTACGTCGATTTCTGCGGGTCAGTTTGTTTGGGTGCCTAGGCCTGGGGCTGGACTAGCTTGAACATGGCGCCCGTGCAGTCACTCAGCCCGGCAATCCTGCCGTACGGGGAGTCCTCCGCCGCATTGATCACCGTGCCACCCAGGGTGAGTGCCAAGGCTACTGTGGCGTCGACGTCGTCCGTTTGGAAGTACACCTGCCAGCTGGAGGGGACTTCATCCGGCAGGAACGCGGCGGCATCCATGATGCCAGCCAACTCTTGTTCGCCGTCGAGCAGATTTGTGTAGCGGAACTCGGGGGTGTCACTCATGACCGAGGTCTGCAAGCCAAAAACGTCCCGGTAGAAGCTCACGGCGGCCGGGTAGTCCTTGCTGTGCAGTTCGTGCCAGGCGGCGGCGCCGGTTTCCTCGTGGGCCTGAAAACCTGTGTGGCCGCCAAATTCCCACAGCCCCACGGAGGCGCCGCTGGGATCGCCGAGCATGGCCATCTTTCCCTGTTCCGGCACGTCCATGGGGTCCAGGTAGGAAATGGCGCCAGCGTTGGTGGCTGCCGACACGGACGCGGCAATGTCATCCACGCGCAGGTAGGTGCTCCACACGTCCGGGTAGCCCTGGCCGCCGTCCTGGCTCTGCATGAGTCCGGCAACGCTCTTGCCGTCCTTGAAGGCCGTGGTGTAGCCGCCGTACTTCTCTTCATCCCCCACCTCGTAATTCCAGCCGAAGAGCGCTGTGTAAAACTCGCGTGAACGGCTCATATCCGAGGTCATCAGGTCAATCCAGCACGGTGCGCCGGCGGGGAAATCATGCGAAGTCATGGCAGCTCCAAAATACACATTGTTGGCTAGGGACAAGGGAAGACTATGCCCGCACGCGAGCTGCAGGCAAGAGCAAAAAAGCGCCCACCTGATGAATAGTTGCCCACTGTGTGGTGGGTAAATCCATCGGGTAGGCGCTTTAGGTGCGCTGTGCGGTCAGCGCATGTTCACGAACTGCAGGTCGGCGTCCTCGAACTTGCGCAGGAGCGCCATGACTTCCTGAAGGTCGTCACGGCTCTTGGAGCTCACGCGAAGCTCATCGCCTTGGATGGTGGACTTGACGCCCTTGGGACCCTCATCACGGATCAACTTGTTAATCTTCTTCGCGATGTCCTGGGCAATCCCCTCAACGATTTCGGCTTCGAGGCGGTATTCCTTGCCAGAGGCGTAGGGTTCGCCGGCGTCCAGGGACTTCAAGGAGATGCCGCGCTTGATCAGCTTGGATTCGAAAACGTCCATGACGGCCATGACGCGCTCTTCAGAGTTGGCCTTGATCAAGATCTTTTCGCCACTGAAATCGATCTCAGCACCGACTCCCTTGAAGTCGTAGCGCTGGACTACTTCCTTCTGGGCCTGGTGCAGCGCATTGGCGACCTCTTGTTTGTCGACCTTGCTGACGACGTCGAATGTTGACTCACTAGCCATGATTCCTCCATGTACGTGGAAATTTGAGCGATTGATCTGAATACAAGCGTAGCGCCCGAGGGCCCCAAAGTGCGGGTCCACGGCGGCGAGGGTCCCGCCGCGAGCTTGCGAGCGGTGGGAGCCGCTGGGGAGAAGCGAGGTTTAGGGAGGGCGCTCACAGTTTGTTCTTAGGATCTGTACGGCCCGTGCACATTTGCGCTTGGCAAAGTTGACGTTGTTGAGACATCCAGCAATGAGGAGGAGCGATGACCAGCAAGGACCGCACGGCGTCAGCACCTGACAACGAGCCCCTGCCGCCTGTGGCAGGGGAGAACGTTGCCAGTGCCAAAGCCCGGCCCGCCAAAAGAACTGTGGGAGCAGCTGTAGGAACTGCGGTGGCGGCGGCAACGTTGGCCGCTGTAACAGTTTTGAGTGGCCCTGCGCTGGCTGGCGCGTCAGCATCAGGCCTGAATTCGGGCAGCATCATCAGTTCCCCGCCCAACTCCGCCTCTTCGAGGATCGCCGGGGTGCATGAAGACATGGCCCGGGCCGTGCAACTAGGTCAAATCACCGCGTCGCAGGCAGCGTTCTTGGAAAACCAGCTTGTGAAGCGGATCCAGCCGGGCGTCTAAGCCTGCCCAATCCGCGGATCTTCGCATAAACGTACTTTGTCCGCTTATAGGGGGTTGGGCAACACCCCATGAGCGGACAAAGCGCGTTTATGCCCGGAAAGCGCTGTTTTGCTGGCCCAATATCGGCGGCCAAGGGGCCGCAAAAGCTCTCGATTCGGTTTTTCGGCAAAACCCTAGTACAGTTTTACTGCTCCCACTTGTTGGGGGCGAAAGTTGAACCTGATGTTGAGGTTTGACTGGCCACGGCAGATTACCCGAGCGGCCAAAGGGGGCTGACTGTAAATCAGCTGGCAACGCCTTCACTGGTTCGAATCCAGTATCTGCCACCAAACGGGAAACCCGGAACCACCGCGAGTAATCGCTGGGGTTCCGGGTTTTTTGTGTTCTGTGCCTGTGATGTGGCTGGCGGAACTACAGTTAAGGCATGGAATATGTTGTGCCCCTGATAATTGTGCTGGTCGTTGTCATCGTCGTGGTTGTTGCTAACCGATTCATTGGGCGTCGTGGCCGGGCCGTTCACCAGACTCCGGCCGAGGCTGGCGGACCCAAGGTCGCCGCATCCAAGTCAGGGAAGCCGCTGCGCCGCGGCCCGGAGGTCACCCGGGAGGGCGCCGAGGAAGCCAGCGCCAGACTCACACCGGAACTGCACCGAACCGTCTATTCCTTGATAGCCCAAAATCAAGTACTCAGCGCAGTGAAGGAATACCGCAAGGCCACGCGCCTGGGCTTGGCTGAATCAGTCGCTGCCATCGCCGCGTTGGCGCAATTTCCCCAGCCGTCCCCCGAACCAGCAAAAGCGGACGCAGCGCTGACGGTGGAAGACATCATGAACGCGGCCCCACAGCCGGCCACTCTGCAGGATCTAGCTCCCCAGGAGTCTGCCGCCGTGGAAGCGGCCAGTGCGGAGGTGGTCGGCATTCCGGCGGCAGCTAGCAAGTACCGCTACCGTGCCATCGTGACGAGCGGCGAGGAGGTTCGTGAAGTTGCCAGCACGCGCCTGAACGAAGAGATTTTCGCCCGCATCCGTACTCTGGCTCGGGCTGGGGATCTCGATGGCGCAGCCAGCCTCCTGTGCAGCCATGCGGACATTGGTACTGCCGAGGCAATGGAGTTTGTGTCCATGATCGGTCCCGAGGACTAGCCGGCAGTCAAGGCCAGGGCCAGACCCGCAAGAAAAACGCCCGATTCCATGGAGGAATCGGGCGTTTTTTGTTTGCTCGGCGTCAGTTGATGTCGGTGTAGCCATCAAGCACAAAGCCGTCCTGGTGGTGGATCAGCTGGCGGCCCATGCCGGCGTCGAGCTGGATCCAAAGGCACTGGCGGTCGCTGCTGAGCGTCTCCACGCGGCCGGACAGGCGCCAGCCGCGGCCGTTGACCAGCGCTACGGGCTGATTCTTGTTCAGTGCCGGCCAGACTTCGTGGTTCTCGGGGTCTACGAATGCGCGGTGGTGGATGGGGCGTGTCATGGGGTCTCCTGAAGTGAAAGTCATCGCTGCTTCCTTTTCTATAGTCAATAACGCCAGTATCCACGGGCCGGGTGAATTGGCTGTGAATACCATGTGTCCTCCCGGCGACCTTTCCTTGAAGTGTTTCGCCCCCGGTGTTCGACGCCGGAGCCAGGGCAGGTGGGAGGCCTCACCAATGGTTGGCTGCACAACAAGAGACTGTTAGGTGCCCTAACTATATGTTAGGCTACCTAACTATGGACGACATTGAGCTTCATGACTTGGCCCGCCGGTATCGCGACATTCTGCGCCAGGCCGTCTATTTGGTCCGTTCCATTGACGCGGACGGTGAATTGAGTACCGGCCAAGTGGCCACCTTGAACATGATCGCCGCCCAACCACTGCGGGTGGGAGCCATTGCCCGCAACGCCGGCATCCGCGTCCCCAGTGCCACCGAGCAGGTCATCAAGCTGGGCAGTTTGGGGCTGGTGGAGCGCAAAGCTGATGAATCCGACGCCCGCGTGGTCCTGGTTGGTCTCACGGATGCCGGGCGCAGCGCCCTAGCTGAAGCCAATGCCCGCCGCAACGCCACGATGGCCACGGCGCTGAAGACTCTCGACGCCGATGAGCTCCAGGCCGTGGCCAAAGCGATTCCCGCCATTGCCAAACTCAACGAGGCACTGGCCAGCTGACAGCGATGGCACGTACTGCCGCAAGAACATCATGAAGCAAGGAGAAACCGTGCAAGGCACAACGGCAGCCAAGGCTGCCCAACAGATTGACGACGTGTTGGCGAACGAGAAACGTTCCATGCTGAAACAACCCAAGGCCGTGTGGGCGGTGGCGTTCGCGGCCGTGTTTGCTTTTATGGGCATTGGTCTGGTGGATCCCATTCTGCCGGCCATTGCCGAGAACCTGGACGCCACCCCAAGTGAGGTGTCCCTGCTTTTCACCAGCTACTTCCTGGTGACGGCCATCGCGATGTTGATCACCGGGTTTGTGTCCTCACGCATTGGCGGCAAGAAGACGCTGCTGATTGGGCTGGGCATCATTGTGGTTTTCTCGGCCTTGTCGGGATTCTCCAACACGGTCGATGAACTGGTGGGCTTCCGCGCCGGGTGGGGCCTGGGCAATGCTTTGTTCGTTGCCACGTCCTTGGCCGTCATGGTGGGGGTTGCCTCCGGCGGCGCGGCCACGGCGATCATTTTGTACGAGGCCGCCCTTGGTTTGGGCTTGTCCCTTGGCCCGCTCATGGGTGCCCTGCTGGGTGGCTGGCAATGGCGTGCACCGTTCTTTGGCACGGCAACGGCCATGGCCATCGCCTTCATCTTGGTTATTGTCATGTTGCCCAAGGCTCCGCTGCCTGCCACCAAGACCCGGCTGCGCGACCCGCTGTTGGCGTTGGGCCACAAGGGGCTGCGCACCACGGCCGGCAGCGCCTTGTTCTACAACTACGGCTTCTTCACCATCTTGGCCTTTGTGCCCTTCATCCTGGGCTTTGATGCCTACGGGATCGGCGCCGTATTCTTTGGCTGGGGCGTTGCCGTGGCCGTCTTCTCGGTCTTCGTGGCGCCACTGGTTCAGCGCTGGTTTGGGCCGACCCGAGCACTCACCGGGTCCCTGCTGGGCTTGATGGTGATCCTCATCGGCCTCGCCCTGGCTGCCGGGCACTCGGTCACCACCGTTGTGGTGCTGACAGTCCTCTCCGGTGCGCTGCTGGGTATCAACAACACTTTGTTCACCGAAATGGCCATGTCCGTCTCGGACTCCCCGCGCCCTGTGGCCAGCGCCGGCTACAACTTCATCCGCTGGATGGGCGGCGCCCTGGCCCCATTCATGGCGGCCAAGATCGCCGAACACGTCAACGCCTCGGCCACCTTTTATGTTGCGGCAGCGGCTGTTCTGATCAGCGCCGTCGTCATCTTTGCCGGACGAAAGCTCCTGACGGAGCACGCACCGCTCGGGGTCTGATCCCGATATTCCCGCTCACGCGTTGAGCGAAACTGTAGCCATGCTTTTGTCCCGTCCCGTACGGTTAACGCATGGCTACAGTTGATATCACCACAGAAACTTTTGGTCCCACCATTGAAGGCAATGACATTGTGATCGTTGACTTCTGGGCGTCTTGGTGCCAGCCCTGCGTGCGCTTTGCGCCCACCTATGAGGCTGCCTCCGAGAAGCACGACGGCATTGTGTTCGCCAAGGTGGATACGGAAGCCGAGCAACAGCTCGCCGCCGAAGCAAACATCACCTCCATCCCCACGCTGATGGCGTTCAGGGAAAAGGTGCTGGTTTTTGCCCAGCCCGGTGCGCTCAACGGCACCCAGCTGGATGAGGTCATCACGGCCGTCAAGGCACTGGACATGAGCGAGGTTCACGCAGCCGTGGCCGCCAAGCAGGCCGAAGGTAGTGCAGCCGAATAGAGTTCTTCGCGCAGGCGTCGAGGGGCCCGTCACCATCTGGTGACGGGCCCCTCGACGTTGGCGTCATTCGTTGTTAGTGGCGTTCCAGCTTGACCGGCTCCGCCAACAGCGCGCTGAGGGATTCGTTCAGGTCCTGAACGGCGATGCCCTTGCCGTGCTTTTCCAGGTCCGCCTCGGACGCCCACTGCTCAGTCAGGACAATCTTTTCCTCGGATTCCTCCGTGATCTCATACTGAATGCAGCCGGTTTCTTCGACGACCTGCTCAATCGCGATCTCGAGGGCGAGCTTCACGCGGAAGAATTCGCCCTCATTGGGGATGAACGTGGCCTGTAGGTTGATGATCTCACTCATTCCACCAGCCTAGGCGATGGCGGGGCCGGCCCCGGAAGCGGTTCCGCAGTGTGAACGCATCCGGCCAGCACGTCAGTGCCCGCGGTGGTCTTGGATGGTCATGCGCGGACCGAACATCGGCTTGCGGAAACCACTGAGTTGCAACATGCGCACCACCCGCTGCCGGTGCCCGCGCCAGGGCTCCAAAAGTTCCAGCATGCCAGTATCGTCCACTGGTTTCCCGGCCAGCGCCCAGCCCACGTAGGCGGCCAGGTGGTAGTCGCCCACGGCCACCTGATCGGCGTCACCGTGGGTGCGCTGGGTGACTTCCGCCGCCGTCCATACCCCAACGCCGGGGATGCTCTGCATCCTTGCGCCCGCTTCCGCTGCTGGCAGCTTCGCCAAACGCTCCAAGCCCGACGCCGCTCGCAGCATCCGCACAATGGTGGCCGAGCGCTGTGGTCCAACACCTGCCTTGTGCCATTCCCAGGATGGAATCGCGGCCCATTGGGCGGGGGTGGGGGCCACCAGGAGATTGTGCGGAACACCCGGGTCAGCACCAACGCCCGGGGCCTCGGTGCCGAATCTGCGCAACAAGACGGCGTAGCTGCGAAGAGCCTCAAGGGATGTGACCTTTTGCTCCAAGATGGCAGGCACCAGGGCGTCAACCATGCGCCCGGTGGAGGGCAGCCGCACTGCCTGGTGCCGGCGTCGGGCATCCCTCACTGCGCGGGGGAGCGTGGCGGCAAAGCCGGGTGAATCAAAATGGGACCAGTCGTCGTGGGTGCCCAGCAGCGCCGGGACGCCCGTCAGGGCGTGGTCCGCGCCGGGACCCCAAGCCCGGGCGTGCAGCTCGTTGCCCTGTTGGTTGATGCCCAAAGTTGCTGGTCCGGAGGGGGTGTTGAAGGCCAGCCAGGCCGCGCCCGGGGCCAGCCGGATGGTTTTATCGGCAGGGCCCCTACCAATGATGCCCAACGTCCCGTGTAGGGAGTAGGGTCCGTGGGCATCCCAAACCATTGTGGGCCCCGCGGTTGCGGCGACTGTCATGGGTCCATGGTGGCACACCGGGCTGACAACCAGGTGTGTGACATCAAATGCGGCCCCGGCCGGGCGCTCGGATTGTTACGATTCGCGAACTGCCGAACCGGCCCCGATTTTTGCCGGTCCTGCTGCAGGACTTAGTCTTACGTTGACCATCCCGAGCGGCCGAGAGATCTGGCTCCACGACGCCGCAGCAACCCTGGTTGACACCCTGTGCGGGTATCAATGCCGGCAGGGTGCTACCGCCAGGACCGATGGAGTGCACTCATGCCTGCTTTACTTTCGCCGTCCGTTGCCACGGCCTCCGCCCTGCCAGATCCGCAAGGTACTGCCGCCATGGCTGTGTCCTTTCAGAACCTGGGCCGGTCCTTTGGGACTGGACACGGTGCCCACACGGTGCTTCGGGAGGTTTCCTTCGACGTGCAAGCTGGGGAGATCGTGGCGTTATTGGGGCCCTCCGGCTGCGGGAAGTCCACTTTGCTGCGCGCCGTGGCAGGGCTCGATACGCCCAGCACAGGCGCGGTGACTATTAACGGCACTGCCGTGTCCGGCATTGATTCGCGCTGCGCCGTCGCCTTTCAAGAACCCAGGCTGCTGCCATGGAAATCCATCGCCGGAAACGTGGCGATTGGCGTCCCCGCCGGCGCCAACGCCGCCCGCACCCGCGAGGTAGTTGAAAGGCTCGTCGGACTGGTGGGGTTGTCCGAATTTGCCGGTCACCGCCCGCGCGAGGTCTCCGGCGGCATGGCCCAGCGGGCGTCGCTGGCCAGGGCGCTGGCCCGAAACCCCGGGGTGTTGCTGCTGGATGAGCCCTTCGGCGCATTGGATGCACTGACCCGGATCACCATGCAGGATTTGCTGCTGGACGTACACCAGGCCGAGCCCACCACTGTCTTGCTGGTCACCCATGATGTCGACGAGGCCCTTCAGCTCGCCGACCACATCATTTTGCTTGGCCCTGACGGGACCGGCGCTCCGGGGGCCACCATTGTGCGCACCGTGGAAGTGCCGGGCCCCCGCCCCCGCGACCGGGCATCAACGGCGCTGGCCGGACTTCGAAGTTCACTGCTGGCCAGCCTTGGCGTCAACGGCCACTAGCCACTTTTCCCACACCCTTTCATCAACACAACCTTTCGTGAGGACCACCATGCCTTTTTCTCCCACCCTTAACCGCCGTTCCTTCCTCAGCGTCGCTGCCGCCGTCTCCGCACTCGCCCTAGCGGGGTGCGCCGGCGAGAATGCAGCCACCGACATCGCCGGCAAGGATGGCGGCACACTAACCATCGACTTTGCCACCTACAACCCGCTGAGCCTTGTCATCAAGGAAAAGGGCTGGCTGGAGGCAACCCTGGCCAGCAAGGGCGTCACCGTGACATGGGTGCAGTCCGCCGGTTCAAACAAGGCCAATCAGGCTTTGCTCGCCGGAGCCATCGACGTCGGCTCCACGGCAGGATCAGCCGCGCTGCTGGCCCGGTCCAATGGATCGCCCATTAAAACGATCTCCATCTACTCCCAGCCCGAATGGGCTGCCCTGGTTGCCGCCAAGGGCTCAGCCATCACCTCGGTAGCCGATCTCAAAGGCAAGTCAGTAGCTGCCACCAAGGGCACCGATCCCTACTTCTTCCTGGTCCAGGCTTTGGAGGCGGCCGGCCTGAGCACAGATGACGTCACAGTGCAGAATCTCCAGCATGCCGATGGCCGGGCCGCCTTGGAGAACGGTTCCGTTGATGCGTGGGCAGGTCTGGACCCGATCATGGCCACGGCCGAACAAGAAGGTGCAACCCTCTTTTACCGGAACCTGGAGTTTAATACTTACGGTTTCCTGAACGCCACAGAGTCATTCCTGAAGGACAAGCCGGAACTGGCGCAGAGCGTGGTGGACGCCTATGAAAAGGCGCGTATTTGGGCAGCGGAAAACCCCGAAGAGACAGCACAGATCCTGGCTACAGCCGCAGGACTCAAGCCGGAAGTTGCCAGCACCGTCATACTTAAACGCAGCAATCTTAATGTCTCCGGCATCCCGGGCGAGAAGCAGCGGGCAGTGCTGGCGAAGATTGGGCCCACGTTTGTGGAGCTCGGTGATGTCAAGACCCAGGCCGAGGTGGACACCGCGCTGTCCTCCCTCCTGGATGATTCTCTGGCCGTGAAAGCCAATCCCGCCTCCATCAAGGAATCATGATGGCTGTCCATAGTGGCGCAGCGGCTAGCACGGCAACGAAAGCTTCGCCGAAGGCGGGTTCTGCTATCTTCGCCCGTTCGTGGACCAGGCTGGGTCTGGGCCTGATTCTTCCTGTCCTAATCCTGCTCGCCTGGCAGCTAAGCACCGCTGCCGGGGTGTTTTCACCGGTCCAGCTGCCGTCGCCCCGCGCAGTACTGGACGCCGGAACCGAGCTCATCGGGCGCAATGAATTATTCAACCACGTGGCCATCTCGACCCAACGGGTGTTGATCGGCTTCCTCATCGGCGCAGTCCTGGGCTTATCGCTGGGGGCTCTCGTAGGGCTTTCCAAAGCGGCTGACGTGTTACTGGGACCCACGATCGGGGCGCTGCGTGCCGTCCCCTCACTGGCGTGGGTGCCGCTGCTGATCCTGTGGATGAAGATCGGCGAAGATTCAAAGGTCACGCTGATAGTCATTGGTGCGTTCTTTCCTGTGTTCACCACGGTTTCCTTGGCATTGCGCCACGTGGATAAAAATCTGGTTGAGGCAGCCCGGGCCTTTGGCTTGAAGGGCCTCAAATTACTGACCACTGTTCAGCTACCGGCAGTGGTTCCGGCCATCTTCTCCGGCCTGCGCCTGGCGCTCGCCCAAGCGTGGCTGTTCCTCGTGGCAGCGGAACTGATCGCCTCCTCCATGGGGCTCGGATTCCTGCTGACGGATTCGCAAAACAACGGCCGCACCGACAGATTGCTGCTGGCCATTGTGCTGTTGGCCATTCTCGGAAAAGCCACCGACGCTCTGTTGGGCCTGGCCGAGAAGTGGGCTGTGCGCCGCTGGTCGTAGCCACGCTCGGCGGACAGACGTAGGGTGAGGGCACACACTAGGGGGCGCGATGCAGTTTGCGAGAACGCGGAGCTGGCGTATGAGCGAGGGCCTCTTTTGGCCGCTGACGGTGGCACTTCACCTTTGAGACTCGCTGGGATTGCCTGCCACCAAACCGTTCTTTGTCCCACCCGTGGTGCCAGAAGTTGCTGAGCGCATTCCTGTCACTGGTCCACTCACCGACGTCGCCCTCGCCGATGAATGGGTACTCTGGTTCTCCGATTTATTGGCCGATCATCTGGATATGCCCAGCAACGCAGGCATCGAGTACATGTCGTTGGCGGATCGTGCACCGGCATTCCACGCCAACCTCAGGGCCCACGGCATGATGATGACTTCCTTGGTGCAGTCGATCGAAAAGAACCGCGGAAACAAGGCGGCACCCTTTGAACTGGACGTGCTGATCCTGCCCGTTGCCGGTTTCTGGCTTCATCGGGCAGGACCAAATCGGGTGCTTCTGAGCGAGTCGGCGCGGAGGGATGCCGAACAATTGCGCCGCCTGCTGGGTCCCATCATCGCCGAGCTGGCCTAACGAACCCGGCCATCCGCCGTCGGACCTCCTGGAGAAGCTAGATGGTGAGCGACTGTGCCGTCTGCGCCAGGATTTCCCGGCACGCCAAAATGGCCGGACGACGGCGGCTGGCCCGTCGCGCCGAGGTGAAGACTGTGCGCCGGGGGAGTCCGGGCAAGTCGATCAGCGTGAGGGCGGGAGGTCGCCCGGTCCACATGAGGTCCGGCATCAGCCCCACGGCGTTGCCGGATTCAATGAGCCTGACTTGGGCCTGCAGATCGGCCGTTTCAAAGCGCACATCCGGCTCAAAACCTGCCTGCCGGCACGCCTGTTCGGCCCAGTGGCGCGATGCCGCGCCGCGCGGTTCCATGACCCAGGGCAGGTTGGCCGTGTCCTCAAGGTCTGTGATGGGCTCCGTGCGCAGCCGGGTCATGCCGCCAGCCACGCCGGCAGTGGGAACTGCCAGCCGGATGGCGTCGGTGGTGAGGGTGATCCTGTCCAGCCCCGGATGCAGGGGAGCGGCATGGCCGGGATACTGTTCGGCCACGACCAGATCAAAGTCCCGGGCCCACGTCTCGTACAGTGCCGTTTCGGGTTCGCGTTGCACCATCTCAATCCGCACATCGGGGTGGGCCGCCGCCATGGCAGTGAGTAAGTCCGGCAACAGTGCCAGGGCCGCCGATTGAAACACGGCCAGCTTCACTGTGCCGGTCACGGTGGTCAAGGAGGCGGACATGTCTGCCTCCGCCCGTTCCAAGGTCTCCAAAAGCTCAGTGGTGTGTTCCACCAAGATCTCGGCTTGGGGCGTGAGCTGCACACGCCGGCCCACTTTGAGCAGGAGCTTTACGCCTACCTCCTTCTCCAACAGTGCCAACTGTTGGGACACGGCAGAGGGGCTGTATTGCAAGGTCGCGGCCACGTCGGCCAAGGTCCCGCGAAGCTGCAGTTCCCGCAGCAATCGCAGGCGTTTGACGTCCAGCATGGGCGCCTCCCAAAGAGTTAGTAGAAATGACTAATATTCATCATAAATCACCACTTTTTCTTATTGAACAAAGGTCTCATACTGGTCATTAGAATCGAATTCCCCAACCCCCAATAGAGCCAGCAGAAATGAATGCATCAGCAACTATGACTAGTTCCGTCACCGCGGCCACTTCCGCAAACATTCCGGTTCCCAGCAATGATCTTGCCCAGGAAACCATCGCCCTTGTCCGGCATTGGCTCACCGAGGCCGCCACGTTCCCGGCGGATGTCTCGGCCCAGCGCCTTGCCGGCGTCCTGAAGGACCCCAATGGCCTGGACTTCACCGTGGGTTTTGTTGATGGCGTGATTCGTCCCGAGGACCTGGCGGTTGCCGCCCGCAACCTTGCCATCCTGGCCCCCAAGGTTCCGGCGTTTCTGCCGTGGTACATGCGCGGCGCCGTCCGGATCGGCGGCATGATGGCCCCGATCCTGCCGGGCATCGTCATCCCGATTGCCCGCAGGGTGCTCCGGGACATGGTGGGCCACTTGATTGTGGACGCCACCGATGCCAAGCTGGGCCCGGCCATCGCCAAGATCCGCAAGGGTGGCGTGGACCTGAACATCAACCTCCTCGGTGAGGCGGTCCTGGGTGAGAACGAAGCCGCCCGCCGCCTTGAGGGAACCCTGAATCTGTTGGCGCGGGACGACGTCGACTATGTCTCCATCAAGGAATCCTCCACCGTGGCACCCCACTCGCCGTGGGCCTTCGACGACGCCGTTGACCACATCGTTGAGAAGCTCACCCCGCTGTATACGCTGGCCAACTCCTTTCCCAAGGCCAAGTTCATCAACCTGGACATGGAGGAGTACAAGGATCTCACCATGACCATCGCCGTGTTCAAGCGCATCTTGGACAAGCCGGAGTTCAGGAACCTGGAGGCCGGCATTGTGCTCCAGGCCTACCTGCCGGACACCCTCGCGGCCATGATCGACCTAACCGAATGGGCCACGCGGCGCCGCGCCGAAGGTGGCGCCGCCGTTAAGGTGCGCATCGTCAAGGGCGCCAACCTGCCCATGGAACAGGTGCAGGCGTCAGTCTTCGGCTGGCCGCTGGCCACCTGGGGCAGCAAGCAGGATTCGGACACCAACTACAAGCGCATGGTGAACTACGCGCTGACCCCCGAGCACATTGACGCCGTCCACGTCGGCGTGGCCGGCCACAACCTCTTCGACGTTGCCCACGCCTGGCTGCTGGCCAAGCAGCGCGGCATCGACACCACCTCCGGCCAGCTGGAATTTGAGATGCTGCTGGGCATGGCCACCGGCCAGGCCGAGGCCGTCCGCAAAGATGTTGGCTCACTGCTGCTGTACACACCCGTGGTCCACCCGGGCGAGTTCGACGTTGCCATCGCGTACCTGATTCGCCGTTTGGAGGAAGGTGCCAGCCAGGACAACTTCATGTCAGCCGTGTTTGAACTCTCCGAGAATGAGGCATTGTTCCAGCGCGAACAGCAGCGCTTCCTAGCCTCCCTGGCGGACCTGGACACCACTGTGCCGCCCACCAACCGTGTCCAGGACCGCAATCAGCCCGCCGTTGCAGCGCCCGCGGATTCCTTCGCCAACACCCCGGACACCGATCCGTCACTGGTGGCCAACCACGCCTGGGGCAAGGACATTCTGGCCCGCATCCCCGGCTCCGTGCTGGCCAACGACATTGTCGCGGCCACCACTGTCACCGAACTGGATGAGTTGAACAGCATTGTGGACACCGCCGTCGCCTCCGCTGCTGCGTGGGGAGCGCTGAGTGGCGCCGAGCGTGCGGCCATCTTGCACCGTGCAGGCGACGTGATGGAGTCCCGCCGCGCCGAGTTCATGGAGGTTATGGCCGCCGAAACCGGCAAGACACTGGACCAGTCCGACCCGGAGATCAGCGAAGCCATCGACTTTGCCCATTACTACGCCGAGCGCGCCAAAGATTTGGAAACTGTCGACGGCGCAGCGTTCGTCCCAGCGAAGCTCACAGTGGTGACCCCGCCGTGGAACTTCCCGGTCGCCATCCCTGCCGGCTCAACGCTGTCCGCACTGGCCGCTGGCTCCGCCGTCGTCATCAAGCCTGCACCGCAAGCCCAGCGCAGCGGCTCACTCATGGTGGCAGCATTGTGGGAAGCCGGTGTTCCCCGCGAGGTGCTGGCGCTGGTCCAGCTCGGTGAGAACGAGCTGGGCAAGGCACTGGTGGGCCACCCGGCCGTGGACCGTGTGATTCTTACCGGCGGCTACGAGACAGCAGAACTGTTCCGCAGCTTCCGCACTGATCTTCCACTGCTGGCCGAGACGTCCGGCAAGAATGCCATCATCGTCACCCCCAGCGCAGATCTTGACCTGGCTGCGAAGGACGTGGTCCAGTCCGCGTTTGGCCACGCCGGCCAGAAGTGCTCCGCCGCATCGCTGGTCATCATGGTGGGGTCGGTGGCGAAGTCAGCCCGTTTCCGCAACCAGCTGATCGATGCCGCCTCCAGCCTGAGCGTTGGCTACCCGGAGACGGCCACCACGCAGATGGGCCCGGTCATTGAACCGGCCGCCGGCAAGCTCTTGGGAGCCCTGACCACCCTGGACAGCGGCGAAAGCTGGGCCATCGAGCCCCAGCAGCTCGATTCCACCGGACGGCTCTGGTCCCCGGGTGTTCGCACGGGCGTTGCCGCGGGCTCCACCTTCCACCTGACCGAGTTCTTTGGCCCCGTGCTGGGCGTCATGCAGGCAGACACGCTCGAGGAGGCCATTGCCATGGTCAATGCGATCGACTACGGCCTCACCTCCGGCCTGCATTCCTTGGATTCCGCGGAGATTGGCCTCTGGCTGGACACCGTCCAGGCCGGAAACCTGTACGTCAACCGCGGCATTACCGGTGCCATTGTTCAGCGCCAGCCGTTCGGCGGCTGGAAGAAGTCGGCAGTGGGTGCCGGCACCAAGGCGGGCGGACCCAACTACCTCATGGGGTTGGGCTCGTGGGAAACCGCCGAATCCACGGCCACCGAGCCGCTGGGTGACCCCGCCGCCAAGATGATTGCTGCTGCCACCGAGTTGACAGCTGCGGAGCAGGCATTCCTGCTGCGCTCGCTGCACAGCGACGCCGCCGCATGGGCTGACGAGTTTGGTGTGGTCAAGGATGTTTCGGGGCTCTCCGCCGAGCGCAATGTGTTCCGCTACCTGCCGCTGAACCCGCTGGTGCGCCTGGCTGAGAGTGAGCCCGTTGCCAAGTTGATCCGCGTTCTTGCGGCAGGCATCACCGCCGGAGCAACACCGGAAGCCTCCTCCGGCGTCGCACTTCCCACCTCGGTGCAGGCCCTGTTGCTGAGCCTGCGCATCAACGTCACCGTGGAGTCCGACGCCGAATGGCTGGGTACCGCCCGCGCGTTCGGTGCCGGCCGCATCCGGCTGATTGGCGGCGACACCAGTGCTGTCTACGAAGCAACCGGCGGACGTCCGGATCTGGCCATCTACGCTGGCGAGGTCACCGAGGCTGGCCGCGTTGAGATGCTGCCGTTCCTGCATGAGCAGGCAGTCAGCATCACGGCGCACCGCTTCGGCACCCCGAACCACCTCTCGGACGGCCTGATCTAGCCCCCACTGGTCCCACTCGCACCGGCTGCCCACGCCACCGCGCCCGTCCCCGCTTTTCGCGCCCGTCCCAACGGGCGCGAAAAGCGGGGACGGGCGCGGTGCTCGTTGGAGCGGGCTATTTTTGCGGTATCCCGGCCTGGCGGAGCAGCCGTTCGAAGCCGCGCAGGTTCATCATTTCGGCCCAGGTCCATCGAAAGAACCCAACACCCTGCGCACGAATTTGGTCCTCGCGGTCCTTTTCCTTCAGGATTCGGTCCGCAACGGGAGTTCCCCCGCTCCAGTCACTACGCAGGTACTTGCCCCGGCCATCAAATTCCCCGGCCTTGCACTGCTCCCCGAACCAGAAATCGACGAATGCGTCGCTGCCGTCGCGGAGCACGAACTTGCGTTGCAGCTCCGGGGTGGTGAAACCCAGCTGATTCATCCTGACCCGGCTCAGGGATTCACCCGCGGAGCCGGAGAGCCCGGACGCAAATTCAATCACTGCCATGGCGCGATTCCGGGCGGCCTGCGAGGGGAGCTGCTCCGCAGCGCTCATCAGCTCTGACTTTTTCAGGGGCGGGCCCTGGGGCTGGTCGTTGTTCCACGATGGTTCAGGGATGCCGGCTGGGGTGCCTGCCGGTGTGAAAGTGTTTTCGGCTTTGTGCCTCATGGGGCGGTGAAGACTGGAATCGCAGATTGCCACGGCGAGTTCAAAGGACAACCCGGTGATGAGTTGCATGGTGGTGGTCAGCTTGTCGGTAAACAGGAGGCCTCCGCACTGGACAACGCCTTCGCCCAGTGAGCCAACATGCCGGCTGATGTCGTCACGGCTGCGGCCCCCTGCCTTCGACTCAGTGATGACATGTATCCGCTGGGGATTGCCCACGAGCCACAAGCCCCACACGAGCGCCGCCGTGGCGTGGCAGAAGACCGGTGGACGCCGCGACCGCGTTTGAAATGCCGCCGCCTGCTGGCCGTATTGTGTCGCAGGGCCCATGGCGTTCCACTCGGCGGCTTCCATATAGACGCCGCGGCGGACACATGCCAGGCGCCCCTGTCTTTTGAGCTTGGCCAGGAGCCGGGAATCCAGGCCCTGCAATTCCATGTCGGAGGGGAGAATCAGGCGTGGTGGCTTCATGGAGTCAAGCGTTCCAGCGGGCCGGCACGGAGGTAAGGGGCAATCCGGAAATTGTGGAAAACCCGGAGCGGTTATCCACAGCCCCACAGCGACCCGCCGCGCCCGTCCCCTGCTTTCGCGCCCGTTGGGACGGGCGCGAAAAGCGGGGACGGGCGCGGCGGGTGAAATGGACCAGGTGGGCTAGGCCTGTGAGACGCGCACCATGTTCCCCGAGGGATCGCGGAACGCGCAGTCCCGTGGGCCCCAGGGCTGATCCTTGGGTTCCTCGAGAACCTCGGCACCAGCGGCCGTGGCCTGCTCAAAGGTTGCGTCCAAATCGTCGGTGCTGAACACGAGCATGGGGAGCATGCCCTTGATGAGCAGCTCCTGCAGGGCGTCGCCGTCGGCCTTGGAGCGCCCGGCATGGGGTTCGGAGATGACGATCCCCAGACCAGGCTGGGTGTCCGTGCTGAGCGTGACCCAGCGGAATTCGCCGGACTTGACGTCGTTGCTGACGCTTAGGCCAAGGGCATCGCGGTAGAAGGCGATTGATTCCTCGGCGTCGTTGACGGTGATGTTTGTGTACTGAAGTGAAATAGCCATAAGTAGAAACTATCCCTAAGCACCCTGGTCTGCTTCTCCATTCCTGCTCGACTTTTCCGGACGCTGGCCTAGGTGCGACTTACCCTGGCTGGGCGGGTGGTGCCTTTGGCAAAGCATGGTGGCATGGCCTCAATGGCGGTGTGCTTCCTGGCTCCGTAGCTGCTGGGTGTCTCGCCCATGATCTCGGTAAACCGTGAACTGAAGGATCCCAGCGACGTGGCTCCCACACTCATGCACGCATCCGTCACCGACATCCCGCCGCGCAGCAATGCCGCGGCCCGTTCAATGCGGCGGGTCATCAGGTAGCTGTAGGGCGTTTCGCCGTAGGCTTCCTTGAATTTTCGGGAGAAGTGGGCTGGGGACATCAACGCCTTCGCAGCGATGGTGGGCACATCCAGGGGCAGGGCATAGTCCCGATCGATCATGTCCCGTGCCCGGCGCAGGTGGGCCAGATCGGCCAGCTCATCGGGAGTCATGGCTTGAGGCTACCAGCCAGCTGCGAGGGCGTGGCGAAGGTTCTTCACCCAGTGCTCCACCTCGCGGGGTGAGTGCAAACGGACAACCTGCAGATGTGGCTGAGATTGCGCCAAAACCGGGATGGCAGCCTTGAGCTTGTTTCGGGTTTGCCAGCCCCACCGGATGATGTGGTCGCGGTCGGTGAAAAGTGTCCACAGGGGCCCCTCAAAGTTGCCATTCCACAGTTCCTCGCGACGCAGCCGCCGCCTGGCCGTGCGCCGGATGAGCCGCCACATGGAAACCGGCATGGGGAAATCGAGCCACAACAGCGTGTCGGCACGTTCAGCCAGCAGGGGGCGCGCCTGTCGGTATTGCCACTCCGTGACCCAGCCCGGCGCGCTGCTGAGATGGTCGACGTCGGCCATGAAATCCGTGCGCTCCGTCCAGTTTGGTCCGTGGAACAGAGCATCGATCTCGGTGTGGGGAACCTCCAGCAGCTGCCCCAACCGCCCGGCCAGTGACGTCTTGCCGGAGCCGGAAACCCCGGCCACCAGGATTCGTTGCGGGTGCAGGGGAAGGGGATCGGTGGCGGAGAGCATCCCGTGATTCTAGGCGTTGGCCTCGGCAAAGGCCTTGAACGCCTCCATGGACTTGTAGCTTTCCTTCGGGAAACTGGCGCCAAAGAGCAGCCCAACCACCTTCATGAAACCCTTCATCTCAAAGATGTTGTGTGCCACCCACTTGGTGGCTGTGCCGTCCAGTTCAATGAACTGATTCTCACAGATATTGTGCACACCCTTGGCGTCGTAGTTGGCGTCAAAATGGTCCGGCAGTTCCCTGCGCACAATGGTCTCCACCATTTCCATGGTGCCGCGTCCGCGCTTGAACGTGAGCTTGGAGGTGGCACCGGCTTGGCCGGGCACCCCTGTCAGGGGCTCGAAGGAGAGAAGGCCATCCATCCACTGCTGCATGTTCTCGACATTGTCGAACAGCTCAATGAAGCGCTGCCGCGGGACGTTGACAATGATGTCCTGAGTGTATTCCATGGCCGAATCCTATACCCGTACGCCCCTGCGCGCAGGGGGCAGTGTTGTGGGCCGCCAGCACGGCGTAATGCCCGGTGGTCACGGCGGCCGCTTACCGATACGTTTGGACTCATGAAGTACGCGAATTCAGTCCTGGACCTGATCGGCAACACACCGCTGGTGAAACTGAACAAGGTCACCGAGGGCATCAAAGCAACCATATTGGTGAAACTTGAGTACATGAACCCCGGCGGATCCGCCAAGGACCGCATCGCCGTGAAGATGCTGGACGAGGCTGCCAAAGCAGGCCTCATCCAGCCCGGCGGCACCGTGGTGGAACCCACCAGCGGCAACACCGGCGTGGCCATGGCCATGGTGGCCCAGCAGCGCGGCTACAACTGTGTGTTTGTGGTCCCCGACAAGGTGGGCGAGGACAAACGTGCCGTGCTGCGGGCCTACGGTGCGGACGTTGTGGTGACGCCCACAGCGGTTGCACCCGACAGCCCGCAGTCGTACTACGGCGTCTCCGACCGGTTGGTGACCGAAATCCCCGGCGCCTACAAGCCCGACCAGTTTTCCAACCAAAACGGGCCGCTGAGCCACTACGAAACAACGGGCCCGGAAATCTGGCGTGACACAGAAGGCAAGGTCACACACTTCGTGGCCGGCGTGGGCACCGGCGGCACCATCTCCGGCACGGGCCGCTACTTGCGGGAGGTCTCCAAGGACCGGCCCGCCGACGAGGGTGGCGAAGTACAGGTCATTGGTGCCGACCCCGAAGGGTCGGTGTACTCGGGTGGCACCGGGCGGCCGTACCTTGTTGAAGGCGTGGGCGAGGACATTTGGCCTCCCTCCTATGACCCCAAGGTGCCGCACCAGGTCATGGCCGTGAGCGACAACGACAGCTTCGCCATGACCCGGCGCCTGGCCCGGGAGGAGGGCCTGCTGGTGGGAGGATCCTCCGGCATGGCCGTGGTGGCCGCGCTGGCGGCGGCCAAGGACCTGGGTGAGGAGGCCGTCGTCGTCGTCCTGCTTCCGGACAGCGGCCGCGGGTATCTGGCGAAGATCTTTGATGACAAGTGGATGCAGTCGTACGGCTTCTTGAAGGCCACGGATGAGCCAGCCATTGGGGAACTGCTCAAGGCCAAGACGGGGCAGCTGCCGGACCTGGTCCACATCCACCCGAACGAGACCGTCCGCGACGTCATCAACCTGATGGCAGAATACGGCGTCTCGCAGATTCCCGTGCTGTCCGCTGAACCGCCGGTGGTCATGGGCGAGGTGATTGGTTCGGTGGATGAGCGCACCCTCACCGGCAAGCTTTTCCGCCACGAAGCTAAGCTGACGGACAAGATCACCGAACACATGCAGCCCCCGCTGCCCATCATCGGCTCCTTGGAACCCATCGCCGCGGCGCGTGCCAAACTGCAGGACGTGGACGCCCTCATGGTGACGTTTGTTGGTGCGCCCGTGGGCGTGTTGACGCGCCACGACCTGCTGAACTATCTCAACGACTGACTTTCCACCACGCTAGGAGACACCATGACTGAAGGATTCAACACCCGCGCGGTTCATGCCGGCCAGACCCCGGATCCCACCACGGGTTCCGTCATTGTGCCGCTGTACCAGACCACCACGTTCGCCCAGGACGGCATTGGCCAGCTGCGCAACGGCTACGAGTACGGCCGCGGCACCAACCCCACCCGTGATTCGCTCCAGACCCAGCTTGCGGCGCTGGAGGGTGGCGAGTTCGCGTTCAGCTTCGCCTCGGGTCTTGCCGCGGAGGACGCCTTGATCCGTGCCCTGTTGCTTCCGGGCGATCACATCATCATGGGCAACGACGTTTATGGTGGCACGTACCGGCTCATCAACCGGGTCCTGTCGGTGTGGGGCATCAGCAACGCTGCCGTGGACATGTCCGACGCCGGCGTGCTGGCTGCCGCTGTAGCCGCCGGTGGTCCGGAAGGCAAGACGAAGATGGTGTGGGTGGAGACGCCGTCGAACCCCATGATGAAGATTACTGACATTGCCGCGCTCGCCGAGGTGGCACATGCCGCCGGGGCGCTGCTGGTGGTCGACAACACCTTCGCCTCCCCGTACCTGCAAAACCCGCTGGCCCTGGGCGCGGATGTGGTGGTGCATTCCACCACCAAGTACATTGGCGGGCACTCCGATGCCTCCGGTGGGGCCATTGTGCTCTCCGACCCGGAGGCAGCCGAGAAAATCGGCTTTGTGCAGTTCGCCGTGGGCGCCGTGTCAGCCCCCATGGAGGCGTGGCTGACCACGCGCGGGCTTAAGACGCTGGGGGTGCGCATGGACAGGCACTGCACCAACGCCCAGGCCATTGCCGAATGGCTGCTTACCCGGCCCGAAGTGGAGCGTGTGCTGTACCCCGGCCTGCCGGATCATCCAGGCCATTCGTTGGCGGCGAAGCAGATGCGCGGCTTTGGCGGCATGATCTCCGTTCAGTTCAAGGGCGGCGAGGCGGCGGCACGCAAGGTTGCCGAGTCAACGCACCTGTTCACCCTGGCCGAGTCTTTGGGCGGGATTGAATCGCTCATGAACTACCCCTCGGAGATGACGCACGCCTCCGTCAAGGGGACCGAGCTGGCCGTACCGGTCAATTTGATCCGGTTGTCGGTGGGCATTGAGGACGTTGCCGACCTCATTGCAGACCTGGAGCAGGCGCTGAACACCCTGGGCTGACCCGCTCACAACGCTCCACACACAACGCTCCTTCAGATACGGGGCACTTTTCGCGAACGCTCGCTCACAGACTGCAGGAGCGTTCGCGAAAAGTGCCCCTCTTCCCCTACGTGCCAGCCTTGAGTGAGAGAGTTTTTCTCATTCATGTTTGGTGGGGCAGGAGGAGATAATTATTCATGGATATTCCCCAGAGGCCTTCCCGTCATGCGCATTTCTTGCCGGCGGAGCG
>NZ_PPXB01000022.1:0-24809 GCF_002909415.1 Arthrobacter glacialis | reverse complement strand
CGCTCCGCCGGCAAGAAATGCGCATGACGGGAAGGCCTCTGGGGAATATCCATGAATAATTATCTCCTCC
This sequence comes from Arthrobacter glacialis, assembly GCF_002909415.1. Taxonomy (NCBI): domain Bacteria; kingdom Bacillati; phylum Actinomycetota; class Actinomycetes; order Micrococcales; family Micrococcaceae; genus Arthrobacter; species Arthrobacter glacialis. The sequence continues at coordinate 24,739 of NZ_PPXB01000022.1, read as the reverse complement.
TGCCCCACCAAACATGAATGAGAAAAACTCTCTCACTCAAGGCTGGCACGTAGGGTAAGTGAGCGAGCGTCAGGTGGCTTCGACGTCGAACGGGGCAAGCTGGTCTGCGGCCAGGCGTTCAATTACCGGCTCATCTGCGGCCGGATAAACTTTGCTGTCGCTGTCCTTGCCCAACATGGCCGCCAGGGCTGCGGAGGGGGCTGTCTTGAGCGACTTGAGCTGATCCAGTTCGTCGTCGTCAATCAGGGCTTCGCGGATAATGCGGCGCGGATCGTATTGACGGGGATCGAGCTTCTTCCAATCGATGTCGTCAATGTCTACCCCTGCTTCTTCCTTGATGGTTTCGCGCGCGCCGGAAGCCATCTTGCGCACCTCGCGGATGAGGTTCTTCAGCTTCTCCACGTAACCGGGGAGCCGGGTGGGGCCAATCACCAAAACTGCCACGAGGACAATAAGGATCAGCTCAGGGGTATTGATACCAAACACGTTAGGAAGATTACCCTCTCAACACTGAAAGCAACGATTCCTAGCGGTAACGCTTGGAAGTTTTAGCTTCGCAATTTGCGGACGGACAGCCGGGGTTTGGCTGAAATGATTCTAGCGTGCCCCCATCATGCGCGGCAGCGACAATCTGGTCTTTCGCGTTGGGCGCACATCCGTCTCGCGGCCGGGCGCACGGTCGGCCAAGGATTCACGCAGCATGGCCCGTCCGCGATGAATGCGCGATCGCACAGTGCCCAACTTAATGTTTAGGGCGTGCGCCACCTCGTCATAGGAGAGGCCCTCCATGTCACAAAGGACGACGGCGGCACGGAAGTCTGGCGGCAGGGCCTCCAGTGCGGCGGCAATATCCCTGTCCAAGTTGTTGAACTCGAAGGTCCGTTCCGGGCCCGGGTCCGTGCCGGCCAGGCGTGCCGCGGCATCATCGGACAACGTGTCGAAGCGTATGCGCTGCTTGCGGCGGGCCGTATCAAGGAAGAGGTTGGTGGTGATCCTGTGCAGCCAGCCATCGAGGGTGCCCGGCTTGAACTTGTCCAGGGATTTGAAGACGCGCACAAAAACTTCCTGGGTGAGGTCCTCGGCGTCGTGCTTGTTGCCTGTCAGGCGGTATGCGAGCCGGAAGACCTTGGCGGAGTGATTTGTGACCACCTCATCCCATGACGGCGTAACCCAGTGCGCTGCCGGCCCGGTCTGATCCTGGGCTGCAACAGCGGGACGGAGCACGGGGGTGGTGGCTGAACTCATCGCTGCACCTCGCTTCATTGGCTACATCCCCTGATGCGGGGAATCTACGCTACGGGAAGGTTTCCCTGATAGTCCCCACAGTGTGTCAAACAAAGCTGACATTTTGCTGAAGAGTTACGGGGATTGTGCCGTGGGGTTAGGCAGTAGGCTAGAGCTAGATACCGCAACAGTTTAGGAAATACCACCCATGAGTGCCGATAAATCCACCAGCTGGTCCTACGCAGAGGGCCTGCCCGTGGAAGATATTGTCCTGCGACGCGCCCGCGAACGCTCGCACGAGCTGGGTTTGTTCCCTGTCAGCCCCGGCGTGGCGGCCACCTTGACGGTACTGGCGGCAACCTCCAAGGCACAAACAGTGGTTGAGGTGGGCACAGGAGCCGGTGTCTCAGGTGTTGCCCTGCTGCGCGGGCTTGGGCCGCGGGCGGTGCTGACCACCATTGATCCCGATGTTGACCATTTGAAGGCGGCCCGTGAGGCGTTTGCCGAATCAGGGTCCCCCGCAAACCGCACCCGCACCATTTCCGGACGTGGCCAGGATGTTTTACCGCGCCTGACCGACGGCGCCTACGACCTGGTTTTTATTGACGCCGACAAGCCCAGTTTCCCCGAATACGTGAACCAAGCCATCAGGTTGCTGAAATCAGGGGGCCTGCTGATCATCAATGATGCATTGGACAAGGACCGTGTCTCCGATCCGGCCATACGGGAAACCAGCACGGTAATTCTCCGCAAAGTCGGCAAAACGATCCGCGAGAATGAATCGCTGATCTCCGCCATGCTGCCCACAGGCGACGGCCTGCTGCTCGCGGTCAAGCGCTAACAATCCTTTAAAACAATCCGGCGGGGCAGCTTCCGCTGCCCCGCCGGGTAATTCTTAGTGGAGCTAAAAACTATTCGGTAACGCCCACAAGGCATTCCTTAAGGCTGACTGCCTCGTCTGCGTTCATCTCCACTACGAGCCGTCCGCCACCTTCCAGCGGCAGTCGCAGGATCAAGCTCCGACCTTCTTTTGTTACTTCCATTGGACCGTCGCCGGTTCTAGGTTTCATGGCAGCCATCAGAAGTTCCCCTTTTCGTAGTACAAACCCGCATTTGCTGGGATTTCCCTAGCAAAGCGTTTGTGTTGTATCGCTCACAATCATTATTCCGCACTTGCTCACTGGGGTGTTAATCGGTGCCATCCCTGTTGACAAGTGCTACCTGCAAGCCTAGTGCTTTACGGCGGCCATGCCTGTCCGGTGCTGATGGCGGCGAACTGCCACAACCACACCACCCAGACAATCTGCAGCACGCCAAACATGACCAGGACACTCCAGCGGTAGGCCTTGGAGGTGGAGATGAACGCTGCCGCCAGGGCCAGCGGGAACAGGGGCAGCATCATCCTGAACGTGCTGGACTGCGGGTGCAGCACGGCCATGAGGTACAGCAGGTACATGCCGCACCAAATCCGCAGGTCCACGCCGATGGCCCGCACGGCCCTCGAATTCAGGAACAGGGCGGCCAATGCCACCAGCAGCAGCGGCAGCAGAGGGCCCCAGAACGGGCCAACTAGGTCCACGCTGGCGTCGAACCAGGGCTTGAAGAGCACCAGGTCTTCGCCGCGCCAGGCGGTCTCGGTGTCCGTGTAGGCACTCCGGTCCCCTGTCCACCACCAGGCAATGAAAATCCAGGAGAACGCCATCACCAGGCTCACCAACGCCAGCAGTGCCCCGCTGAGCATTTCCTTGGCCGGGAAGGGATCGGTCTTGCGGTGCCAGAGCCGGAGCAACAGATGGATACCCACGACGGCGGCAAACGGCGCACCTGCCGGACGGGACAGGCACATGAGCATCACCACCGGCATGGCCGCCCAGTAGTTGCGTTTAATCAGCAGGTACAGCGCGGCGGCCAGGAAAAACGTACCCAACGATTCGGCGTAGGGAACCTGCAGCACCGGGGAAATCGGGAACATGGCAAAGAATGCCACTCCCCAGAGGGCTGTTGAGGGCGATGCGAAATGCCTGAACAAAACATAGATCATCAAGGCCGCTGCCAGTCCCGCCACGGTTGCCACCACCGCGGCCGCAGGGGCCCAGGCCAGCCCCGTCACGTTGCTCAGCGCACGGGCCAGCAAGGGGAAGACGGGATAAAAGGCCCACTGGTTGGGCTGTGCCGTACCGTCTTCGTTCCTTGGAATGGTGGTGGGGTAGCCGCCGTCGTAGATGCGCTCATACCAGCCGGCATCCCAGCGGTTGATGAACGTCAGGTAGTCGGGCTGCTTGCCGCCCCACGGGGATGCCTCGGCATGCCAGGCGGCGCCCAGCAAGATGGCGAAGGAAACCAGCCGGGCCGCCCCATACAGCAAGGTGACCTTCAGCCACCAGGGCGCCCGGCGCAAAGGGGACAGGAAGCGGCGCAACAGAGCGTAGAGCTCATCGTTGATGGTGGTTGTGGATGTGCCCGCGGAGGAACGCACAGTCATCATGGCCATTCTGGCGCCTCACCGCTGGGCGCGAGGTCCCGGCCGAGCGGCGCTGCCAGCCAACAGCCGGGCTGGTGGTCGTTGACAATCCCCACGGCCTGCATCATGGCATAGGCGGTGGTTGGCCCCACGAACGCAAAGCCGTGCTTCTTCAAGACTTTGGCCAGTTGCAGGGATTCGGCAGTTTTACCCGGAATGGGCTCGCCGGCGCCCCGGACGGCAGCCGGGGCATGGCTGGCCAAAAGCTGGGACAGCGTTGTGCCCTGCGGCAGGGCCAGCAAAGCGCGGGCGTTCCCAATGGTGGCATTGATCTTCATCAAATTGCGCACAATGGAGGCATCCGCCATGAGCCTGTCAATGTCGTCCTGGCCAAAGGCGGCCACCACTGCGGGCTCAAAGTTGCCAAACGCGCGCCTAAAGGATTCACGTTTTCGCAGGATGGTCAGCCAGCTCAGACCCGACTGGAAGGCCTCAAGGCTCAGACGCTCAAAGAGTTCCGCCTCACCCGTGACAGGCCTGCCCCATTCGGTGTCGTGATACTGCTGATATTGCTCATCACGCTCAATCCCGGCCCACGCGCAGCGAGCTTTTGCGTCGGTGCCGCTCACAAGATCCATCAGACCTACCCGTTGCCGGGTGTCTGCTGGAGTGCTGAAACCTCTGATTCGCCCAACTCTTTGACGACGACGGCGGGCCCGGCAACGCCCGCTGCATCGGCAACCACGGCGTCACCCTCGCCAGCAGCGGGAGCCGGGGCACCGGCGTCGGACGTCAAAAGTTCGGCGATGCGCACATCCTTGGCTGCCAGTTCATCACGCAACCGGTCAAGAACCTCATCAACCTGGTCCATGCGGTAACCGCGCAGGCCCAGTGAAAAACGCAATTTGTCCACGTCAGCGGGCTCGGGCGCATCCGGCAGCAGCACCGGTGGCAGATTGGCCACGGGGACCGCCATGCCGTCCTGATACACGGCTGACCCGGCGTCGGGCTTGTTCAAGCCAACAACGTAGAGCACCACCGCGGCAGCCAGCATCACGGCAAGAAAAATTAGGAAGTAAGTCACCAGTCCATCGTGCCAGATGCCGGGCTGCATTAAGCGTTCGTGTCGTAAGCCCCTAGCCTCGTCCAGCAACTTTCGCGCCGGCTTTTCCAGCCATCACCAATTCCACGGCTTCTTCGGCAGTGTCCACCAGGGCAACAATGTCCAGGTCCTGGGTTGAAACAAGTCCCTGAACCACCATGACATCCCTGATCCAGTCCATCAGCGGACCCCAAAAAGCCTTGTCAACCAGAACGATGGGGAACTGGCTCACCTTGGATGTCTGCACCAAAACCATGGCCTCGAAGAGCTCATCCAAGGTGCCCAGACCGCCGGGGAGCACCACAAAGCCTTGGGCGTACTTGACGAACATTGTCTTGCGGGCAAAGAAGTACCTAAAGTCAACACCCAGGCCAACCCACGCGTTCATGCCTGATTCAAAGGGCAGCTCAATCCCCAGACCAATGGAGAGTCCGCCGGCCTCCGATGCGCCACGGTTGGCTGCCTCCATGGACCCCGGCCCGCCACCGGTGATGACTCCCACCCCGGCCTCTGCCAGGCGCCGGCCCACTTCAACACCCACTGCGTAGTAGGGCGATTCGGGTTTGGTGCGTGCCGAACCGAACACGCTGATGGCAGGGCCAATGTCAGCCAGGGCGTCGAAGCCCTGGACGAATTCGCTTTGAATGCGCATGACCCGCCACGGATCAGTGTGGGTGAAGTCGCTGCTGCGAGGTGTCTCCAACAGTCTGGCATCTGCTGTGTCGCGGCCCGAGCCGTTCTTGCGCCAAATACCAAAACGGCGAAGTTGCGGAAGTGGGTTTCGGCTGGATCCTGTTGGTGCGCTCATGGGAACAAGGGTACGTGAAAACATTCCGTGGCTCGGCTCACAACATCTCGTTAGCGTTACGATCCGGGCCGAGCTACCCAAAACCTTTACCGAGTCTTGCAATTGTCGATACATTCGAACCATGACAAATCCCGCACATGCTCCTGCGCTCGTGGAACTCAAGGCTGTTAACAAGCACTACGGCCCTCTCCACGTGCTTCAGGAAATTAATCTGCAAGTGGCCAAGGGCGAGGTACTGGTGGTCATTGGACCGTCAGGTTCCGGCAAATCAACGTTGTGCCGCACCATCAACAGGCTGGAGACCATTGACAACGGCTCCATCACCATTGATGGCAAGGAACTGCCCAAGGAGGGCAAGCAACTGGCAAATCTGCGTGCCGACGTCGGCATGGTCTTCCAGTCGTTCAACCTGTTTGCCCACAAAACCATTCTGGAGAATGTCACTCTCGGCCCCATCAAGGTCAAAGGCATGAGCAAGTCCGACGCCGACAAACTCGCCATGGGTTTGTTGGAACGTGTTGGTGTGGGTCATCAAGCCGCAAAACTGCCCGCTCAGCTGTCCGGTGGGCAGCAGCAGCGTGTGGCCATTGCGCGGGCCTTGGCAATGAAGCCAAAGGTCATGCTTTTTGACGAACCCACCAGTGCACTTGACCCGGAAATGATCAACGAGGTCCTTGATGTCATGGTCGAACTGGCCAAGGAGGGCATGACCATGGTGGTTGTCACCCACGAAATGGGCTTTGCCCGCAAAGCCGCGGACAGGGTCATTTTCATGGCGGACGGGCAAATCGTGGAGGAAGCCACCCCCCAGGAGTTCTTCACCAACCCGCAGACCCCCCGGGCCAAGGACTTCCTGTCCAAAATCCTCACCAACTGACCACCAGTCTTCTCGTCTTTTTGGCTCCAGTAGCCGCTCATTACAACGGCCGTCATGGCCGTCTATGAAAGGAATCCCCATGAAGAAAATTTTTAGCAGGAAAACCCTCAGCGTTGCAGCCGTACTGACTGCGGCTGCGCTCGCCATGACCGGCTGCGGCGGCGGCGACACGGGCGGCGAGTCCACCAGCGCTGCTCCAGCGTTTGAAGTAGCCAAGGATGTTGCGCTGACAGGCAGCCCCACCTTTGACAAAATCAAGTCCTCCGGCGTAGTCCGCATTGGTGTAAAAGAAGACCAGCCCGGCCTGGGTTACCTTGACGCGGCCACGGGCGAGCGCTCGGGCTTCGACATTGAGATCGCAACGTGGATGGCAGCCTCACTGGGTGTCGCCAAAGATAAGATTGAATTCAAGGCAATCCCGTCAGCAAACCGTGAGACGGCCTTGGCCAATGGGGATGTTGACCTCTATGTGGGCACCTACTCCATCACTGACAAGCGCAAGGCGATTGTTGACTTTGCCGGACCGTACTTCATCACAGGCCAGGGCCTTTTGGTGGCAAAGGACAACACCGACATCAAGAGCGAGAAGGATCTGGCCGGAAAGAACGTTTGCTCCGCTGTCGGTTCCACCCCCATCCAAAACATTCGGGAGAACTTCCCGGAAGCAAAGCCCCAGGAATTTGACCTCTATTCCAAGTGCGTTGAATCCTTGAAGAACGGTGACTCGGACGCCGTAACCACGGACCAGGCCATCCTGCTTGGATTTGCTTCCCAGGACCCGGACAACCTGAAGGTTGTTGGTGAACCGTTCACGGTTGAGAAGTACGGAATCGGCCTGGCCAAGGGCGACACGGCCCTGCGCACTTTCTTGAACAAGACCCTCACCGACGGTGGCGCAACGTGGACCAAGATCTACGAATCCACCTTGGGCCTTTCGGGCACCAAGGTTGATCAGCCTGCCGTAGACCAGTACTAAAAACCCGCCAGTGGTGGTGTTGTGCCAGCTGGCACAACACCACCACTTCGTCCTCTCCAATTCACTGAAAGCGACACTGCCCTGTGAATGTACTTATTGACAACAGTGACCTGTTCCTCACAGGTTTCAAGAACACCGGAATCTTGTTTGTCATTTCCGCGTTCTTTGCCCTGATCCTGGGTACTATCGTCGCCGGCATGCGTGTCTCCCCGGCACCGGCCATGCGTGCCGCCGGAACCTTCTACGTCAATTTTGTCCGCAATACCCCGCTGACACTGATTCTGGCTTTCTTTGCGCTGGGCTACCCCAAGCTCGGCCTGCCCAACATCAGCTTCATGACGGCAGCCATCATCGGCCTTTCCCTCTATACGGCAACTTACGTTTCCGAAGCCATCCGTTCCGGCATCAACACGGTTTCCGTGGGCCAATCCGAGGCCGCTAGGGCCATTGGTTTGCCCTTCATGCAGACGCTGTCCTTGATTGTGCTGCCGCAGGCCTTCCGGTCGGTGGTGCCACCGCTGTTCAGCGTATTTATCGCTCTGCTGAAGAACACCACGGTTGCTGCCGGTTTCTCCGTGTTTGAGGCCGGCTCCATCCGCGCCTACCTCAGCGAACGCGGTGAACCGTTGCTGCCGGGTCTGCTGTGGGTTGCCCTAATCTTTGTGGTGCTTGTCTTGGGCATTTTGACACCGCTGCAACGCTACCTCGAGAAGAAGTGGAGGGTAGCGCGATGAGTTCTGTTCTTTTCGATGTTCCCGGTCCCAAAGCCCGTGTGCGCAATGTTTACCTGAATATCTTCACGGCACTCGTTGTGGTGGGCATCATTGGCTTTATCCTCTACCGGTTCTATGAGTCCGGACAGTTCACGGCAAAGAAGTGGGAGATCTTCACCTTCCCTCTGGTCCAGCAAAAGTTCCTCCAGGCCATCGGGGCCACGCTTAGTGCTTTCGGCGTTGCCGCCATCGGCAGTATTCTTTTGGGCGTGCTGCTCGCCTTTGGTCGTCTGGCTGACAGCAAATGGGTCCGCATCCCGTGTTACTGGTTCACGGAGCTGTTCAGGGCTGTGCCGCTGCTGATCCTGATGATGATCATGTACTACGGCCTCCCCTCGGTCGGGGTCAAGGGCATCACACCCTTCATCGCCGTCGTGGTTGGCTTGGTCCTGTACAACGGATCGGTGTTGGCTGAAGTGTTCCGTGCCGGCATTGAATCTTTGCCCAAGGGCCAGCGCGAGGCCGGATTTGCCGTCGGCCTGACCAAGGGCCAGGTGATGCGCACTATTCTGTTGCCTCAGGCTGTCCGCTCCATGCTGCCTGTCATTATCGCCCAGCTGGTGGTCATTATGAAGGACACCGCTCTTGGCTTCCTCATCACCTACGACGAAATCCTCAAGTACGCGAACTTCCTCGGTTCCCAGGGCCAGTACGGTTCACCGCTGATTCCGGCGCTCATGGTCACTGCAGCGATTTACGTGGGCTTGTGCCTGATCCTGTCCGGCATTGCCAAGTACACCGAAAGCAAGATGTCCTCCCGCGTCAAGGTCGTCAAGGCCGTCAAGGTTGGCATAGCTGGCTAACACCCCTTAAACAACTGACCCGCAGTAGTGGTCGAAAAAGTCACGATTTCCGTGAATTTTCAGCCACTACTGCGGGTCAGTTGTTTAAGAAGGGATTAGCTGAGCCAGCGCGTCAACGCAGCCAGGCACTCGCGGATGTCATCGGCGTGGACGTGCTCGTTGTCGCTGTGCGCCAACAGCGCATCCCCCGGACCAAAGTTGACCGCCGGGATGCCCATCTCACTGAGCCGAGCCACATCCGTCCAACCATACTTGGGCAGCGGTGCACGGCCCACGGCGGCAACAAAGCTGGCAGCGGCTGGCGCGTTGAGACCCGGACGGGCTCCCGCTGCGGCATCCGTGCGCACCATCTCGAAGCCATTCAGGAGCTCACGTACGTGTGCTTCCGCCTGGTCCGGCGTCTTGTCAGGGGCAAACCGGTAGTTGATCTCCACGACGCACTGATCCGGAATCACGTTGCCGGCGGTGCCGCCGTGGATCTTCACGGCGTTCAGTGATTCCCTGTAGTCGAGTCCGTCAACGGTGATGGTGGCTGGTTGGTATTCAGCCAGTCGGGCCAGAATGGGGGCAGCGGCGTGAATGGCGTTCTCCCCCATCCATGCCCGGGCCGAATGAGCAGCCACCCCGGAGGTGGTGGCCTCAAAGCGGATGGTGCCATTGCAGCCACCCTCCACAGTTCCGTTGGTGGGCTCCAACAAAATGCCAAAGTCAGCGTCCAGCAATTCCCGGTTTTCCCGGACCAACCTCCCCAGCCCGCTCTTGGCTGCGGCAACTTCTTCATGGTCGTAGAAGATGAACGTGACGTCCTTGGTGGGTTCACGCAAGGTGGCGGCCAGGGCCAGCTGCACGGCCACACCACCCTTCATGTCCGTTGCGCCGCGGCCGTACAGCACCTCGCCGTCCCACGTGCTGGGCACCGTCCCGCGCGATCCCGGGGTGGTGGGCAGCGGGACTGTATCCAGGTGGCCGGCCAGAATTACCCGCTCCGCCCTGCCCAGCGACGTCCTTGCGACTAGGGAATCACCGTTGCGCGTTACCTGCAGGTGCCCCAGCTTTGACAAAGCCTCCTCCACAGCGTCGGCGAGCGCCCGCTCGTTGCCTGACACGCTTTCAATGTCCATCAGCTCAGCCGTGAGTGCCGCAACATCCGCGTGCAGGTCAAGAGTATGAATAGCTTGTACGACGCCGGTTGCCCCGCCGTCGATGCCGGGCCCGCCTGCCGCTGTGGTGCCGAAAGTTGTTGGGGCGTTGGAGTTAGTCATGGCCCCAGTTTACCGGTGCCAAACGGCCCAAAAATAATTCTTGCCTTCATTCCAATCCGCTCCATCCGCGGCTCCGAAGTACTCTCTGACAGCCCACCGGAGCAAAGTTTTGAAGGCAACGGACACGGGAAGCAAATCGGAATCCTTCCGCTTTCACACTACGGAGATCATCATGAACACCACCTTGAAGTTTGCAAACCGTAAGAGCCTCAGCCTCGGCCTGGGCCTCCTGGCCATCACCGCATTGGGAATCACTTCCTGCAGCGGCGGAACCACCACCCCCACCGCCACCTCGGATGCTCCCATGGCAACCAGCGAAGCTCCCATGGCAACCACCGAAGCAATGGCTGGCGAGTTGGTTGGTTCAGGTTGTGCCGCTTACGCAGCAGCCGTTCCCAGTGGCGCTGGCTCTGTGGCCGGCATGGCAGCTGACCCGGTTGCCACGGCAGCATCGAACAACCCGCTGCTCAAGACCCTGACGGCAGCCGTCTCAGGCCAGTTGAACAAGGACGTCAACCTGGTTGACACGCTGAACTCCGGCGAGTTCACTGTCTTCGCTCCCGTTGATGACGCTTTCGCCAAGATCCCGGCAGAAACCATCGAAGGATTGAAGACGGACTCCGCAACGCTGACTTCCATCCTGACCTACCATGTGGTCCCCGGCCAGTTGGCACCGAGCGCGGTTGCCGGCGAGCACGCAACGGCTGAGGGTGGCAACCTGGAAGTCACCGGCAGCGGCGACGACCTGATGGTCAACGGCGCCAAGGTCATCTGTGGTGGCGTCAAGACGGCCAACGCCACGGTTTACCTGATCGACACGGTCCTGATGCCCCCGGCAAAGAAGTAACTGCCGCGATCTGCTGAACTATCGCGTCAACAAAATGCAACACACGTCGGAGGGAATGGGCTCATGGGGACGGACCATGGCAAGGTAGACAGTATGCGTTTACCTTGGTTGCGGTCCGTGGAGCCCCTGGCACCACCAACCCATGAGGACCTGATCCGCCTCGTCGCCTTGGGCGACGAGGCGGCCTTCGAAGAACTGTACGACGCCGTTGCACCCCGCGTATTTGGCCTGGTGCGGCGGGTGGTGCGCGACCCGGCACAAAGCCAGGAAGTGACACAAGAGGTTTTCATCGACATTTGGTCACAGGCGTCACGCTTTGACGCGGACCGAGGCAAGGCAATGTCCTGGATTTTGGTCATCGCGCACCGAAAAGCCGTTGACAAGGTTCGGGCCAGCCAGGCAAGTTCCGACAGGGATCTTCGCCAAGGCATCAAGGAATACCAGGAGAGTTACGACGACGTCGCAGACACCGTCGAGACCCAGATGGAATCCGAACGCGTCAGGATTGCTTTGGCCTCTCTGACGCAACCCCAACAGGAAGCCATCAGCTTGGCCTACTACGGTGGGTACACACACCAAGAAGTTGCCGAACTGCTCAAGATTCCAGTCGGCACTGTTAAAACAAGAATTCGTGACGGAATGATCCGGCTCAGGGACAGGTTAGGAGTAGCGTGATGGAAAAGCAATTGCATTTACTCACCGGCTCCTACGCCTTGAATGCCCTGGAGAGCAGCGAACGCAACGAGTTTGAGCGCTACGCATTGACGGACGCAGAAACTCTGGAAGAAGTACGCAGCCTCAGCGAGACAGCCGCCCTTCTCGCCTACGGCACAGCCACAGAAGACCCTCCGGCCGCGTTGAAGGCAGATGTCATGGCCGCCATTCGCAACACCCGCCAACTGCCAGCCAGCTCAGTGGTCAGGGACATTTCATCGGCCAGGCGGCGCCCTTCTCAGACCGCCGCACAACAGCTCAACAAGGGCAGCCGCAGCCCCTGGTTGCCGGCCCTGAGCGCAGCAGCAGCCCTGACCATTTTTGCCGGAGTTGGCGTGGGTGGCTGGGTTGCCGGCCAAAACGCAACGCAACGGGACATGGAGGAAAAGCTCGTTGCCATCGAGGCACAGCAGAAGGCTGCTGCGGCCCAGCAGGAGGCCATGCTCAGCATTGTGGGTTCACCCGACGCCAAAATCGCCACCACTGCATTGTCCGACGGCGGAACCGTCACCGTGGCGTCGTCGGGCAAGGCAAACAGGGCGGCAGTCATGGTCAGCGGCATGCCGGCACCTCCGGAAGGCAAGACCTATGAACTGTGGTTCATCTCGGCAGCAGGCGCAGTACCGGCAGGCCTTATGGATCATGCCGACCCGGAAGCCCCTGGCATGCAGGTACTCAACGGGCCCGTGGGCGGCGCAACGCATGTGGGCATCACGGTGGAACCAGCCGGCGGGTCGCCCGCTCCCACCACAACTCCCATAGTGGTGCAAGCCATCTAGGCAGTTTTTTCTCTGCTAGGAATCAGCCCACCGGAGCAATCCGGTGGGCTTTCGGCTCCGAAGTACCTGCAAGTACTTCTACTTCAGGAACCTGCGGTAGAACAAGCAAGCGTTCTAAGGATCCTGATATGGGCAAGCAGAGCACGGCGACAAGGCAACAGAACAGGCGGGCAATTCTGGACGGCGCCCTGGCGGGAGTCATTTCCGCCGGGGTCCTCTTTGCGGTAGCCCAACTCGTCGCGGCATTCTTCGGACCTGTTGCCTCCCCCCTGACGTCCGTGGGATCAACCTTCATTGACTTCACCCCCAAATGGATGAAGAACTTCGCCATTGCCACGTTTGGCACCAATGACAAAATGGTCCTACTGATCTCCATGACCATTGCTGCGGCACTCCTGGCGGCAGCGGCAGGTGTTGTGGCGCGCAAAAGCCTCAAGGCGGGCTCGGCCATGGTGCTGGGCTTTGCCGTCGTCATGGCACTGTGCATCATTACCCGAGCCGGCGCCAGCATCTTTGACCTGGTACCGCTCCTGCTGGGAACAGCAGCAGGCCTGTGGGCCCTGAGGTACTTGACGCCGACAAGCAAAGTCAAACCACACCCAGCGGACACGCCGGTAAACACGAGCCCGGCAGCAGCTGCACAGCCGGTACCGGATACCGGCCCCAGCCGGCGCTCCTTTATCTTGCGCTCGGCAGCCTTGGCAGGGATCGCCGTCGTGGTGGGTATTGGTGGGGCAGTCCTTGCCACCACGCGCAACGCAGTCAACACAGTCCGCGAAGCCTTGAAACTGCCCTCCCCGAAGACCAAGGCAGCCGCGCTGCCTGCCGGCGTCCAAGCGCCTGTTGAGGGCGTGACGCCCTTCGTGACCCCCAACGCAGACTTTTACCGGATCGACACGGCCCTGATTGTGCCCGAGATCGACCCGTCATCCTGGAAATTGCGCGTCCACGGCATGGTGGAGGAAGAATTCACCATGGACTTTGACGAGCTCCTGGCCTCCGAACTCATCGAGAGCTACGTGACCTTGACGTGTGTCTCCAACGTGGTGGGCGGCAACTTGGCCGGCAATGCAAAATGGTTGGGATTCCCTTTGCGTGAGGTGCTTGCCCGGGCCAAGCCCAAGGACGGCGCAGACATGGTGCTCTCCACCAGCATCGACGGTTTCAGCGCCTCAACCCCCCTGCCCGTGCTGCAGGACGACCGCAATGCGATGCTCGCAGTGGGCATGAACGGTGACCCGCTTCCGTTGGATCACGGTTTCCCCGTGCGCATGGTTGTCCCAGGCCTGTATGGCTTTGTTTCAGCCACCAAATGGGTTGTGGACTTGGAAGTCACCACCTTCGCCGAAAAGGCCGGCTACTGGACCTCGCGCGGCTGGTCCTCACACGGTCCCATCAAGACTGCATCACGCATTGAAGTGCCACGCGCCTTGGGCAGGGTGCCCGCCGGGAAGGTTTCCATTGGCGGCAGTGCATGGGCCCAAACCAAGGGCATTTCCAAGGTGGAGATACAGCTCGACGGCGGCGCATGGCAAGTCGCGCAGTTGGCGGACGAAGCATCGGTGGACACCTGGCGCCAATGGTCGTATATCTGGGACAACGCCCCCGCCGGAACTCACAAAGTACGGGTCCGCGCCTATGACGCTGACGGCGAATTGCAGATAGAACAGCAGGCGCCACCGGAACCCGATGGTTCCACGGGCTGGCATTCCATCACCTTCAATGTCACCTAGGCACAACCAAAAAAAGGAGGCATTGGCCGGGGAGTTACTCCCCCGCCAATGCCTCCTTTCTTTCTTTAATCCACTTCCTTGGCCATGGTGCACCAGCAAGTCAAAAAAGATTTCTCCCCAAAGTTCAGTGACATGTTCCATAATCATTGGGTTGCATCCTTTGGGTGGGGTTTGTAGCGAATGTACTGGGCAGATGCCCAAAATTGCGGGCAACCGGACCAATCCGGCTTGCCAACCGCGGGACCATGGTGGTCACCGGGGTACCTAACAGCGGAGGTCTCGGCTATGTCACGGACGGTAATTGCGTTTCTTCACATGAGGGGCGAGTCGAAACCCACCAAGGTGGGGCATTTTCCCACGAGGGTCCATCATCTGGCCCTCGTCGTGGCGGTGGGCCTGTGCATGATGGTGGGGGTGGTTCCCTCCCACGCCGCTGACACCACTCCCATGGCGGAGGATCCTGGACCGGTTGGCAGTTTTGCGTGGAAGGGCTTCAACTGGCAGAAGCGTTTCTGGGGCGGAGCCCCGCAATACAACCAGAGCTTCGATCCGGCCAACGTCAGCAGCCCCGATGCGAACGGCCATGTCACCATGACGCTGTCCAATCCGAGCGGATCCGCACCGGCCGGCGCGGAGTTCCAGTCGACGCGGGAAGGGTTCGGCTATGGCACCTACAGCACCACGGTGGAGAAGGACGTCAGTGCGCTGGCGAAGGAAGTGGTCTGGGGCTGTCTGTTCACCTACGACCCGGAGGCGACGCCAGGGTTCAACGAAATCGATTTGTGCGAAGCCTCCGCTTGGGGCGGCGGAGCCAGCTACGGCGAGTCCTGGCCCGTCACCCAAGGGCACGGTTACTGGTTCGACGCCGGCAAGCCGCCTGGCGAGGGAAACAGCACCATCACCTTTGACGTGACAAGTGATCTCATCCTGACCCACAAGATGGTGTGGGAACCGGGCAAGCTAACCTTTGAAACGTATGCTGGCGAGGGCTACACGGGAACCTTACTCAAACGCACTGTCATGGTGGGCTCCACTGTGCCGGTACCCGCCAAGGAAGCCATCCACTTCAACCTCTGGGTAACCGGAGGCGGCGGCGGCGATCCGGCACACGTTGCCCCGGAAACTGTCACTATTCGTGACTTTTCCTTCACCCCGCCGGCCAGCGAACCGTTGACGCTCACTGCCCCTACACCCACCATCAGCGGGACATTGCGGACGGGCAGCACCTTGACGGCCAACCCCGGCACATGGACCTCGGGCGCAACCTTCCAGTACCAGTGGTACCGCTCGGGCGCAGCCGTCACGGGGGCAACGGGAAAAACCTACAAGCTGGTCAAAGCCGACGCTAACAAAACCATGATGGTGCGTGTCACCGGATCCAAGTCCGGCTACACCACAGTGTCCAAGGACTCTGCATTTACCGCACCCATCAGGTAAGACCACTGTGGCCGGGAACTGCGAAGGGAACTTCGCAGTTCCCGGCCACTGGGCAGGCAAGGCGTTCGCTACGCCTTGCGCTTGCGCACCGGAACAATACGCTTGACAGCCATACCGAGTGCCAGCATCGCGAATGCTGCCAAGGCGAACCAAAACAGCTGGCCAGCTCCGGTCATGGCGAGTGCTGCCGATCCTGCTCCTGCGGCCATGGGGGCTGCTGGGTTGTCGTACATATTCCTTACCAAACTTTCTTCTTGTTAAAAATTGCATCCAAGTAAGCCTTGGCGTGAACCACTTGCAGGAACAGGTCGATGACTGTCTCGTACATGGTGGCCGCCAACAGCATGTACTTCCAGCCCCTGAGCCGCACCGTCACAATCCGCTCGAGCACGAAAACGCCTGTCACTGCCATCCAGAATGCGTGGATGTGCAGACCGGCCCCTGAACCCAGGGCAACCGCTATGGAAGAGAAGTAGGCGATGGTGACAAGAACGCCGATCATCGACAGGACCTGGCGGCCCCAGTAGGGGCGCGTGACCTTGGTCCAGCCATACTGCACGCAGTTCTCCACGGCGCCCCGCTTCCACCGAAGCCGTTGGGCCCACAGTTCGCGCCAGCTTGGCATGACTTCCGTGACCAGCGTGCAGTCGGCCGGCGAGGCAATGCTGTAACCCAGAGTCAGCAACGCGAATGACAGTTCGTTGTCTTCCGTCAGGACAGAAGTGTCATAAACCCCGCCGTGGCCGTTGCCGGCCGGAAGTGAACCGTTAACCCTGGCCGCTGATACGCCCTTGAGTGTTTGCACCCGGAACAGTGCTGCGGTTCCTGTCACCACCAAGCATTTCCCGTGGAGCCGTTTCACATCCCGGGCATACCGGGCGTACTCATTGCGCTGCAGATGGCCAACAAAGCCGCCCCCGGGACCGCCCCGAAACACCCCGCCAACAGCCCCCAGCATGGTGTCCGCACTCAAGTGGCACACTGCGTTCTCAATGAAATCCGCCGAGAGCTGTGAGTCGGCGTCCTGGACCAGAATGAGGTCATCTGGGTGCGCGTCTGCGAGGAGCCACCCCAGTGCAAAGTTCAATGCACCGGCCTTCTTGTCCGTGTTTCCCACGGTGCAGATTACTTCCGCACCGTAGGACAAAGCGAGCTGCTCGGTGGCGTCAGTGCAGTTGTCCGCAATGACAATTACCCGATCGGGCCTACGCGTTTGCTGGCCGAGCGATTCCAGCGTCTCGATGATTGCTTCGGCTTCATTGTGAGCGGGGACCAAAACTGTCACCACCCCGCCAACGGCCCTGTGGGATCCCTGTGTCGAAACCTCTGCGGCGTCTGCCGAAACGGTGGGAAGAATCCCCGCACCAAAAGTGTGTTGAGTGTGCATCGAATTCCTCCCTTTGTTTGTGTTTTCTTTGCCGTTTTCTCACTATGGCAGTGGCAACTCAGCCAACGGATAAGAAACCGTCAGGAAAGGAACAAGAGTGCATCAAGAGTCGATCAAGACAATCTTTGGTGCTTGGTAGCACTGGCCTGTTGACATGCTGGGCCCCGGCTGTCACCGACTTCATCGAGTGCCGATAAACTTAGGACCATGACTCTCACAGTTGCAGCGACAGAACGTTCCGCCTATGGCTTCGGCCTCGCCAGCATCACCAGCTCCGGTGATGTTCTTGACGTGTGGTTCCCCGCCCCGGAATTGGGTACGGCCACAGATGCTCTGGGCAACGCCCCAGAGGCCAGCGCCGAGCTCGCAGCATTGGCTGAGGCTGGCGAAGACGCCGACCGCGGCGTGGTCCAGCGGGTAGT
This sequence comes from Arthrobacter glacialis, assembly GCF_002909415.1. Lineage (NCBI taxonomy): Bacteria > Bacillati > Actinomycetota > Actinomycetes > Micrococcales > Micrococcaceae > Arthrobacter > Arthrobacter glacialis. Next base: position 7,134 of record NZ_PPXB01000022.1, on the reverse strand, counting down.
ATTCGCCCAGATCAACCTGGATGCCGACCCGGCCGACGCCGTGGACGCTTACCTCCGCCTGCACCTGCTTTCACACCGTTTGGTGGCACCGAACAGCATCAACTTGGACGGCATCTTCGGCAAGCTGGCCAACGTGGTGTGGACCAACTTTGGCCCGGCCGCCGTGGAAGGCTTTGAGCTCACCCGTGCCAAGCTGCGCCGTCGCGGTCCAGTAACTGTCTACTCGGTGGACAAGTTCCCGCGCATGGTTGACTATGTGATCCCCGCAGGTGTCCGCGTTGCTGACGCCGACAGGGTCCGTTTGGGCGCCCACCTGGCCGAAGGAACCACTGTCATGCACGAAGGCTTTGTGAACTTCAACGCCGGCACCTTGGGCACATCCATGGTGGAAGGCCGTATCTCAGCCGGGGTGGTGGTTGGTGACGGCACCGATGTTGGTGGTGGCGCGTCTATCATGGGCACCCTGTCCGGTGGCGGCCGGGAGCGCATCACCTTGGGTGAACGCGTCCTGCTCGGCGCCAACTCCGGTGTTGGCATCAGCATTGGCGACGACTCAGTGGTGGAGGCAGGCCTTTACGTCACCGCAGGCACCCGGGTGCGTGTTTTGGGCCCCAAGGACGCCGACGGCGAAGACACGGCTGTGGTGGTCAAGGCCAGCGAACTCTCCGGTGTGGCCAATCTGCTGTTCCGCCGCAACTCCACCACAGGTGGCGTTGAAGCCCTTCCCCGCAAGGGCACCACCGTTGCCCTCAACGAGATCCTGCATGCCAACTAGTGGCTCCCCCGCCACCGGCGGGTCCACTCAAGCATTAGTCGGGCAACCATGAGCAGAGCCAGTCGGCGCATTGTTGCGTGGTTGAGCGTTGCGGCGATCAGCGCCGGCCTCCTCATTGGCGGCGGCGTCTGGCTGAGCAACACTTTCAGGGATGCTCTTGCCCCTGGCTTGTCGCTGGGCTGCACGGCCACTGTGGGGGAAACGAGCTACCGTTTGGCTTTGGATCAAAGCCAAAACGCAGCGTTGATCGCCGCGGTGGCTGTGCAGCGCGGCATGCCTGCACGTGCCGCATCGATTGCCCTTGCCACTGCTTTGCAGGAATCCAAGCTGCGCAATATTGACTACGGTGATTTGGATTCGGTGGGCTTGTTCCAGCAGCGCCCGTCCCAGGACTGGGGAACCGTGGAACAAATCATGGATCCGCTGTACTCCGCCAACGCGTTTTATGACGTCTTGGCGAAAGTGCCCGGCTACGTGGATATGTCCATCAACGACGCCGCCCAGATTGTGCAGCGTTCTGGCTATCCGCATGCCTACGCCCAGCACGAGACTCTCTCCCGGGCTTTTGCCTCAGCACTGACCGGGCAGACACCGCAGGCCCTGAACTGCACACTGCCACCGGCCACCGTCGCCAGCACTCCCGAAGCCATGGCTGCGGCCATGGCCTCGGTCATGGGCCAGGTGCCGTTCACTACCGCCGCTGCTGCCGACGGCAGCGTCAGGGTGCTCATGGATGTCGACGACGCGGCTGGCTGGACCACGGCCCACTGGCTGTTGGCCAATGCAGAACAGTTTGGCATTTCACAGATCAGCTACGCCGGAAAGATGTGGGACCGCACGGCCAATGAGGGCGGGCACAATGTGGGTTGGCAGGCTGTAAGTGCAGCGGTTCCCGGTCAGTTGAGCGTGGTCATGACGGCTGCGCCACCCGTCAATCAGTAGCGTCCGTTAGACCAGCAGTTCCACTACTGGTTGAACGTAGCTGCAAAATGCTTGTGGGTCATCCATGAGATGGGAACTCATGATCAACCGGTCTGGTTCTATGAACCAGGCCCGCTGTTCGGCGAGCGGAACTTCCACAATGCTCAGGGTAAATTCCCGTGCCCGGCGGCCCAGTTCCAGCTCCCGGTTTTCCACCAGGTCAGCCAGAATCTTGTGCCCGCCCAGAGTTTCCCGCTGAGCGGCCATCAGGGCGTACAGCTGTGCCTGTTCCCGTGACCAGGTGACGGCGGCGCCGTAGTGGGCATGTGCCACCCGTTGCAGGGCAGGCATGCCACCTAGCTCGGGGAAGTCCGGAGGGGTCAGCTTTTGTTGATTGTCAGGGAAATTTTGTAGCAGCCTGTTCCACCACACCTCCCATTGGTCCCGCAAGGCTTCAGCGCCTCCCACTCCGGAGGTCAGCAGCGAATGATCTGCTGCCCGGACAGTGGGGGCCACATGGGAAAGGGCCGGGGTGCCAGCACCGTCCAGGCCTGCCACATCCCGAAGATACAGGGCCGTCAGCATTGGACTGCACGTGTCCATTGTGATCCGCCACCCAGGGCCACCTGTGTGATGCATTATTTCAGCCTCCAGCCGCCGCGACTATGGTGCAACAATCCCTACTCCAAGATTACTCCGGCGCACCGAACTAGGCACGGTCAATATCTCCCCCCGACGCCGACCCTCGCGCAGAAGAGGGGGGAAATCAAGGAACGCTCGCGCAGAAGAGGGTGGAAAATATGAAACCCTCGCTCACCCCAAAGCGCTGGTCCATGGCAAACTGCGCGAGCGTTCCCTAAAACGGCCCCGTTGCTGCAGGAGCGTTGGTTAAAAAGGCCCCGCAACTGAGCGAGCGTTGGTGGTTTGCGGGGGGCTAGGGGGTGATGAGGTCTACCAGGTGTCGCCGGAGGGTTGCCAGGCCGTGCTCGGGAGCTGACCACGCCGGCTGCAGAACCATGCGCAGGCTCAAACCGTCGAGGACGGCTATGAGCCGTTCAGCCTCGTCCACCGGCGCCAGAACCTTGGTCGCCAAAGGGCTTTCCATCAATTGCAACACCACCCGTCCCACCACTGCCCCCGTGGCGCGGTAGTCGTCTTGGGCGGCATCGGAAAGTATTGTGTTGGTGCGTGCGTCCAGCATGAACTCCATGTGCACCACGGCGTCCGCACGGCGGGGTTCATCCAATGGCAGCAGTTCAGCTAGAACGCCGGAACACTTCTCCACCAAGGCTTCGCGCTCAGCGGGGAGTTCCTCCGCTTCCAGTGCTTCCAACTTTTCCAGCGCCCGCAGGTGAATGCGCTCAGAATTGACCCTGAAAGCAAACTCCATCAGTTCAGCCTGGTCGTCAAAATAGTGCCGCACCGAGCCCAGTGCCAGACCGGCTCTTTGGGCCACGTTACGTAGCGAAGCTTGTGTCAGCCCTCGCTCGGCGATGAGGTGGAATACGGCATCTGCCACAAGTTCGCGGCGCTGGTCTGCATCAACAATTTTCGGCACACATCTTTTTTAGCACAGATGTTTCACAAATACTCAACCGCAGGACCATGCGGGTCACTATTTGGACGCGGCAGCGTTATTCTTCTTGTCTAGGTACAGCAGAACCAGCAACGCAATCATGACGACCAAGGCACCAATGAAGAATGGCACGAAAACGGCCTTGCCAAGCAGCACCATGATCCCCAACACCACAACCACAATGGGGAAGGCCATGGAGAAGGTGTGCAGCAACAGTGTAGACATTTTCATATTTATTACTTTCATCCCGGGTTACGCAAAGGAAAAGCGGCGGGCGACTCCCCAAGGGAAAGTCTCCCGCCGCCGTCGTACTCTAGAAAAACAGGTTACCGCGAAGGGTACATGCGCTCCGGCTCGCCTGTGTACAGCTGGCGCGGGCGGCCGATCTTTGTCTGCGGGTCCTTCATCATTTCGCGCCACTGGGCAATCCAGCCCGGCAGGCGGCCAATGGCGAACAAGACGGTGAACATCTTCTCGGGGAAGCCCATGGCCTTGTAGATCAGGCCTGTGTAGAAGTCCACGTTGGGGTAGAGCTTGCGGGAGATGAAGTACTCATCCGTCAGCGCAACCTCTTCCAGACGCATGGCAATGGCGAGGAGTTCGTCGTTGCCGCCGAGCTTCTCGAGGATCTCGTGGGCCGTGGCCTTGACGATCGTGGCGCGCGGATCGTAGTTCTTGTAGACGCGGTGTCCGAAGCCCATGAGCTTCACGCCGTCTTCCTTGTTCTTCACGCGCTCAACAAACTTCTCCACGGGCTCGCCGCTGGCCTGGATATCGCGGAGCATGTTCAGCACGGCCTCGTTGGCGCCGCCGTGCAGCGGGCCGAAGAGGGCGTTGATGCCGGCGGAAACAGAGGCAAACATGTTGGCGTTTGCGCTGCCCACCAGGCGAACGGTTGAGGTGGAGCAGTTCTGCTCGTGGTCTGCGTGCAGGATCAGCAGCAGGTCAAGGGCCTTGACCACTACCGGGTCCATTTCGTAGGGCTCGGCCGGCAGGCCGAAACTCAAGCGCAGGTAGTTCTCCACCAGGTTCATGGAGTTGTCCGGGTACAGCATGGGCTGGCCGATGGACTTCTTGTACGCGTAGGCGGCGATGACGGGCATCTTGGCCATCAGGCGGATGGTGGCCATCTCCACCTGCTCGTCGTCGAACGGGTCCAGGGAGTCCTGGTAGAACGTGGACAGCGCGGAGACGGCCGAGGACAGCACCGGCATGGGGTGTGCGTCGCGCGGGAAGCCGCCAAAGAAGCCCTTGAGGTCCTCGTGCAGCATGGTGTGGCGGCGGATGCGCTGATCGAAGGCTTCCAGTTCTGCCGGGGTGGGCAGGTTCCCGTAGATCAACAGGAAGGAAACTTCCAGGAAGCTGGAGTGTTCTGCCAGTTCTTCGATGGGGTATCCGCGGTAGCGCAGGATGCCCTTGTCACCGTCGATGTAGGTGATGGCAGAGGAGGTGGCCGCGGTGTTCATAAAGCCGGGGTCATACGTGACAGCGCCGGTTGTCTTCAGGAGCTTGGAAACGTCGTACCCGGCGTTGCCTTCAACTGCTTCGAGTCGCGGAAGTTCAAGTTCTCCGCCGTCGTAGCGCAGCGTAGCGCTCGTGGAATCAGACATGGAGTCCCCTTCATGAGGTAGCCTTCAAAAGGCTTTGGTTAGTTCAATGCAAGTTTTCCGTCCGCGTGATTTCCGCGTCCGTTGAGGTGAAAACCCAAGAAAAACTCAGCAAATTAAGCGTCCGGTAGCCTAGACGGCTATCTACGAAACTACCGCTTTAAGGGCCTTCAAGACTAATCCTGAGGCCAAAAAGTGGCTACTTTGCACAAAATCACAATGTTTTTGCGCCGAGTCGACTCACTGCTGCGCTAATACGTTCATCACTACCTGTTAGTGCTACCCGGACAAAACCGTTTCCGGCCTCGCCATAGAAGGTGCCTGGACCGGCCAAAATGCCCAGCTCCGCAAGGCGCCCAATGGTTGTCCAGGTGTCTTCCCCGGCCGTGCACCACAGGTACAGTCCGGCTTCAGAATGGTGAATGGTGAGCCCAAAGGCTTCCAAGGCGCCCACTAGCTGTTCCCGCCGCAGGCGGTACTTGTCCTTCTGTTCCTTAACATGCGCATCGTCGCCCAGGGCAACGCGCATGGCCTCCTGGACGGGGTACGGCACAATCATGCCAGCGTGTTTGCGGCTGTTGATCATGTTCGCCATGATGGCGCTGTCGCCAGCCACGAACGCGGCCCGGTAACCGGCCACATTTGACTGCTTGCTCAGGGAGTAAACGGCCAGCAGGCCGTCATTCGATCCGCCGGAAACGCGGGCATCCAGCACACTGGGAACTGCCTCGCCACCGTTTTCGGTGTCCCACGCTCCCCAGCCAAGCTCGCCGTAGCATTCATCGGAGGCCACAACAGCACCAATGGCCCGGGCCTGCTCAACTAGCACCTTCAGCTCGGCCACGCCGCGCACAATCCCCGTGGGGTTGCCCGGGGAGTTGACCCACACCAGGCGCACCTTGGCGAGGGTTTCGGCGTCGAGCTCCGCCAGGGAATCCGCGGCAACCGGGGTGGCTCCGGCAAACACAGCCCCCATGTCATAGGTGGGGTAGGCAACTTTGGGACGGACCACAACGTCGCCGGCACCCAGACCCAGCAGCAGGGGCAGCCAGGCAACCAGTTCCTTGGAACCCACTGTGGGCATGACGTCGGCTGGGTCGAGCCCGGCAACGTTTCGGCGGCGCGCAAACCAGTCAACAATGGCCTGGCGCAAGGCCAGCGTGCCATGCGTGGTGGGATAGCCCGGCGCATCCGCAGCCGCCTTCAGGGCGTCCTGAATCAGGGCAGGGGTGGGGTCCACGGGCGTGCCGATGGAAAGATTCACCACACCGTGCGGGTGCTTGGCTGCCGTGGCCTGATAGGGAGCCAAGGCATCCCAAGGATACTCAGGAAGCTGGAGGCCAAATTGCCGGGACGCGTGCTGCGGGGCCGAGGTCATGGGTAACTAATCAGTCCTGATTCTGCGGCGGCAAGGCAGCAACGAACGGATGGTCGGTGTGCGTGTTGCCAATCTTGGCCGCGCCGCCGGGAGAACCCAAAACATCGAAGAATTCAACGTTGGCCTTGTAGTACTCGGCCCACTCATCCGGAGTGTCATCCTCGTAGTAGATGGCCTCTACGGGACAAACAGGCTCACAGGCGCCACAGTCAACACACTCGTCGGGGTGGATGTAGAGCGAGCGTTCGCCTTCGTAGATACAGTCAACAGGGCATTCCTCAACACATGCCTTGTCCTTGACATCCACGCATGGCTGCGCAATTACGTACGTCACGAACCCCAACCTTCCTCAAAAGTTCAATGGGCGGCGCACAAAAAGCACCGCTTGACCCATTATCCCCCACCACCGCCGTGCCCGCACCTCCGAGAGACTTAGTATGAAGAGGTGAACAGTGCACTTGAGCGCCTGACCCAACTTCCGCTGGGCACGCGCGTGGTAATCCGCTACAGGATCGGCTCCGGCCTCACGGACGCCTTGGGCGATCTTGTGGCCCGTGACGATCTCGGCTGTACCGTCGCCACCCGCACCGGGACCCTCACCATAAAGTTCGACGACGTCCAACTCGCCAAGGCGGTTCCCCCGCCCCCGCCGCGGCGCGAACGCCGTGTGCAGCACTAGCTGCTGACCGGGCGCCTGACGATGCAGCTGCCGTGCCCGCAGGGCCCTGCTTCCTAACGCTCGCGCAGATACGGTATCTGTCAACCTGTTTGAGAGAGATTGACGTTTTGTTGAGTTCGTTGTTTGGGGTCGTTGATGGCGACGTAGGCGTCGATCTGGGGTGCCATGGGTCGGCGGGTGAATCGTGAGGGATTGGCG
>NZ_PPXB01000023.1:0-18039 GCF_002909415.1 Arthrobacter glacialis | reverse complement strand
GCTGTAGCAGCGATCCCCATGACGACCAACTCGGCGCACGGTCCGCCCGTGAAGTGGTAAACATTCACAGCACGATGAATAACGCCGTTCGTATCCATCGCCGCAGCCGCGACCGTATGGTTTTTGTTTGCTCCGAGCGTCGCTGCCAGTTCTTCGGCTGCCGCAATGACTCTCAATTCTGATTCAAATGGGTCCATGAACAACAGTCTGCCGCACTGTGAATGTAATGCCGGCCATCAATCCCCCGCCATGCAGATGGACATTGAATGCAAATAGTTGTCTGCCCTAAGCATGTCACGCAAGACGTTCCCTCGCGGTGCATGCATTAACTGGTGTTCGTGGTCCAAGTCCCACGGCCTAGAGTCCTGAAATCCAACCGGCTTATGGGACAGTTTGAAGACCTCCGTACTGGATACTCCTTGCGAGACGCTTGGCACCTGGTTGGATTTAAGTTCGGCGGTATTTGATTCCTCGTTCGCGATAGAAAAGACCCACTCGCTCTGTTGACGAACGGCCCCGTCAGCTAGGGTGCCTACTATGGGACCATCGACACCACCCACGGCCACTACTGGTATCGACTTGAAATTTCGAGCCAAGAAAACGGCCCCGTCTCGCCTAGGGATACTTGGGTTGACGGCCCTGCTGATTGCAATATCAGGCTGCGCCAGCCTCCAACCCTCCTCGACCACGACCCCGTCTGCCAACTCGTCCTCCTCGCCAACCGCCAAGTTGGCCGCGCTCCCCGAGGCGAAAACAACCGTTGACTGCAAGTTGTCGCGTCCAACTGAAGACCCTCGCCCAAACCAGGCCGACGATCTGGCCCTAGGCCCGTTGCTCTACCCTGGGCTGATAGATTGGTATCCCCAAGCGCTCCCTGATGCGGTGAACGGGATCATCTTTGCAAAGATCGGGGCCCACCTCACACCGGGTGCAACGGTCACGGTCCCTATAGACCCCGAAGTCAGCAACTGGGCGAGCATCATTACGGAAGCCGGGCCACGGGCCGGATATCTGTCCGTGACGTACAAAAGCTGCCCAGCCCACCAGCACCCAGAGGGGTCCTGGTATGTCGGAGGGTTCGCCCTCAGGAACCAAAGTTCTGGATGCCTAGCACTCAACGTACAAGTACACGGGGAAGCTACTATCCGGCGGACCGTAATTTCCTTCGGGGACAAAGTCTGCACCTGACAGTTCAAGTATTTGTGTGTCCCGCAGCGGGTTCGGCTACGCCACACGATAAGCGCCGGGTGGTCATGTCCAGTCGAAGTGGGATGCTGGTTCTGTGGAATCAAATACAAACACCGATGCATCAGTCATTGACATTCATCCATACGGCCGCGCCGACGCGGCAGACACTATGGCGATCTTCCTTGCCGCAGTGACCGAAACCGCTGCCGCCGATTACTCACCAGAGCAGATTCAGGCGTGGGCACGGCCAGAAGCACGCGAACTATCCACCTGGCACGCCGCGATGCACGGGCGGAACAGTTACGTGGCGACCGTGGATGGAGAGCCAGCAGGTTTCTCCGACATAGACCCGCAAGGGTATATAGACATGATGTTCGTAGCCCCTCGCTACCTACGGCTCGGCGTGGCAAGGCAACTTCTCGGCCACGTGGAGTCCAAAGCACGCGCAGATCACCTGACGGCACTGACCGCCGATGTCAGCATCACAGCCCGACCCTTCTTCGAGCGCCACGGATTCGTCGTCGAAGCAAAACAACATCCTGTGATGGTCGGAGTGCAGCTAACGAACTACGCGATGAAGAAGAACCTACTCGGCAACTGATCCGCACCGGGAATCAGGCTTCTCCCAGCGGCAAGAGTCCCACTCAAGGTTCCGCTTGCGGGACTATCCTTTTATCTCGTTTTTTGGATAATGCCGGATAAAAACTGATGGAGCAGACACCAATCAGGACATTCCCCGTTCGATCATGCAATCGATGTTCAATCAGTTTCTGCAATGGCATCGCCTTGGCCATCCGCTGCCGGAAATCCTCAGACATCCCATTGATGGTCCCCGGCGGGATGCTCCTGGGCAGTCGAGTGTTCAGGCTGGCGCTCGGGCTCATCGCCGTTTCGACAGGTCATGGATACGACCGGCTTCGCCGTAAGTAAATATCGGGGCGGGGCCGCGATAGGAATGTGAACGTCGCGAATGCCCCTGAGGTATCCGATCAGTCGTCGTCGGCCCCATCGCCCTGGTAGCCGGCGAGTAATTGGATGACCTGATGGCGCACGCGGCCCAGGTCTGCTCCGAGCTTCACCAGCACCTGCGCAGCCACGCCTTCGCATTCGCGGATCAGTCCCAGGAGGATGCGCTCCGTGCCGATGTAATTGTGGTTGAGCATGCGGGCCTCTTCTTGGGCCAGCACAACAACGCGTCGGGCTCGATCATTAAATCGCTCAAATATTTCGCTACGCTCCTTGCTACTGCCTACTCCGATGCTACCCAGCAGCTGGCAAGTGTGAGCATTTCTTTCCGCTAAAGGTTCCCATGCGAGACGGATTCATTGACTGGCTGATCCACGCCGCAGTCGATCGACACCTTCTGGCCCCTAGCGATACGCTGCGTTCCGGCATAGCGTGGCAAGATGACATCCCCAGAACGGTTCATGAACGAAATTCCGCAGCCTGAAGCCATCGTTGACCTGGTCGAAGAAGCGATTCGACATCCTTGGCCCAAGAATCAGGCCGAAAAGAATGCCTTGTTCAAGCGTCTGGGATGGGGACAGGGAAAGAAGTCTCCCGCGAGCACTAATGATGCTCGTGACATCGCGGATCATTTTCACCTAGAACCAAGGGACGGCGGCCCTCCCATCTTCGCCACTTCGCGGGAACTTGACGGACTTATAGAATCAATCCATTTACAGATCCGGCTGGATTCGGCGCTGCCAGACCCCCAAGCAACCCAGTGCTTCGACGCCATTCTCCGTCAACTGACTAACCTCCACGGCGAGCCAACCATTCCATGGCACGGCCAGAGAGGCCTGCGGAAGATGTGGCACGTCAATGACATAGACATTGATATCACCTACAACGACAGCCGCAGCTCACTCACAATCGGCATTCAGGACGAACGGTCCTTCGCCGAAGTGGAAGCCTACGCCCGAGCCAACAGCGCGGAATGAATTCCGCATCCTTCAACGGCTCCTTCGCCATTCACACAGTGGCGCCCTCTGTCTCGCAGCAGGTTCGCCATACGGGAGGTTCATTGCGACTCATTGCCAAGGGTAGGCGTGCAGATTCAGGACCATGCAGTGACCTTGATAAGTTGGTGATAGCTCCTCCACCCCGAAAGGTTCCCATGCCGCACCCTCCCGCGATCACCCCGCGCCCATTCCACGAGGCTGACACGGCATTCTTCACCGGCAAGGCCTCCGACGAACGGGTGACCCGCTTCATCGGCGACGGCCAGCCCTGGGACGAACAAACCATCCAGGAACGCATTCGTGCGGCCCTCCAGGAAGACCCGCTCGACAGCATTGGCGCCTCGCGTTGGTTCCTGGCCGTCGAGGCAAATGAGCCTGTCGGCATCGTGGTCTCGTCCCGCAAGGACGCGGGTGTTGAAGTCGGTTACTGGGTCTCCCCTGACCATTGGGGCCGCGGCATCTCCGGGGCCATGCCCGACGCTGCCCTGGCCAGCATCCCTGACATCTACCTCACTCGGGAGCTCTTCGCTCGCGTGGACCCCGCCAACGCGGTCTCGACTAAGTTGCTCACCCGCCGCGGATTCCAGCTGGACACCCACCACGAAGGGCTTGACCACTACATCCTGGTCTAGCGGTCAAGCCCAGTAAGGCCAGCCCACTAGCCACCGCAGCACAACAAGCCCCTATCCCACATACGGCCCATGCGATCCGGCTGTTTCGCATTGCCCGTTGTCATCGGACAACGGCTGCAACATGCGCTGAACCGGGTCCGAAAGGAAACGCCATGCAGAGCAAATCAATAGCAACATCCGAAGAGCAACAGGAACAGGCCAGCAAGGTCGTGAAGGTCCCCCTGGTACAGATCGATGCGTTTGCCGATGCACTCTTCGAAGGCAACCCGGCAGCCGTCATGGCCCTGCCCGAGTGGCTGCCCGATGCCGTGCTGCAGCAGGCGGCGACGGAGAACAATCTCTCCGAGACAGCATTCTTGGTTAAGGACCTGCCCGCAGGAATCCAAGCTCCGAACTCGGCCCACCCGGCATACCATCTGCGCTGGTTCACTCCAGCCGTTGAAGTGGACCTGTGCGGGCACGCGACCATGGCCGCAGCCTCCTACCTCTTTGACGACGTTCATCCCCAGGCCGAGAAGCTGCATTTTCACACCCGCAGCGGCTGGCTCGCGGTGACCCGTCCGGCCGAGGGTCAATACACTATGGACTTCCCCTCCGAAGTCCCCGCGCCGGTTGCCATCGACCCTGACATTGCCAGGGCACTTGGGGTACCGGTGACCGAGGCATTGAAGGCCACTGACCACATTTACATGGTCGAAGACGCCCAAACTGTCATCGATCTGACACCGGATCTCGCATTCCTGGCTTCATTGCCGGTGCGCGGGACCATTGTCACAGCCCCGGGCACCGGAACTGACTACGATTTCGTTTCCCGCTGGTTCGGGGCAGAGGCCGGCGTTTCCGAAGATCCCGTCACAGGATCCGCCCACTGCCAGCTCGCTCCGCTCTGGGCCGAACGTCTCGGCAAACAGGAGATGCTGGCGCGTCAGGCATCGGCCCGCGGCGGAACCGTGCACATCGAGTTCGCGGGCGAACGCACAATATTGACGGGGCGATGTGTCCGTTTCATGGAAGGCACTGCGATCCTTCCTTGCTGAGGCCATTCCCCGGGCCGGGTTCCCTCTTAGAAGGTCAAATTCCCTGCCATCGATGTCGCGTGCCTAGGCCAGATTTGATGGCAGGGATCTTGATTCGACCGTCCCGGTTCGCGTTCCCCTTACAGGAAACCCGACGCCCTATACTCCAATCAAAAGTTACTTTATGTGCGTCGGATGCACAGCTAATCAGATGCCTAGGCGCGGTTGCTTCCGCTGCGGCTTGATTCCTCGCCTGCTTGATCGCAGGGGTAGCCTGACAGGTCGATCCAGTACCTGCGCTTGACGCCTATTTCGGTGCTGCGTATATCTTCAAGGACGCCACCGTTTTTCTCTATTGTTCGGGCAGATGGCAGGTTCTGTTCATCACAGGTAAGCAGTACCCGTGTCAGGCCCATGCTGCGGGCGTGAGGGAGGATAGCTTTGAGGGCCCAGGTCGCAATGCCACGTCCGCGAGCTGTTGGCCGGATGTTATAGCCAATGTGGCCGACCGCTTCGAGCATGATAGGTGTTAGAACGTGCCGGAGTTCGATTGCTCCGAGGTAGGTTTCGTGCTCCACTATCCAGAACCTGCTCGTGTTCACTTGCACCCCGCTGAACAGCATTGCAGGATCAGCTGGCATAGTCAGGCGTTTTATCCAGGCTTCGAAGTCCTTAGTCGTTTCGAACCGGTCGCCAGGACGGATGCCCGAGCCGTCCTGGTGACCGTCGGGCCATTCTCCCTTAGCTTCTACCCATGACCTATGAAAGGTGACGGCCGGGTCGGCAAGTTTGAGCATGAAACACAGCATATCAAGGTCCCCGCAGACATCCATTGACATCCATTGACATCCATTGACATCCATTGACATCCATTGACATCCATTGACATCCATTGACATCCATGATGCACGCCAGCGCACTCAAAGCGGCGAATAGTGAGAGATCGGATAACGAATTTCCCCAGCAGAAGTTTCTTTATGTGCGTCGAACGCATATTATCTGGACCATTAGCAAGATCTGTTTCACTAAACATGGACCACCGGAACTTGACTCGATCATGCCTGGGCGTCTTCATATCTTGTCCCGTATAGGGAGCACGGCCCATTCAAGGCTCGGCATCTGGAACTCGTCTGAAGATGCTCTTTATGACGTCCTGTAGGGTGACGGCATGACAGGTCCCCTTCTGCGCCACTCGGTAAGAGCTCTGATTCTCACTCCTGATCGTGATCTGCTGTTAGGCAGTCACGGAATCCCTGATGGTTTTGTCTGGGCCGCACCCGGCGGAGGGATCGAACCAGGCGAAACGCCGATTGAGGCGCTTACTCGCGAGCTTGAGGAAGAAATTGGACTCGACTTAAGTCTTCTTGAGCCACCTCTGGTTTGGCGCCAGGAAATCGTAGACAACTCCATATGCCATGGATATGAAGGCGTAGTCAATGACTACTTTCTGGTCGAGATTGATCGGTTCGAACCGCAAGGAGTCTGGAGTCCGGGGGCCCTGCTCAATGAGGGTCTCCATGATTTTTTCTGGTGGTCGTGGGAAGCAATTCAGAATGCCGGACCAATCCACCTTTTTTCTCCCCGCAACCTTGCAGAACTGTTCCCCTCAATCGGGCACGGTGACAATCTCCAGAAACCCTTGCTTCTGTCCGTCTAGTTCGTCCCGTAAAGCGTTCGGTTTGTGAAGCGCCATATTTCGATCCCCCGATTCAGTCCAGGGTTCTTCCGCCGTCACTCGCCTTCATTGTCCTCATTGTCCTCATTGTCCTCATTGAATGGATTGTCGATGGATGATGTCTGGCTGTGGGCGGAGATACGCTGTCGAAGCCAGCCCATGGCAGCGTCACCCTGCTGTTGCTGGAAAACTCGAACAGTCGGCAGGCCAAGCGGGGCCGGCCGCCGGGCAATGTCAATAAAATATGCTCCCAGCCCCGAAAGGAGACCATCAACGCTGCTCGCATCGGCCGTTGCAAACACAGGGTGGGATTGCAACACGGACTCCACATCGAAGATGGGGTCAAACACGCGTACGTTTACGAGAACCGTGAGCGCATCGAACCATCCCGAACCGACACAGGCCCAAGGCCAGTCCACGAGAATGGCCCCGTTGTCACGGGTGATCAAAACGTTGTCGGCCCGGACGTCGGTGTGAACCAGTGAATCACCGCCCAGATCCGACAGTCCAAGCTCTGCCAGGTGTTCCAAGCAGTCGAGGTTCCCAAGGATCCAGGGGTCACAGGATTCCGGGAGATCCGCGCGGATGCGGGCCCAGCCTCCAAACTCGTCGCTCAACTCCTGCGAAAGTTCCGGCAGATGTTCTAGACCTTGAGGAATTGGCATCCGGGCTAGACCCAGCAGTGCATCAAGCACAAGTGTCAGCTCATTGGTGCGCCAGGGTATGTGAGGGTGGTTGCCTTCCACATCGGAGAGGACTAGCGCTATCCAGTCTCCGTCATCGAATTTTCCGATCAGTGACGCCGCGGGTAGCGTGCATGGCAGAGCGGCAGTAATTGCTGCTTCTTTCCTATGGATGGCCGGCGAGGCTTCGTTCAAGGCCGGATTCACCGCCTTGACGAAGGCCCGGAGCCCGGCTGCTGTGCGTACCCTGTCGGCAGTTCCAGGGGAAAAGCCTCCCTGCTGACCCATTGATTCCACGACAGGTGATCCCAGAATCTGTTCGATGCCAACTCGCACGTGCTCGGGCAAGTCGGTCCACCTGATGCGGGTGCTCCATTCCGGTTCCATGACTCTAATTGTTCCTGCAACGACCCATGCGTGGTCGTCATCAACACGCCGCAACTGACTCGTTGAACTGCGCTCTGCACGATGACTATCGCGTTTATCTATGGAAGTGTCCGGTGAAGGTTCCCATTTTGGGAAACCCGACGCCCTGGACTCCAATCAAAAGGTTCCTGCAGACATCCATTGACACCAACGATGCACGCCAGCGCACTCAAAGCGGCGAATAGTGAGAGATCGGATAACGCATTTCTCCATCAGAAGTTACTTTATGTGCGCTGGACGCACAGGTGATCAAATGCCTCCGCGCGGTTGCTTCCGCCGCGACTGTCCCGTCTCATCTATAGTGAGCCTCGCTCACTACACCTGGACCATTAGCAAGATCTATCTCACTAAACATGGCCCACCGGAACATGACTCGATCATTCTTGGGCGCCTTCATATCTTGTCCCATATGGGGCCCGCTGACCGGGCTTTATTGCGGGCGAGCATACGGGAATCGGTGGGATGTGGATTAACGCGGATTCTGAGTCAGGAGAATTTTGTTACCGCTTGCGCCGGTGCCAGACCGGCTTACGGGACGCTTCTGAACTCCGATCCGGAAAGACCCCATACCGGACGCAGCGACTGCTCCTTTATAGCGATTCCTGGGCGGAGGGGTCCTCTTTCAGATGTGGCGCTAGTGTGGGCTAATGACGATGATTATTTCAGCCCCTGGTGATCTCATTATTGCGACCAGCGATGGCATAGATGTGCGTTTTACCGGCATAGATCCAACATTCACGCTTCCAGCAGGAGTAGGTGAAGTGCCAGGCGACCGCGGTGTTGTCGTGTACTTTGAGGGCGTGCCGTGCCTCGAGACCCGCAACCGGGATCATCACCATCTCAAGGAAATTGAGCAATGGGCGAAGCAGCGGAAACTTCACGGTACCGAGGCTGCCGGGCGATTTCCGATCATGCCCGGCGAGCCCGTTCTCAGCCGGGTTAGAGTGCGGATCACGGACGATGTCGGCACTGAATACCGCTGGGCGGGCGGGAAAGTGGCCGGTACCGGGACTGAGTGGGACGGGTGTTGGGGCTATGCCCCGGAACCGCCGATGCGTGCGCAACTCCTCAATTTTGAGTTCACCCTTGACGGTGAGCCCACAGGGAAGAGCTGTCAGATCCAACTCAAATAGGCTTCACCCTGATGTGCGCATTTAGATTCTGCCTCCCGGGAAGGGCTGGCACGGCCAGAGGGCGGGCTGCAGTCAACGTTGGCTGAATTGGACAGAACAAGGTTGCGCGACAAATCTGAACCACATCGCAGCAACGGTTACCGCTACGACGCGGCACTATTCAACAGCAACAATAGTCATGTCCGTCCCGCTCACGGTCCGCGTACGGGAGGTTTAAGAGCATTGCGTTGTGGTTGGATGAATCATGAGAGCTTACAGAAAACCTGTGTACGCGACGTCCGGGACCCGCCTGACTCAAGGGCTCAATTGGGTGACGAGCATATCGGTCGCTGGTTTGGCAGTATCAATGTTCCTCGCATGGGATAACCCGCTGCTTCCACCCATGTTGGGGCTTTCGTTGGTTCTCGTGTTCTTCGTTGGTGCAACAACCAGCATCACTGGGCTGGCTGCTGTTCGAATGAAGAATCCTTTGAAGTCATCCCCCAGTAAACGCTAGGGATGAGATCGCCAGAGATTCGCATGTCAGGATTCCCAGCTAACCACCGGCAATCAACAACTGGCTAGGGACGTTGGCGAGCGGGCGACGTTTTCGGAGCATAGACGTCCTCCGCTTGCGATCAGAGCAAGCAAGCATTGTTGACGATTCCAGCAATGGGAACTGCCGAGAAATCGATTGATTAGACCATGAAGCACTGAATCCGTCCCACTGAGGGTTCGGCTTGTGACCGGTCGCTCAGGGCGCCGAGGAAGGACGAGACCATGCGCGTGCTCTTTGACGGCCTAGTGTTCACGTCGTATGCGCAGATGACGCTGACGACGGGGATCGTCGAGCCGCCGATCCCCGATGGAGCGTTCATCGGTCAGGTGAACGGGCTGTGCGGGGCGACTGTCGCCGGGGCGCTGTTCCTCATCACGGGGACGCACACCGGCTGGGTTCCGGTGCGAGTCAGTCTATGGGACGACGCGCCCGACCTCGGCGAGTGGGAGGAAGTGGTCGAGGCGAGCCTTGTCCCTTCGGGCGAGGCCGCGTTCGCCGGCTGGGCGGACGACCCGGTTGTGCGCTTCGATCTTCCCGGCCCCAGCTACCGGGTTCGGTGGAACGCACGGGGCATGGACGCCGGCCATGCACAGTCCAATGCCGATGTCGAGCATCCCGCACCCGACTCTTACGAGCTGATGCTGTGGCCCGCGCCGCACTCCGCCGACGCGATTCTGCGGCGCACGGCGGCACAGGCCGCCTACTGGCACGACGAGGGATTCACTCGCCGCTAGCCGAGGGCACGTCCCGACTACTCCTGCAACACGGCAGGAATCAGCACCGGTCAGCAAAAGACTCCCCACCTAGCCTTCCCCCTACCGGCGGATGAGTACGGCAACCTCGCCGTGCTTGGATGAACTACGAGAGCTTGCAGAAAGACTGTGTAAGCGACATCGGGGATTCTGCTGGCTCTTGTATCAGTTGTTGGCGTTCCTCTGGTGTACCTCGGACCCTGGAGGTCCTGTCCGGAGGCTGACAACAATATGGGCTGCCCAGGAACCTCGGGTGATATCGGCCTACTTGGTGTTGCTGTTATCGTTCTGGCCGCTGGGATAGTGCTTCTGGCCATCTCAGTTTCCATGCGGAAGGAGATAGTTCCGTCCGATGCTGCCGGACCATTTGGGGATGTTATCTAGCTTCGCTGAAAGTTCAGTCCCGGAAATCCAGCGGCGGTCTACCGCCTGCTTTGCATTGTCCGGTCAGCGTTCCCCTTACAGACTCGGCAGGGCTGTGCATCCGACTTATTAAAATGACAGACCGGTCAACAGCCCCAATTTTTGCTCTGGAAAGGGCTTCCTAAATTGTTACGGGTATTGTCAGGTTGCGCGTCACCGCCGTAGATTGGATGTGTCATCGCTTGGGGGCATACAGATATCTGGGAAGGTCTGTTTGGCATACCGGGCGAGTAGATAAACTCCGTCGGTTCTAAGACAAGGTCTCATTCATGAAAACCCCCTCTTCGCGTACTCGCAAGCTCGCCATGTTCGCTGCCGCGCCGTTAGCTGTGTTGATTGCCGGTGGAATGGTCTGGCAGGGCTCCCAAGCCGCATTTACTGCCTCAACCCGTAATGCCGGTAGTTCCTGGAGCTCTGGCAACGTAACCCTTACCGACGATGATCTTGGTGCGGCCGCGTTTACGGTGGAGAACATTGTCCCGGGCCAGACTGGCCAGAAATGCATTGTCGTCACCTCTCAGTCCAACGTTCCGGGCGTGGTCAAGCCCTACACGCAGAACCTGATCTCCGCGAAGGGCTTGGAGAGCCGGATCTTCTTCGATCTGGAGCAGGGCACCGGCGGATCGTTCAATAACTGCACCGGCTTCACCCCCAACTCCAACGACGTCCCGGAGATGTCGATCGCTCAGTTGGCCGCAAACGTGCGGGACTTCTCCACCGGTGGATCCTCTTGGCAAGTTACTGGCACGCCTGGTGAAACCCAGAGCTACAGGGGTACGTGGCGCTTCGATACAACCGGCCTGAGCCAGGACGAGATCAACACCTTTCAGGGTGCGCGTGTAGGCATCGATCTTGTGTGGGAACTCCAGTCCGACGCCTCCCCCACAACCCCGTAGCCCGGAGGCAACGGGGTTGTAATCTGTGAACCGGGAGGAACCCGGGTCCGCCCGGAGACCTTCCCGGTGGGCCCCACTATTTTCCGCTGATGGTTGGGTGCTTTTTCTGGCGTCCCTGGCATCGCGGCTGTATCTGGGCGTGTTGCTGTGCCTTGCCCTCATCGCGGTACTACCGACTCTCTTCGGCTGGCACGGCACCGTGGTACAGAGCGGGTCCATGGAACCACATATCAGCGCCGGCGATGTGGTACTGGCGGCCGGTTTTGACGCTGCCCAAAAGGTCCCTGTGGGCGGCGTGGTGGAGTTCACCAGCCCGGCGGAGGCCGAGCCCAGCGGAGTGGAGAAAACGCGGCTGCACCGGATTGTCGCTGAGAATCCGGACGGCACCTTCGTCACGGCTGGTGATGCCAACGCCGAGGTGGACAGCACCCCACTCAAACGAGAACAGATCACCGGCCAGGCCAGGCTCCTCGTTCCTTTCGTCGGGCTGCCGGGCCTCTGGCTTGGACTCGGAAACCTTCCCGCACTTGCCTGGTGGAGCGTCCTGACGCTAATCGCCGTGGTACTGGCCGTTTTCTGGGTGCGGACACCGGATGAAGATGAGGAAACTGGCGACTCACCGGATGCCGCGGACGACTCACCGGAGGTGGGTTCCGAGAGCCCCTCAGAAGATGACGCCGCGTCTGCCCTACCCGCCCGCGCCCGCGCCCGCCATTTGAAGGTCAGCGCCGCCGTCGGCCTTGTTGGGGCTTTAACGGCTCTGGTGCTGGTCACCTCCACAACCTTCTCTTCGGCAGCATTCACGGCCGCCACGTCCAATACCGGGAGCACCTTCGGTATGGCAGCGGACTGGACTCCGCCGTCGGTCACCATCGCCAGCCCAGGGACAACGGTCAAGGCCAGTGTTTCCCTGACCGCGGTCGCCAGCGATGGTGAGACCGGCATCCGCAACGTGACTATCCAGTATCTGCAGCCCGGCGGCGCGTGGACCACACTGTGCACTCGGGAGGCGGAGCCCTATACCTGCCAGTGGAACACCCAGACTATGCCGGATGGCGCCTATAGCCTCAGGGCTATTGCTACAGACAACTCCGGCCTCACCACCACCTCGGCGACGGCTCAAACGACTGTGGCGAACTCGTTCGCCGTTATCCTTACGGCTCCCGAGGAAATCGTGCGAGGCAACACCATTCTGGGCGCAACTCTATACAACCCTGGCAGCACGGACTACTCCGTCCGGGTGGAATATTCCGTTGCTGGGGCCAACAAGTGGAACACGCTGTGCCTAACCGTTGCGGCCCCGTACCAATGCACCTGGGCCACCGGCACTTTCACCAACGACTTCTATGACCTCCGCGCAGTGGCCGTCGTGGGGCTCACGTCAAGCTACTCCGAACCCATCACCGACGTTCTGGTGGACAATGTGGCCCCTTCTGCGACCATGGGCGATCCCGGCTCACCGCTGCGGGGCGTCAGCACATTCACGGCCGTGGCCGCGGACGCCCAGTCGGGCATCAACCAAGTGCAGATTCAGTACGCCCGGACGGGCGCCAGCACCTGGACGCAGCTCTGCACTGTCACGGAATCACCATACTCTTGCCGGTTCGACACAACAGCTCTGGCGACCGCTCCCTACAGTTTCCGGGCCATTGCTACTGATGAGGCAGGCAACAGCACAACATCGACCCCGATCACCAACAGGTTGGTGGACAACACCGTGTCCTCGGTGTCGGTGGAGGACCCGGGGGCGTACCTGACGGGCAACGCAACCCTTAGGGCTGCCGCGAACTCGTCGGCCGGTGTGAGCACTCTCCGCATCCAGTCATCACCTGCCGGAACCAACACTTGGACTACTCGCTGTACCTTAGCTACGGCACCGTACTCGTGCGTGTGGGATACGCGGACCGCGTCGGACGGGCAGTACGATCTCAGGGCGGTCTTGACCGACGGCGCAGCCAAGGAAACCACATCTGCTGTTGTCTCTTCCCGGCGCGTGGACAACAGCCCGCTGCGCGGCGCAGACGTCCAGGCAGCCAACGGTTCAGGAATCCAAGGCCGGCTCGACGCCGGAGACACCCTAACCCTCTCCTACAGCCAGCAAGTTAATTTGGCGTCCGTCACTCCTGGCTGGGCTGGCTCGGCCCTACCTGTTACTGTGCGCCTCCGCGATGGAAACATTCAGGGATTGGGTACCGGCAGCAACGGCGACACAGTGGACATCCAGCGGCCCGGCAGCAACGTAAACCTCGGCTCAATAAACACGAAGGCGAACTTCGCCAAGACTAAAAAGACCGTCACGTTCAATGCCACCATGACGGCCAAAACTCTGATCACCGCAGGCGTACCCAAAACCGTTGTCACCGTTACGCTGGGAGCCCCCGCCAGCGGAGTCGGTAACCTCCGCACCTCGAGTACCATGGCTGCGATGGTGTGGACACCCACAGCGTCCGTCACCAACCCCTCGGGCCTTACTAGTTCCATCGCACCCGTAGCCGAATCCGGCGCCCTCGACCGCGACTTCTAACCAGCACGAAAGCGTAGACTTCAGTCCAATATGTATCCAAGACGAAGGGCTTTCGCCGAAGTGGAAGCTAACGTCCGCGACGACTAAGTGGGGAAAGAGTTTCGCATCCTTCAACGCCTCTCTCGCCACGACGTTTAGTGCATCGACTGTCCAGGAGCGTTCCCCTTACGGGAAACAAGACGCCCTGGACTCCTATCAAAAGGTTCCCGCAGACATCCATTGACACCAACGATGCACGCCAGCGCACTCAAAGCGGCGAATAGTGAGAGAGGCGCCCGTCAAGTTTTTGAGACAGTGTGATTGATTTTTCTTCTCACGCCGCTGCTTGTTCGATCTGATTCTGGTACGCGGCCAAGGCTCGTGCCGGCGGCAGTCCTTGGTTGTAGGAATGGGGCCGTCGCCGGTTGTACCGAGACTCGATGTACTCCATGACCGATGTCCTTGCCGACATGTGATTGCCAAAATCATGGTGGTGGTACATCTCAGCCTTGACGTGCGAGAAGGATGACTCGGCCACCGCATTGTCCCAACACACCCCGACCTCGCCCATGGACTGGGTAATTTTGTTCCCAGCACACCACTTCTGGAAATCACCAGAGGTGTACTTGCTCCCGCGATCCGAGCCGAAAATAGCCCCATCAGGATGAAGCCGGCCGTGATCACGGGCCATGGTGATGGCATCCACGATAAGCTCCGTGCGCATATGGGAAGCCATGGACCAACCCACCACCATCCGGGTCGCCAAGTCGATAACCGTGGCCAGATACAGCCAACCAGCACCCGTGCGCAGGTAGGTAATATCCCCGACCAGCTTCGTTCCCGGCACCGTGGCAGTGAAGTCCCTCTTGCCGTCGGCATCGAGCATATGGTTCTTGATATGTTCAGTCCTGGCAGCAGGATCAACGACCGTGGTCTTCTTCCACGCCCGCATCCGAACTGCCCGCAGGCCCTGCTTGTTCATAATGGTCCCAACCGTTCCCGAAGCGACGGGTATCCCTTCGTGGTCCAGAATCGTGGTGATCTGGTCCCGGCCGGCCCTGCCCTTCTCGCGCTTATAGACGCGACAAACATCCTCGGTGAGCTGCTTGTTGCGGGGCTGTGTCGGGGTCGGTTCCTGCGGCTTGCACCAGCGGTAATACGAAGACCTGGGAACCTTCAATTGCTGGCACATCCAGTCAATCTTGTAATGGGCCTTCTCCTGCCGATAAACGTGTAGTAGTCGTCTATCGTTGCTTCGCGGCGAAGAAGGCACTGACTTTTCCCAGGAACTCAATTTCCCGTTTCGGCTCGGCATTCTCGGCCTGTATCGCCTTGTATTTCGCCCACTCCACCGGGCCCGGCTCATCGGCGGCCGCTTCCGGGTGTTCTTCCTTCCACGCCCTTACCCAGTTCCCCAGGGCGCCATCACTGACACCAATTTCTTTCGCGACCTGAACGATCGGGGGGCCGGAGGAAATCAACAATTCAACAGCCTCGGCCTTGAACTCCGGACTGAACTTACGACGATTAGACATGAAACAGATTCTCCTAAACTCTGTCTCAATTCACCATACGGGCGCACTCACGAATCTGTAGTTAACTGAGACAAGGCCTCGAGCGCATGACGTCCCATCATCGGCCTAATGTCGGGCGGGGCAAACGCGGCACCCAGACTCGCGGTACGCGATGAAAGCCGCGACGACCTGGGAGCTCCCGCTAGACGTCCGGCTTATGAGACAGAAGACGTTGTGCTGTTTGGGTATCCGTCTAGGGTGGATGAAATGTCCATTTAGGCGTCAGTCGAACATCTATTAATCGAATATAAATTCGAGTACCCTGTTAGGGTTGGACTATGACTTCACAACCAGAGATTCAACCTGTTGTTAAACGCTATTTCGCAGCACTCGCCTCCGGTGACAACGATGCCCTCAAGGAGTGTTTCACCAGCAACGCGAAGTGGATTGCACCCGGTCGCCTCCCGAATTCAGGAACTTGGGAGGGGCCCGACGCAATCGTGGATGAATTTTTCCCGCTCGCCTCCGCTCAGATGACCCCAGGTTCGTTCTCTACAGAACTCGTGAGCGCGACTGTCGGTGAGGGGAATGTCGTCATCGAGTGGAAGTCCAGTGCGGAGACCACATCTGGAAAGGCTTACAAGAACTCATACATTGCCAATCTCATCATCTGTGATGACAGGATCAAAGAGGTGCGCGAGTACTTCGATACCCAGTACGGCGAAACCTTGTTCGCGTCCTGAGGTGCCTTGTCTTGAATGTGCACGGTCCCATGTCTGGTCACATATGGGACCGTGCACCCATTGGGGACCCACAACTTCGGTGTCCAGTAACGGTTCCCGATACCGGACACCGTAGTCGGATTCTCTGGTAGGTTTTCGCCCGCAGCAGTACCGTGAGGGGGTGAAGATCTCCCGATTCTTGACCAGCGTCCGTCAGAGCTTGTGGCTAGTGCCCGTGATATGCGTCGCATTTGGCATATTCCTGTCTTTGGTCACGATCGCTCTCGACCGCCATTTCGACTACAAGCTCATTCCCGAATCAGTCGTCGGCGGACCGGATGCGGCAATGGAGATTCTCGCGGTGGTCGCG
Source organism: Arthrobacter glacialis (assembly GCF_002909415.1). Classification (NCBI taxonomy): domain Bacteria; kingdom Bacillati; phylum Actinomycetota; class Actinomycetes; order Micrococcales; family Micrococcaceae; genus Arthrobacter; species Arthrobacter glacialis. The sequence continues at coordinate 1,604 of NZ_PPXB01000023.1, read as the reverse complement.
GCGTCGATGATCAGCCTCGCCGCTCTCGTGCTGACCATCACCATGGTGGTCGTGCAACTTGCGATGGGCCAGTTCTCGCCGCGCATTGTGCAGCGCATCCTGCGGGACAAACCCAGCCAGTTTGCGATCGGCCTGTTCGTGGCCACCTTCGTACACTCTCTGCTCGCGCTTCGCGAAGTTGATCCCGGCAGTGAGGGTCAGGAAGGCACTGTACCGGGCCTCGCCGTGTTGACAGCATTCGTGCTGGTCGTTGTGAGCATTGCCGTTCTGGTCATCTACGTGCAGCATCTCGGCCAGACCCTGCGAGTTTCGGCTCTCATCGAACTCGTTGGTGACGATACACGCAAGCTGCTTGATCGTGTCTTCCCCGACAAAGGGGACGACGCAGCACCCACCGATGTCGCGAATCGTTCAATTGTCTCTCCCAAGTCCGGCGTCGTGACGACAATCGGTTACGAGCACATCATCGAGGAGGCGAAGCGGGCCGGATGCATTGTGGAACTGGTTCCTCGACTCGGTGAGTTTGTCCCCGCATCGGCTCCGCTATTTATCGTGCGTGGGGACGCACCGACCCTTGATGACAAGCGTTTGACAGAGGGAGTCGTGCTTAAGTTCGAGCCGACGCTCGACCAGGACGTTTCGTATGGTCTGCGGATGCTCGTGGACATAGCTGAACGCTCCCTGTCGGACTCGCCGTTCCAAGACCCATCGACTGCAGTACAGGCCATCGACCGACTGCACGACATTCTGCGACAACTCGCCCGTCGCCCGTTCCCCGACGGTCAGCACCGAGACGAAGACGGCGAGCTTCGACTGGTGGTGCGGGTGCTCGACTGGGACGGATTCGTTCACCTTGCCTTCGACGAGATCCGCATGGCCGGAGCAGGTTCGCCCCAGGTGGCCCGGCAACTTCGAATAGCGTTGTTCGATCTCAGGAGGATCGCGCTGACCGAACGCATCGCAGTCATCGACGAGCAAATCGATCTCCTCACGACGGCCACGATGGCGGTCATGGACGACGAGCGCGATGCACGAAGGACCTTTATCGATGACGAGAGAGCCGCCGATCGCCGCGACCACTCATGATGCCGACGCGGCGAGTGGAACCGTTAAGCATGATTTTAGCGCTGGCACCGACGAATGATCACACTGAATACGGCCGCGGCTAGGAGGCTGGCGACCGCAAAACGTCAGTGCGGGTTGATCGCGGAGGAACTCTGTGTGCTTCTCCCAGACGCCAGTGATGGCGTCGTGGTGACGGAGATCATCGACTGCATCGGAGAGGTGCTCGCCGGCGTCCTTGGCCATGTTGCTGGCGGTGCCAGCGGCGCCGAGAGCAGGTCCGTCACCTTGTCGGTGGCCTGTTTGACGGCGTCGTTTGGGTCGGTTGCCATGATCGGGTCCTGAGCTGTCATTGATCACCTCGGCGGCATTTGGTGCACGCCGCCGACTTGGTGGTCCGGCACAGACTTACTTACTTGGGCGCGAACCTGTCCCACACCCGGTGATGCGCCAGTAACTGCCCAATCCCTTCCACCACTTCACCCGGGAAGCCATGCACTATTCCAGGGGCGCCGGCGGCCACGCCCGCAGCCTCCAGTACA
>NZ_PPXB01000025.1:0-11980 GCF_002909415.1 Arthrobacter glacialis | reverse complement strand
CCGCAGGCTCCTCAAACGACAGCGGCTCGATCGACGGAGCTCCGGGAATGGGCTGCTTGGGAGTTGTCATAGTTCCTCCGTTGAATGGAGTGGATATTCTCAACACCTCCAACCATGAACGCCTCCCGCGACGCCGTCAAGGCCCCCATGCGTCCAATCGTCGTTGATCACGGGGTCCGAATCGAGATCCCGCGATCCTGTTTAGGATAACGACTTCCGGTCCAAATGACCGTTTGCCTCCCTCCCTGCCGTACCGAGGTCGATGTCGGTGGCAACGCTGAAACACGCTAACCCCCTGTGATCGGGGGCTAGCGTGCCCAAGGCGGGATTCGAACCAGACGATTGCCCTTGCAAGCATTCGGAACTATTGAGTTCCTGCGGGAACAACTACATCGTGATGATTCTTCGGCGAGGTGCTCCCACCAACGACGCTTGAGGATTCCCATCTCCGTCGTCGTTCACAAGCCGGGATTTGGCTGAGATGGGTCAGCGAGTCACCGGTTACGCTCCGGTCACGCTTACGGTGAATAGATTGGGCCCGCTTCGCGTGACCTTCACCAGGTCTCTCGGTGCGTTGGCCTTGGTGGAAACGTGGGAAATAGCCGTTTCCAAGGTGTGCTCGATCGTGGAGCGGTCCCAGATTTTCAGGGTCAGAGAATTGGATTCAAAGTTCATGCGCCATTGCTTTCTTTGATGGTTGTCCGGCTGCCTCCTCATTGAGACAACCGTCTCAGCCTATGCGACCATTCACCCCCAACAGGTCGCGGTGTGACTGAGAACATAGCCAATGGTTGCCTTGGTCCTGAGCGGAGTCGCACTAAGGCGACTAGCATTTCGCTGCCTCTGGGTGACGTACACCCTCGTGGCCAAACTTGACCAGACCGTGGCGGCCGTCCGTGAGGGCTCCGGCACCGCGACCCACGCACCTGAAAACAGCATCGCATCGTTCCTGCTCGCCGAGCGCAGCGGAGCCACGGAGCTCGAACTGGACATTCGCATCCCGCGCGACGGCGTCCCCATCGTCTTGCACGACGCCACCCTGCACGGGTGGCCGGCGAACCTGGCCCGATAACCGACACTCCGGTCCTCGAACTCGATCTTGGGCAACTACGCACCGTCCTGCTGGATTCCGGACAGCCAACACTGACCTTCAGCGAAGTCGTGGACGCAACCAGTGTTGAACTTCACGTCGAAATCAAAGACCCCGGCGCAGTCGCGACCTTGGCCGAACTGGTCCTTAGCCGGCCTGCAGACGCAGCAGGCATTAGGTTCACCAGCTTCCAGACCGAGGCGCTGTCCTTGCGCCGCCAGCATGCGCTCTCGGTGCCCGGCGGTCTCATCGTCAGCCGTTACGCTGACACCCAGCAGCACGAAGGTGGCCTGGACGGCATTCTTGAAGCCGTTGGTGCCAGCACTTTCTACAGTGGTTTCGAGGGCCTCACTTCCCAAGAGGTGGAGCGACTGCACCAGGCTGGCTACGAGGTTCATGTCTGGCCACTGCGGTCGTTGAGCGACGTCGAGCAAGCAGTTAGCTAGCTCAGTGGGCATACGCCGAGGGTGGCCTCTGTTTCTTCTAGACAGAGAAGCCCCGCTCACCGTTTTTCATGTTCCATCAGGCGTTCCTCGTGAACGCTTACAATCGGTTCAGGGGCTATTCGCCCCAGTAATGGGCACTCAATTTTTGGTTTGTCTACTACCAGCTCTACCGCTGAGGAGAAACGGTGGGATATAGCTCGTTCAGTAATTCAGGATATTTTTTAGGAAGGCCAGAGACCCTTTGGGCTTCCTTCGTTGACCCTGCAATATCAGCTGAGTATGTGGAACACAAGACCACATTTTTTGCGAATAAACATTTCGCGCTCGAAGCAGGAAATAGCTGGAGCGAACACCATGGCGAGGAATGTGACTTCGACGTGGTCACGTGGACGATTACGAACTACGTTCCCGAGTCAACCATGGATTTTCACGGCAAACAGCGTGGGATTCGACAGCGTGTTCGAATGACCATTGAACCCGTTGATGCTGGCTACCGACTCACAGAGACAATTCGCTTTTCACCGGCGTTCAAGGGAAAGTTCGGACCCAGCGTGCTTTCGTGGCTATTACTGGTCACCGGGCTTCTGGCCAAATTTGGCGACGATAAAGGAGAGTCCTTAGCGCGACTCCAGGATTACCTCGATGGCGTCAAGGAGCTCTCGTCGCAAACTGACGCATAGCTCCTGTCCTCGTCACACGCCGTCGAGACGCTTGAGCATGGCGGTCGTAGCAGCTTCTCAGTCCGTGAAGTCACAGGTGACGTGTCTCAGTTTCGCTTGACCGGTTGACTGGGTCGGGGCCGCTGCATTCGAGGATTACCTGGGGCTGGAGTCTTGCCATGCTCCGAGCGATGCCTCATGCACCCGCCAAACTGTCGGCAAGCGGACCCGTATATGGCCTTTCGAGTTCCTAACGGCAGCTGATGCGGGTTGCGGACCTGCGATTTCATTCGATCTATAACCCCGAGGGCTCTTCCCGCCGCGAGCTGGAGACCGGGCAATGATTTGTGGCGACTCGTGACAAGCATTGACACATCACTAGTGCACGATGGCGCGCAGCCATGAAGGTTTCAAGAAATTCGGCAACGTCAAAAAGGACGCCCTGCCAGCCGCTTGTGCGCGGCAGCCAGGGCGTCCTCCTTACTTCGGTGGCGTTCAGGCCAGTCCACTACATGTGGACGGCTGTCTGGCCCGTGGAAACAGCCGTATGCTCGCGGCGGCGGTACATGAGTGCAGTCACCACCGCGCCGATCACCAGCAGGACAGCGCAGGCCACGTAGGCTCCGGAGTAGCCACTGACGAGGGAGTCAAGGTGACCCTCGCCAGAATCGATCGCGGAGATGGTTGCCCCTGCGACGAGAGTGTTCAACACGGCAAGGCCGATGGAGCCACCTAGCTGCTGGGAAGCGTTCACGGCTGCCGATGCCGCCCCGGCATGGTGTGGGTCGACCCCGAGAGTGCCAACGCTCAGCGCCGAGGAAATAATGGCACCGAGACCGATGGCCACGATGAACATGGGCACCGCCACATGCAGGGTGTAGCTGCTGTCGGCGTTGGCAAACGCTAGCAGAAGCGAACCTAGAGCGGAGATTGTCATGCCGGCTGGCACCAATACCTTGGCTCCGAGCCGCGCCATGAGCACCGAGGTCGACAGCATCGCTGAAATCATGATCCCCAGACACAGCGGCAACACGGCCAAGCCGGTCTGCAACGGGGTAAAGCCAAGAACAATCTGCAGGTAATAGACCAGGTACAAGTTCACACCAAAAATCACGGCACCGGCAACAAAAATCGCCAGCATGGAAGCACCTCGATCTCGGTGAACCACAATGTGCAGCGGGAGCAGCGGGGATTTTCCACGCCGCTGAAGCATGACAAAAACAACCACGAGGACTACGCCGATGCCCAGGCAGCCCCACGTGCCAATGCTGCCGAAACCATGTTCTTCCGCATTGGTGAAACCAAAAACGAGGGCAAAGAAGCCCAACGTTGCGAAGATTGCCCCAGGAACATCCAGCTTGATCCCGCGCTCACGCACGGTCGGGGCAATGGCAATGACACCAACAACAAAGGCAACAGCAGCAAAGGCAATGTTTACGTAGAGAGTCCATCGCCACGTCATGAATTCGGTGAGGACACCTCCAAGCAGAAGGCCAACAGCACCGCCGGCACCGGCCAGGGCGCCGTAAATGCCAAACGCCTTGCCACGTTCTGCAGGATCAATGAACGTCGTAGTGAGCAAGGACAGTGCTGCAGGCGCCAAGAGCGCCGCAAAGATGCCCTGCAAAACGCGCGCTGCCAGCAGTATGGCGAAGCTCGGTGCGGCACCGCCAAGAGCGGAAGCCACGGCAAAGCCCACCAGGCCGATGAGGAAGATCTGTTTGCGGCCCATCAGGTCGGCAATGCGGCCACCCATGAGCAACAGGCCGCCGAAGGACAGTGCGTAGGCCGTAATGACCCAGGGGCGAAGTGAATCAGAGAAGTTCAGCTCGAGCTGTGCGCTTGGCAGCGCCACGTTCATGATGGTGGCATCCAGAACCACCATGAGCTGGGACATGCCGATGGCCAGCATTGACCACCAGCGCAGGGCAGACCTGCCGGAATCGGGAACTTCCGGGACGGTCCGGGGATCAGAACCCGCGCGGATGCCCCGGCTTGACTCTTCCATTTTTGTAGCAGTACTCATATACCTATTGCCTTTTGCGAATGATGAAGCTGAACAAGCAGAACAGCTATTCCTTAGAGTCTATACCCTGCGGAATAGCTATTCCGGCGTGTTTAATTTCACGCTACACTTGAATTGACAACATAAGCCCCATGCCATCACCGAAAGCACCCACCGCATGAAACAGCTTCCACCTCGCGAAAACCACGAATCCTCCACGGGACGCCCTCACCAGGATGCTGCCGTCCCGGCAGGTCCCGCACCGCATCCGGAAGCCGCAGCTGAAGTTTCCAGCTCTCGTGACGATCACCTGCGCCTGGCGGCTCATGAACTTTTTGCACGCAACGGACTGGGCGTGCCACTAGCCGACATCGCCAGAGCGGCAGGCGTGGGAGTGGCCACACTGTACCGCAGGTACAAGGACAAGGACATCTTGATCCTGGACGTTTACCGAGACCATATGGCGGACGGTGAAAAGTTTGCACTCACGGCCAACGGCTTCGCAGAACCATGGGATGGCATTGAGTACTTTCTGCGCCGTTCCACATATCAGCTGCTTCATGACCGTGGCATGCGTGAACTTGTCTTGGGGGGCTACATCGGCGGGGCGGGCTGGGCGCGCGGGTCCACGCATGAAGAACTCATCGCCGCTCTGGACGCCATGGAAGCGAAGGTTACCGCCCAGCTTGAGCTGCTCGTGACCCGCGCCAAGGCGGCCAAGGCCGTTCGTGAAGATTTCCAGCAGCAGGATTTACTGTTGATCTCGGCCATGGCCCAGGCCGCGCTACCCGTCGATCACCGCGGCACGACCGCCGTGAGCCAACGTGCCCTGCAACTGCTTATTGAGGGTTTTCGCCCGATCTGCACGTCCCCGCAAGCAACGGATGGCATGCCCACGGAAGATTAGAAACATCAGATGAGAAGTGCCCGCCTCGATGTCGGGGCGGGCACTTCCTTGTCTCAATTAGCCTGCAAACACTTCCCTACCCGGCTCATTCGCCGCCGGGACACCGTCGCCTTCCTGACCGTAGGGCCAGTCGTTGTAATGGTGGTTGCCGTTGCCGCGACTCTTGAACAACAGGTTGCGGAGCGTTCAGGCCAGGCCGGAAACGTACCATGGCTCGCCCCAGACGCGGGCCGTGCGGCCGGCCCTGGCCTCATTGAAGTCATTGAAGTCATTGAAGGCATTGAAGGCATTGAAGGCATCTTCCCGGGCGCTGGAGTCGATGCCTTCGTCGGTGCAGATGGTTGCCTGCGTGACTTCCAGCAACACGGCAGCATTTTCAAGTGCCTGGCAGGCACCTTGGGCCAGGTGCTGGAGCATGGGGTGGGCGGCCTCGCCAATCAACGTCATGCGGCCGCTGACCCAATTCTCGATCGGGTTCTTGTCATACATGGGCCAGCGGATGCCAGTTGCCAGGTTCTTCAGGGCTTCCCGAACAGCTGGAATACAGTCCTTGTAGGCCCCTTCCAGCTCGTCAACGCCACCGTACTGCTACTCGCCACGCTCAAACGACGGCGACGTGAAACGGCAACCGTGTTCAGCAGCTCACCCTTGCGCAGCGGGTACTGGACCAGGTGGCAGTGTGGGCCGAGGTAGACGATGACGTCTTCCAGGTCAGCCTTCGGGGTAGCGTCCGTGAGGGGCACCGTGCCGCGGCAAGGCCCACCACAAGAGGAAGGTCCCCAGTTCAGTGACGGGGACCTTCCTCTTGTGGTGTGCAGCGGTCGCCACGGATCAGGTACTGATACTTAAGCCAGAACCTGGCGCTTGGAGGAGATGACGCCGGTGTCAAAACCGGCCAGGTGCAGCCCCCCATGGAAACGGGCGTGCTCAATCTTCACGCAACGGTCCATGACCACTTCAAGCCCGGCTGCCTCGGCCTGGGCCGCGACCTCTTCATGCCAGGACCCCAGCTGCAGCCACAGCGTCTTGGCACCCACGGCAATCGTCTCCGCCAAAACACTGGGAAGGTCATCGTGCCGACGGAACGCATCCACCAGATCCGGAACCTCCGGCAAATCGGCCAGTGACTTGTACACGGGCTGGCCCAAGATCTCCGTGGCCACCGGGTTTACAAAGTAGACCCGGTAACGGCTGGAGGACAGCAAGTAAGTGGCAACGAAGTAGCTGGCGCGGGACGGCTTGTCCGAGGCACCGACGATCGCGATGGACTGTGTTTTGTGCAGGACGGCCAGCCGTTCGGGGGCCGTGGGGCCCACCCAGGTGCGTTCAACAGTGCTCATGCGTGTGCTCCGATCGTGCAGGACTCAGCTGCGGCTTCTGTGGCTGGTTCACCGGGAGACTGCGCCACGGTGAGCGCCTGGTCAAGGTCCCAGAGAATGTCGGCCAGATCTTCCAGGCCGACGGAGATCCGGATCAGGTCCTCGGGCACGCCGGCCGCGTCGAGCTGATCGGCGGAGAGCTGCTGGTGCGTGGTCGACGCCGGGTGCAGGACCAGGGTGCGTGAGTCACCAATGTTGGCCAAATGACTGGCCAACTGGAGGGAGTCGATGAAGACCTTGCCCGCCGCCCGGCCACCGCGAACACCGAAGGCGAACACGGAGCCAACGCCCTTGGGCAGGTACCGCTGCCCACGCTCAAAATCAGGGTGGCTGGGCAGTCCGGCGAATTTAACCCACGAGACTCGCTCGTCGGCCTCAAGCCAGGCAGCCACGGCCGCGGCGTTGCGCAGGTGTTCATCCATGCGCTGCGGCAGTGTCTCCACTCCCTGCAACAGCTGGAAGGCCGATTGGGCGGACAGCGCCGGACCAATGTCGCGCAACTGCTCCGAACGCAGCTTGGTCAGGAAGCCGTATTCGCCAAAGTTGCCCCACCAGGAAACGTCGCCGTAGGAAGCGACGGGTTCGGTCATGGCGGGGAACTTGCCGTTGCCCCAGTTGAACTGGCCCGATTCGACCACGACGCCACCGAGGGTTGTGCCGTGCCCGCCCAGGAACTTGGTGGCGGAGTGAATCACAATGTCGGCACCGAACTCAATCGGGCGGATCAAATACGGCGTGCTGAGGGTGGCGTCCACCACGAGCGGGACGCCGGCGTTGTGGGCCACAGCAGCGAGCCCCTCCAAATCGGCGATGTCGCCGGAGGGGTTGGCCACGATTTCCGTGTAGACGGCCTTGGTGTTCTCCCGGATCGCAGCGGCAAAGTCCGCAGGGTCGTTGGAGTCGACGAACGTGGTGTTCACCCCAAAGCGTCGCAGGGTCACATCCAGCTGGGTAATGGTGCCGCCGTACAGCTTGGAGGACGCCACAATGTGGTCACCTGCCCCGGCCAATGCCGCGAAGGTGATGAACTCGGCAGCCATGCCCGACGACGTCGCCACAGCCCCGATGCCACCCTCCAGGGAGGCGATGCGCTCCTCGAAGGCTGCCACGGTGGGGTTGCCGATGCGTGAGTAGATGTTGCCGTACTTTTGCAGCGCAAACAGGTTGGCGGCGTCGTCGGTGCTCTTGAACACAAACGAGGTGGTCTGGTAGATCGGAACGGCGCGGGCACCATGCTCGGCGTCGGGTGTGCCGCCGGCGTGCAGTGCGCGGGTGCGGAAACCGAAGGAGTGCTCGGCCATTAGACGGACACCTTCTCGAAGTTCGTTTCGGGCAGCAGGGAAAGGTCCAGCTCTGTGCCGTTCGCCCGGGCCAGATCGGCCTCCAGTTCGCGAACAATGGGCATGACGTCCCTGCCAAATGCTGCCACTTCCTCTTGGAAGTGCAGGTATCCGGTCAACAGCAGGTTCACGCCGCGTTTCTTGTATTCCACGATGCGGGTGGCGACCTGTTCCGGCGTACCGATCAGCTGGGTCTTGAAGCCGTCGTTTTACTGGATCAGGTCCTCGATGGAGGAGTCAGCCCACATGCCCTTGCCGTCCTTGGTGGATGCGCCGGCCTCCTTGACGGCAGCGGCGAAGCCTTCGACGGCGGGGCGGTGCGCCTTTTCCACGATCTCGCGCAGCGTGTCTCGGGCTTCTTTTTCCGTGTCCCGGGCAATGACGAAGCCGTTCAGGCCAAAGCGCGGCTTACGCCCGGACTCGGCGGCTGCTGCCAGGACGCCGTTGACGTTTTCGGTGTAGCCCTCCAGGGTGCGGCCGTTGGAGAAGTACCAGTCGGCGACGCGGCCGGCGGTGGCCTGCGCTGCTGTGGAGTTCCCGCCAAAGAAGATCTCCGGGTGGGCGCGCCCGGGCACGTCCACGGGGGCCGGCTTGAGTGTGAACTCGTTGACGTTGTAGTACTTACCAGCCTGGGAGAATTCCTTCTCGGTCCACAGCCCGCGCAGCACCCGAATGAACTCCTCCGTGCGCACGTAGCGTTCGTCATGCTCCAGCCAGTCAAGGCCAAAGTTGACGAACTCGTCCTTGAGCCAACCGGAGACGATGTTCACGGCGGCACGGCCGTTGGAGAGGTGATCGGCGGTGATCATGAACTTGGCGAGTACGCCGGGGTGCCACATGCCCGGATGGACGGCGGCAATGACCTTCAACCGTTCGGTGGCGCCAAGCAAGGCGAGGGAGAAACTGGTGGCTTCGTGCTGCTGATCGGCGCCGTAGGAGGCCGCGTAGCGGGTCTGCGTCAGCGCATATTCAAAACCGCTGTTCTCGGCAATCTGGGCCAGCTTCTTGTTGTACTCAAAGCTCCAGTCGGTGCGCTGCTCAATCGTGCTGACCACCAGGCCGCCGGAAACATTGGGAACCCAATAGGCAAATTTCAGCGGGGTGGAGAGGTCTGCGACATTTTCCGGTGTGTGGCTCATGAGAGTTCCTTTGTTTTGTACTGTGCAACAGCGGCAATAATGCCCGCCAGAGATTCTTCGTTCTGCAGCGAGGTGGTGTCCCCCAACGGGGTCCCCTCAAACATTTGGGTGAGCAGCCGACGCATGATCTTCCCGGAGCGGGTCTTGGGAACATCCGGCACAACGACGACGGCGGAAGGTTTGGCGATCGGTCCGATCATGTGTGCCACGTGGGCCCGCAATTGCGCTTCCACCTCGGATGGACTGTTTTGGCAACTACTTTGCAGCACCACAAACGCGACGACGGCGTGTCCGGTCAACGCGTCCGTCACCGGGGTGACGCCAGCCTCGACCACGGCGGGGTGGGACACCAGCGCCGATTCAATCTCGATGGTGGAGAGCCGGTGGCCGGAAATGTTGATCACGTCATCGACGCGGCCCAAAATCCAGACATGACCGGCGTCGTAACGGGCACCATCGCCTGCCAGGAAGTAGCCCTGCTGAGCGAACTTGCGCCAGTACGAGTCCAGGTAGCGTTGCGGGTTGCCCCACACCGTCCGGGCCATGGCCGGACCAGTACCGTCAACCACAATGAAACCCTGCTCATCGCGCCCGACATCAGCTCCGGCGTCGTCCACTATGCGCACGCTCACCCCGGGCAGGGCGCGAGAGGCGCAACCGGCCTTAAAGCCGGTGTCACTGGGCCGCGGGGAGAGGATGGTGGCGCCGGTCTCGGACTGCCACCAAGTGTCCACCATGGGTACTGTCCCTCCCCCGAGCTGGTCGCGCAGCCAGTGCCAGGCCTGCGGGTTCACTGCCTCGCCCACGGTGCCCAGCATACGGATGGAGGAAAGGTCGTGGTGGGCCGGGACACCGTCAGGGAACCAGCCCATGAGCGAGCGGACCAGGGTGGGTGCCGTGTAGTAGCTGGTGACCCCGTAGCGTTCGATGATTTCAAAGTGGCGCCCGGGATGCGGGGTGTTGGGGGTGCCCTCGAAAATGACCTGAGTGACGCCGTTGGAGAGCGGGCCGTAGATTTCGTAGGTGTGGGCCGTGACCCAGGCCAGGTCGGCGGTGCACCAGTGCACATCGGTGTCGCGCAGGGCCGGATCGGGGTTGCTGAACAGGAATTCGTGGCTGTAGGAGGCCTGCGTCAGGTAGCCGCCGGTGGTGTGGACCAAACCCTTGGGCTGGCCCGTGGTGCCGGAGGTGTACATGATAAACATGGGCGTCTCGGCGTCGAAGTACTCGGCCGTGTGCTCCGGGCTGGCCTGCCCGACGGCGTCGTGCCACCAAATGTCCCTGCCCTCGGTCCACTCAACTTCCGAGCCCGTGCGGCGCACCACCAGGACGTGCTCAATGGAGTTTTCCCCCGAGACCGCCTCGTCCGCATTAGCTTTCACGGGGATAGCCTTGCCGCGGCGGAACTGACCGTCGGTGGTGACCAGAAGCTTGGCCCGGGTATCTTCGACGCGGAATTTCAGCGCCTCGGCGGAGAATCCCCCGAAGACGAGGGAGTGGATGGCGCCGATGCGGGCCACCGCCAAGGTGATAATGATGGTTTCGGCGATGACGGGCAGGTAGATGACTACCCTGTCACCCTTGCCAATGCCCAGCGCCTCCAGCGCATTCGCGGCACGGCAAACCTCGTCTTGCAGTTCACGGTAAGTGATGGAGCGGCGGTCTCCGGGCTCGCCTTCGAAATACAGTGCCACCTTTTCGCCCTTGCCGGCGGTGACATGCCTATCAACGCAATTCACGGCTGCGTTCAGTTTTCCGCCAGCAAACCACTCGATGGCGGGGACGCGGAGCTCCTGCTGGCCGGGAACAATGGCCGGTTCAAAGGTGTGGGTGGTGTGCCACTGCTCAGCCCAGTCCAGTCGGAGGGCCTGCTGGGCCCAAAAGTCCACGCGGGCGCCGTCATCGACGGCCTTTGAAGGCGCAGGCTCGCTAGGGTCCAGTGGTGTAGCAGTGGGTAATAAGGACAAGCTCATGAAAAAACTCCATCGATCCTGGCGGGAGCACCATCCCACACTGACAATGCCTATTGGAAGTGGGCTGGTTGCTGCGGCGTCATTGATCCAGGTCTCTGCGCCACTCGGGATGGTCTTTCTCTACTAAAACCCTTGACATCGTCATCGACCAAATTATTTGTTAACAAAATGTCACCTCGCGAAACATATAAGCCATTTTCAGCCACCATGGGCTGAAAAATCGTCAACAAATACGGTGAAGTGGTAATTTGCAATGAGTAGTGGCCGTCGCTGCACCTGGCCACAGCCGTAATTCAAGGAGAAGTCATGCGTCAATCAACAGTCCTCGCCACGGCCGAACAGGATCCAGCAATCCCCCACGGCTTTGTCGACATGCTCAGTGCTGACGACTTCAAATCCGCGTTCCGCAATCACCCCGCAGGTGTTGCCGTCATCACCGCCGATATTGGTGCTGGCCCCGTTGGCCTGACAGCCACCTCAGTCATTTCCGTATCGGCCAACCCGCCGCTGGTGGTGTTCTCACTGTCTTCGGCATCCTCATCGACCCCGACGCTTAAGAGCGCCGAAACGGTCGTTATTCATTTGCTCGGTGCCGATCAGATAAAGCTTGCTAAGACTTTTTCCACCAGTGGCATCGACAGATTCGCTGACACCTCCACCTGGTCGCGCCTGATCACCGGCGATCCATATCTACCCTCGGCCAACGCCTGGATGCGTGGCCGGGTTGTCAATCAAATGGAGGCCGGAGATTCCACGGTGGTGGCCGTTCAGGTTCTGCAGGTTGATCTGCCGTGCGACGTCGGCCGCTCCGCCGCCGAATCGCGGCCCTTGGTGTACCACAATCGCACCTGGCACTCCCTGAGTGAGACCTCCGCCGTCAAGTAAAAGGCTCCCATCCCCGGAATGTTTGTCCGGTGAACTGGGCCCCGAAAGTTGGACTCGGTAAATTAGAGTCTACGCAGCCAGTGCCTGAGCCCGATATTCCATTGGGCTCAGGCACTGCAGCGTTAACGAGATGCGGTCTGTGTTGTACCAGCGGATG
>NZ_PPXB01000026.1:0-3856 GCF_002909415.1 Arthrobacter glacialis | reverse complement strand
TTGTTGTTTGAGAACTCAATAGTGTGCCAAGTTTTATTGATACCAATTTATTTATATTGAATTGGTTATTTGGTTTTGTTGTTGCCGCCCCTGTGGTGATGACGGAACCGTTTAGCTGGTTTCGAATTTAGTGCACACTTTCTTCACCTTTTTCCGGTGGGTTTGTGTGTGTCTGTTTAGTTATTAACGGAGAGTTTGATCCTGGCTCAGGATGAACGCTGGCGGCGTGCTTAACACATGCAAGTCGAACGATGAACCCCGCTTGCGGGGGGATTAGTGGCGAACGGGTGAGTAACACGTGAGTAACCTGCCCTTAACTCTGGGATAAGCCTTGGAAACGAGGTCTAATACTGGATATTGACATTTCACCGCATGGTGGTTTGTTGAAAGATTTATTGGTTTTGGATGGACTCGCGGCCTATCAGCTTGTTGGTGAGGTAATGGCTCACCAAGGCGACGACGGGTAGCCGGCCTGAGAGGGTGACCGGCCACACTGGGACTGAGACACGGCCCAGACTCCTACGGGAGGCAGCAGTGGGGAATATTGCACAATGGGCGAAAGCCTGATGCAGCGACGCCGCGTGAGGGATGACGGCCTTCGGGTTGTAAACCTCTTTCAGTAGGGAACAAGGCCAGCATTTTTGTTGGTTGAGGGTACTTGCAGAAGAAGCGCCGGCTAACTACGTGCCAGCAGCCGCGGTAATACGTAGGGCGCAAGCGTTATCCGGAATTATTGGGCGTAAAGAGCTCGTAGGCGGTTTGTCGCGTCTGCCGTGAAAGTCCGGGGCTCAACCCCGGATCTGCGGTGGGTACGGGCAGACTAGAGTGATGTAGGGGAGACTGGAATTCCTGGTGTAGCGGTGAAATGCGCAGATATCAGGAGGAACACCGATGGCGAAGGCAGGTCTCTGGGCATTAACTGACGCTGAGGAGCGAAAGCATGGGGAGCGAACAGGATTAGATACCCTGGTAGTCCATGCCGTAAACGTTGGGCACTAGGTGTGGGGGACATTCCACGTTTTCCGCGCCGTAGCTAACGCATTAAGTGCCCCGCCTGGGGAGTACGGCCGCAAGGCTAAAACTCAAAGGAATTGACGGGGGCCCGCACAAGCGGCGGAGCATGCGGATTAATTCGATGCAACGCGAAGAACCTTACCAAGGCTTGACATGAACTGGAAATACCTGGAAACAGGTGCCCCGCTTGCGGTCGGTTTACAGGTGGTGCATGGTTGTCGTCAGCTCGTGTCGTGAGATGTTGGGTTAAGTCCCGCAACGAGCGCAACCCTCGTTCTATGTTGCCAGCACGTAATGGTGGGGACTCATAGGAGACTGCCGGGGTCAACTCGGAGGAAGGTGAGGACGACGTCAAATCATCATGCCCCTTATGTCTTGGGCTTCACGCATGCTACAATGGCCGGTACAATGGGTTGCGATACTGTGAGGTGGAGCTAATCCCAAAAAGCCGGTCTCAGTTCGGATTGGGGTCTGCAACTCGACCCCATGAAGTCGGAGTCGCTAGTAATCGCAGATCAGCAACGCTGCGGTGAATACGTTCCCGGGCCTTGTACACACCGCCCGTCAAGTCACGAAAGTTGGTAACACCCGAAGCCGGTGGCCTAACCCCCTTGTGGGGAGGGAGCTGTCGAAGGTGGGACTGGCGATTGGGACTAAGTCGTAACAAGGTAGCCGTACCGGAAGGTGCGGCTGGATCACCTCCTTTCTAAGGAGCACCAAACACCTGAACATCATCCGCATGGATGGTTGTTGTGGGTGTGAGGAGTAAAGACTCATTGCCAGGACATTCGTTCCTGGGTGAGTTGCTCAAGGGTGGAATATCAATAAAATAGGTGCCTGCTGGCACATGGCGATCTGAACCGAGTACACCAACCCTTACGGGTTGGGAGGAAAAGTTCATCAAGGATTGTTGTGTTCTGGTGGGTAGTGTTTGGCACACTGTTGGGTCCTGGAACAACAACGACCACCATGTAAATGGTGGTTGTGTTGTGCCTGGTTTCCTGCACATAACCGAACCGGTCACGGTGTGACACACATTTTTTGTGTGTTGGACGTGGTGGGTGTAGGTGTGTGGTGGGGTTGTTGTTTGAGAACTACATAGTGAACGCGAGCATCTTTATAAAGAAGCAATTTCTTTGAGATAATTTGAACCTGGATCTGATGCTGTTGCGCCTTTCGGGGTGTGGTGGTGTTGGTTTTCATGGTTCTCTCGATAAGTAAGTGTTGATTACATGTGTGTAGTCAAGTTTTTAAGGGCACACGGTGGATGCCTTGGCATTAGGAGCCGAAGAAGGACGTAGGAATCTGCGATAAGCCTCGGGGAGTTGATAACCAAACTTTGATCCGAGGGTGTCCGAATGGGGGAACCCCGCTACCCGTTGCAAGACGAGGTGGTGACCTGCATCTGAATATATAGGATGTGTGGAGGGAACGTGGGGAAGTGAAACATCTCAGTACCCACAGGAAGAGAAAACAAAAGTGATTCCGTTAGTAGTGGCGAGCGAACGCGGAACAGGCTAAACCGTGTCATGTGTGATAGCCGGCGGGCGTTGCATGGTGCGGGGTTGTGGGATTTACCGTGACGGATCTGCCGGTTCGTTGAGGGGAATGGTGCATGTATAGGTGAACGGTTTTGAATGGCCGACCGTAGAGGGTGAGAGTCCCGTAACTGAAATGCAGTGCACTCCCTTAGGTGAGTATCCCAAGTAGCACGGGGCCCGAGAAATCCCGTGTGAATCTGTCAGGACCACCTGATAAGCCTAAATACTACCTAATGACCGATAGCGGACAAGTACCGTGAGGGAAAGGTGAAAAGTACCCCGGGAGGGGAGTGAAATAGTACCTGAAACCGTGTGCTTACAATCCGTCAGAGCAAGCGTGCACTTTGGTGTAGTTGTTCTTGTGATGGCGTGCCTTTTGAAGAATGAGCCTGCGAGTTAGTGTTACGTCGCGAGGTTAACCCGTGTGGGGAAGCCGTAGCGAAAGCGAGTCTGAATAGGGCGATCGTAGTGGCGTGATCTAGACCCGAAGCGAAGTGATCTACCCATGGCCAGGTTGAAGCGCGTGTAAGAGCGCGTGGAGGACCGAACCCACTTCAGTTGAAAATGGAGGGGATGAGCTGTGGGTAGGGGTGAAAGGCCAATCAAACTTCGTGATAGCTGGTTCTCCCCGAAATGCATTTAGGTGCAGCGTTGCGTGTTTCTTACCGGAGGTAGAGCTACTGGATGGCTAATGGGCCCTACAAGGTTACTGACGTCAGCCAAACTCCGAATGCCGGTAAGTCAGAGCGTAGCAGTGAGACTGTGGGGGATAAGCTTCATAGTCGAGAGGGAAACAGCCCAGACCACCAACTAAGGCCCCTAAGCGTGTGCTAAGTGGGAAAGGATGTGGGATTGCTTAGACAACCAGGAGGTTGGCTTAGAAGCAGCCATCCTTAAAAGAGTGCGTAATAGCTCACTGGTCAAGTGATTCCGCGCCGACAATGTAGCGGGGCTCAAGTACACCGCCGAAGTTGTGGATTTCAAACATTACCCAAGCCAGTAGGTTCGTCCTTTGGTTCAGGGGTTTGGAGTGGTAGGGGAGCGTCGTGTAGGCATTGAAGCCGCAGTGTGAACTAGCGGTGGAGCCTACACGAGTGAGAATGCAGGCATGAGTAGCGAAAGACGGGTGAGAAACCCGTCCGCCGAATGATCAAGGGTTCCAGGGTCAAGCTAATCTGCCCTGGGTAAGTCGGGACCTAAGGCGAGGCCGACAGGCGTAGTCGATGGACAACGGGTTGATATTCCCGTACCGGTGAAGAACCGCCCATATTGAACTGATAATACTAACCACCCAAACTGTT
>NZ_PPXB01000027.1:0-3448 GCF_002909415.1 Arthrobacter glacialis | reverse complement strand
GGTAGAGGCCCCACACCACGGTGTGGGGCCTCCCTTCATTAAAACAACAAACTGACCCGCAGTAGCAGTCGAAAAACACGCCAAAAACACGTTTTTTCGACCACTACTGCGGGTCAGATGTTTAACACCACACGATCCGCCAGCCGGCCAGGTCCGGGGTGGTGGTTGGTGTGCCGGCACGGCCAGGCGCGGACCCAGTGGTGGCTGTTGGTTGCTGTGGCAAGCAGCAGCCCGATTTGTTAAAGCATGGCTGTCAGTACTCCTCCATCGACGCGCACGGCCGATCCGTTCGTGGCGGATGCTGCAGGGCTTGCCAAGAATGTGACCATGTTCGCGATCTCGGCCGGCTCTATGAAGCGTTCCAGGAGTGAAGTCTGGTTCGTCGCTATGATTGCCCTTTTCATCTCGTTGACTTTAGTAGCAGATTACTGCGCGA
Source organism: Arthrobacter glacialis (assembly GCF_002909415.1). Taxonomy (NCBI): domain Bacteria; kingdom Bacillati; phylum Actinomycetota; class Actinomycetes; order Micrococcales; family Micrococcaceae; genus Arthrobacter; species Arthrobacter glacialis. The sequence goes on along the minus strand of NZ_PPXB01000027.1, from coordinate 3,012 downwards.
GGCCCTCGACCGCTTGAGCTGCACCGTCGGAGTACGTGGGTCCGCAAAGTACCGAGTTCACCGTCACACCGGTGCCCTTAGTGAGCGTGGCCAGGCCGTTTCCGACCGCCAGCATCGCCGTCTTTGTGGTGCCGTAGTGGATCATGTCGGCGGGGTTGTTGACTGCCGATTCAATGCTTACGAAAATGATCCGGCCCCATTCTCGATCCAACATTGCCGGCATCGAGTGCTTGGCGAGGCGCACTCCGCTGAGGACATTCACCTCGAAGTACATCCGCCAATCGTCATCCGAGATGAGCGCAAAAGGTTTCAACAAGAACAGTCCGACATTGTTGATCAGGATGTCGATGTCATCCAGTTCAGCGCATAGTCGTTCAGCCTGGCCGGGATCGGTGAAATCTGCCGCTACGCCACTGCCGCCGACAGTTTCACAGTGTCACGGCCGTTAGTCATTACGTCCACGCCCTCTGTTGCCAACGCTTTTGCTATTGCATAGCCGATGCCTTCGGCTGAGCCGCTTACGAAGGCCTTCTTGCCGGTGAGCTGCAGGTCCATGTCTATCTCCTTCACGTCGCATGCCGAAACTGCGACCGCATCCGGCGCCGGTATTTCCAGCACGGCTCCAATGTAACGATGCCACACGTGGATCAGCCGCCGATCAGCGGGAAGGCTTGCGAAGTGGAATGGGCGGGTGAGTTACCTTCGAATCCGTATCCCTGGGCCGATCGGTGCGGAGATCGACGGCAATTCTCCGCCCCAATCAAAAGCACGACATCGTGAAATCCGTGGTCCCGTGGTCCCTTGGTCTCTTGGTGGCGGCTCACGGTAGGACGGTCTCGACGGTCAGGCCGGTTGACGGGTTGTGGGAGGACGCCCCCACTGGCGCTGTGGTTCTCTGGCAGGTCGAGCATGCTGTTGATGCTGCAGGTGGAATGGGCTCGGAGGCGCGCGAATCGCTGTTGACCATGGCGCTGGCGGAGTGGCGAGGCAACGCTTTCGAGGAGTTCAGCAGCCGCCCCTGGACCAAGACCGAAAGGGCCTGGATAGCTGAACTGCGAGCAGGAGCAGTCGAGTAATTGGCAGAATCACGGCTTGCAATCGGTCGCCCGGAAGCAGTTGTCACGATGCTCGGTGCTCACATCGGCGAGCATCCATGGAGGGAAGAAGGTTGGAGGGTGCTCGCCCTCGCCCTGTATCGGTCTTCACGCCAGGCCGACGCTCTGGGTGTAATCGCCCAAGCCCGCTCAAATCTGCTGCAGGATTTGGGGTTTGAACCCAGTGATCGGTTGACTGAGCTGGAGAACGGCATCATGCGTCACGATCCTTCGTTGAACCTCGCCTACGACGGTGGTTGGATCCTGTCACGCACAGTCACTGCCAGTGCACGCACCGGTGCGCGATCCCAGCTCGAAAGTGTGGCAGTGCTTCTTCCAGTACTCGCAGTGTCCGGTTTCGTCGAGTTCGCGGCGGAACAAAGAATGTCAGCAATCGTTGCGGCCGAGCAGTTTGGTGATCCTGAATTGGCTGCACGTGTCACAGGTGGGTTCGATGTTCCCGGAATCTGGACACGATCGGACGATCCGATGCAGTCTGCATCGATCGTTGAGGCAGCATTTAGGACGCTCATGGTTCTGCCATCGGATACTTCGGACCGGGTGCGTGCGCGGCTGCTTGCCACGATTGCCATGGAGTCACGAGGCTCCGCGAGCCGGCTCGCGGTGGCCGAAGAGACGGAAAGAACCGCCCGACGGCTCGCCGATGCTCCGCTACTGTGCTTCGCGCTCAGCGCCTGCTACATGCAAACCTTCGACACGTCCGGATATGCGCTGAGACGAGAAGCAATCGGATCTGAGAGCCTTGCCATCGCTCTGGAAGCGGAGTTGCCGACTTTCGAAATCCAGGGGCGATTGATCAGGATGCAGGCACTTTGTGCACTCAATGATGTTGCCGCTGCCTCACAAGAGGCCGACAGTATTGACAAGCTCGCGGCCCGCTTCGACCGGCCGCTCGCTTCTCTCTTCACTGCTTGGTTTCGGTGGGCATTCATGCGCGGTCCGCAACCGGTAGGTGGAACTGAAATGCCTGGATTTAGGATCGGATTGAATGCCATCGCGAAACTGACAGCTGCCGTTCCCACTGGGACGGAGCTGCCTGACGGAGATTTTGGGCCCTACGAACCATGGTTCCGGCCCCTCCTTCTTGTCCGGAAGGGATCCCATGGAGAAGCCTCGGTAGCTCTCGATACTATTCCAGATCCGCCGCACGATCTGATGACCGAAGTGTCGTGGTTACTCATTGGGCTTGCTGCGATCGAGTGCGGAAACCGGACTACGTTCGTACCTTGCTCTCGTGCCGGCGGCCGGAGAACGCGCAAGTGGCAGTGGGGCCGTCGATTTGAGACCAATCGTGCCGTTACTGACCGAACTAGCCCTGTCTTTCACCATCGACGACCAGGTCTAGGCCGACCATCTGCTAATCGCCAAAGCTACAACCGACTTGCTCGATTGGTGGGGCAGCCGCATCGCGGTTGCTTCAAAAATCGTCCGTATTCGGCTCGCAGCAGACAGGCAGTGCCGGCGTCCGGTATCGACGGCCTCCAACTCAAGCTCAGCCGAACCGTATTCCTCGGCAGATCACCCGGACACAGAGCTGGAGCGAAAGTACGGCAGGAAACACTAGAGAAGAGATGGTGAGCAGTTCAGATACCGGGTCATGACAAATCGTCCTTGAATTGTTCGACTGAGATGAGCCTTTTGGGGCTTGCCTGCCATGCCACTAAACGTTGCAACGCAGCCGGACACGCAGCCGGCCACGCAGCAATGGACAGCAGCCCACGGCAGGTGCGCAGGGTCACACCGTTCCAGCTGGCTAAGTAGCGAAAAGGTGTGTATTGTTTTTCGAGTTGCCCCGCTCGTTGGGGGAACGAAAAACCCCCTACTTGATGCCGGTTTTCCGGTGTTTTTGTGGTGTTTTGGTTGGTTGGTTCGCTGTTTAGTGGATTTGCTTTTCTGA
>NZ_PPXB01000028.1:0-2205 GCF_002909415.1 Arthrobacter glacialis | reverse complement strand
GGGAGGCGTTCATGGTTGGAGGTGTTGAGAATATCCACTCCATTCAACGGAGGAACTATGACAACTCCCAAGCAGCCCATTCCCGGAGCTCCGTCGATCGAGCCGCTGTCGTTTGAGGAGCCTGCGGAAGCACGTAAACCGCTGCCACCGAAGCCTGACCAGCATGGGCCCGAGCTCGTCTCACCGACGGGGACACCTACGGGGGAACCGGAAGGCTCCCGGAGCCAGAGCGGGGACTATCTCACCACCGCTCAAGGTGCCAGACTGCAGGACACGGACCATTCCCTCAAGGCTGGGCGCCGGGGCCCCACCCTTCTGCAAGACCACCATCTGCGGGAGAAAATCACCCATTTCGATCATGAGCGCATCCCCGAGCGTGTGGTGCATGCGCGCGGGGCGGGCGCCCACGGAGTGTTCCAGTCCTATGGGACCGGAACAGGGCTGACCCGGGCTGGCTTCCTGGCCGCAGATGTGGAAACCCCTGTGTTTGTCCGCTTCTCGACCGTGGTGGGATCCCGAGGGTCGGCCGACGCGGTCCGGGACACCCGCGGCTTTGCCGTGAAGTTCTACACGGACGAAGGCTCATTTGACTTGGTGGGGAACAACATTCCGGTCTTTTTCATCCAGGATGCCATCAAGTTTCCCGACGTCGTCCACGCAGCCAAGCCGCATCCCGACCGTGAAATTCCGCAGGCCCAAAGCGCCCATGACACTTTCTGGGACTTTGTTTCCCTCCATACCGAAGCCCAGGCGCACACCATGTGGTTCATGGCGGACCGCGGCATCCCACGCTCTTTTCGCATGATGGAGGGATTCGGTGTTCATACTTTCCGCATGGTCAACGATCAAGGGGCGACGGCGCTGGTCAAGTTCCACTGGAAGCCTTCCTTGGGTGTGCACTCACTGGTGTGGGAAGAAGCCCAAATCGCCAACGGCATGGATCCCGACTTTCACCGCCGCGATCTTGCGGACGCCATTGAATCCGGCAATTTCCCGTCGTGGGAGCTGGGTGTGCAGGTCTTCCCCGACGTTGACGATGAATTGTACGAAGGCATTGACTTGCTGGACCCCACCAAGTTTGTGCCTGAGGAAATCGCGCCGGTGCAAATGCTGGGGCGGATGACGCTCAACGCCAACCCCAAGAATTATTTCGCGGAAGTGGAGCAGGTGGCCTTCCACCCCGGGCACTTGGTGCCCGGAATCGATGTCAGCAACGACCCGCTGCTGCAGGGGCGGCTGTTCTCTTACCTCGACACCCAAATCAGCCGCTTGGGGGGACCGAATTTTGGCCAGCTGCCCATCAACCGTCCGCACGCCCCCGTCAATGACATGCTGCGCGACGGCATGCACCAAAGCGCAGATCATGCCGGGGTGGCACCGTACAAGCCAAACTCGCTCGACGGCGGCTGCCCCTTCCATGCGGGCATGGACGCCGGAACTTTCATAGACTTTCCCCAAGCAGTTCAGTCCGGGACGAAGGAGCGGGCCAACCCGGCAACCTTTAGCGACCATTTCTCCCAACCCACGTTGTTTTACCGCAGCCTGACGGCCATCGAACAGGACCATGTGGCGCAGGCATACGCCTTTGAACTGGGTAAATGCTACGAACAAACCATCCGTGAGCGACAACTGGCCGCCCTGGCCAACATTGATGCGGAGCTGTGCCAGCGGGTTGCGGAAGAACTGGGCCTGCCGGTGCCCGAAGCCACTGAGCCGCCCACCGATCAGGTTCCCAGTCCGGCAGTGTCACAAATCGGCCAGGCCTGGCCGATCGCCGGGCGTGTCGTTGGCATTGTTACTGATGCGGGCAGCGATCCCGAGCAGGTTCTGCAGGCGCGCGACGCCGTCGAAGCTGCGGGCATGCTGGCCCTGATTGTGGCACCGGTCGGAGGGAAACTTCCCGGAACGGACCAACCCGTACAGAGGAGCTATGCCACCACACGATCCATCGAGTTCGACGCCGTCATCCTCGCCACCTCCGATGCCGGACAGAAGGGCCCCGACCCGCGCGTGGTGGTACTGGTCGCCGAGACGTACCGCCATGCCAAGGCCATCGGCGGGTGGGGCGGGGCAGGAGTTGTACTGGAGGCTGCGGGCGTGGCCGCCGGCGCCCCTGGAATAGTGCATGGCTTCCCGGGTGAAGTGGTGGAAGGGATTGGGCAGTTACTGGCGCATCACCGGGTGTGGGACAGGTTCGCGCCCAAG
>NZ_PPXB01000029.1:0-1644 GCF_002909415.1 Arthrobacter glacialis | reverse complement strand
TCAACTAACAAACTCTGGGTTTGTTGGTTGGGAACCACATAGTGAACGCGAGCAATTTATGCTTTATAAGGTGTGTGTAGTGTAAGTTATCGGCTTATTAGTACCGGTCAGCTTCACGAGTCTTTAGTCCTCGCTTCCACGTCCGGCCTATCAACCCAGTGGTCTAGCTGGGGGCCTCTCACACTTACGTGTATGGAAATCTCATCTCGAAGCGGGCTTCCCGCTTAGATGCTTTCAGCGGTTATCCCATCCGAACGTAGCTAATCAGCGATGCACTTGGCAGTACAACTGACACACCAGAGGTTCGTCCGTCCCGGTCCTCTCGTACTAAGGACAGCCCTTCTCAAATTTCCTGCGCGCGCAGCGGATAGGGACCGAACTGTCTCACGACGTTCTAAACCCAGCTCGCGTACCGCTTTAATGGGCGAACAGCCCAACCCTTGGGACCTACTCCAGCCCCAGGATGCGACGAGCCGACATCGAGGTGCCAAACCATGCCGTCGATATGGACTCTTGGGCAAGATCAGCCTGTTATCCCCGAGGTACCTTTTATCCGTTGAGCGACGGCCATTCCACAATGTGCCGCCGGATCACTAGTCCCGACTTTCGTCCCTGCTCGAGGTGTCCCTCTCACAGTCAAGCTCCCTTGTGCACTTACACTCGATACCTGATTGCCAACCAGGCTGAGGGAACCTTTGGGCGCCTCCGTTACTTTTTAGGAGGCAACCGCCCCAGTTAAACTACCCATCAGGCACTGTCCCTGACCCGGATTACGGGCCGAAGTTAGATGTCCAAAGTGACCAGAGTGGTATTTCAACGATGACTCCATCACAACTAGCGTCGTGACTTCACAGTCTCCCACCTATCCTACACAAGCCACTCCGAACACCAATACCAAACTATAGTAAAGGTCTCGGGGTCTTTCCGTCCTGCTGCGCGTAACGAGCATCTTTACTCGTACTGCAATTTCGCCGAGTTTATGGTTGAGACAGCGGGGAAGTCGTTACTCCATTCGTGCAGGTCGGAACTTACCCGACAAGGAATTTCGCTACCTTAGGATGGTTATAGTTACCACCGCCGTTTACTGGGGCTTAAATTCTCAGCTTCGCTACCGAAGTAGCTAACCGGTCCTCTTAACCTTCCAGCACCGGGCAGGAGTCAGTCCGTATACATCGTCTTGCGACTTCGCACGGACCTGTGTTTTTAGTAAACAGTCGCTTCCCCCTGGTCTCTGCGGCCCACACCCGCTCATGAAGAGTAAATCTTCTTCACGGGGCAGGCCCCCCTTCTCCCGAAGTTACGGGGGCATTTTGCCGAGTTCCTTAACCATAATTCTCTCGATCGCCTTAGTATTCTCTACCTGATCACCTGTGTCGGTTTGGGGTACGGGCAGTTAGAACCTCACGTCGATGCTTTTCTAGGCAGCATAGGATCACCGAATTCCCCCATACGGGGGTCCCATCAGATCTCAGAATCGTCATTGAAGACAACACAACGGATTTGCCTATCGTGTTTCCTACGTCCTTAGACCGGGTCTACCATCGCCCGGCTCGGCTACCTTCCTGCGTCACACCTGTTAATACGTTTACCTCCCTGACTCAGGTCCCACGCTCCCTGTATACCCTGGCCCCGAAGGACACTCAG
>NZ_PPXB01000030.1:0-1577 GCF_002909415.1 Arthrobacter glacialis | reverse complement strand
CGGTATCTGTCAACCTGTTTGAGAGAGATTGACGTTTTGTTGAGTTCGTTGTTTGGGGTCGTTGATGGCGACGTAGGCGTCGATCTGGGGTGCCATGGGTCGGCGGGTGAATCGTGAGGGATTGGCGGCGTAGCTGGCGTCGAGGGCTATTTGTCGTTTGGTGTTGATTTCATCGACTAGTCCGTGGTGAACGGTGGCTGGTGTATGGCCGGCAATGCCTTCGTGTTGGTGTGAGTTGTTGTAGCGGATCACGAACGCGGCGACGTACTCGCGGGCAGCTTCCAGGGTTGGGAATCCTTGGGGGTAGGTGGTCTCGTATTTGAATGTTTTGAAGAGTGATTCGCTGAAGGGATTGTCGTTGCTGACCTTTGGGCGTGAGAACGAACGAGCGATGCCGTGCCCGGCCAGGGTGGCTGCCATGATGGTGCTTTTCATCGAGGCCCCGTTGTCGCTGTGGAGGTATTCCGGGGCGTGTGGCGCCTCGTTGACGGCTTGGGTGAGCATGTCGGCAGCGGTTGCTGAAACCTCTGTGTGTTCCACTCTCCAGCCCACGATATAGCGGGAGTAAATGTCCATGATCAGGTACAGATCGAAGAACTGACGCAGCCGTGTTCCTTTGACTTTCGAGATGTCCCAGCACCAGACCTGATTGGGGCAGGCAGCTATCAGCTGCGGGATTTTCTTCGGCGGATGACTCGCTTGCCGGCGGCGGTCACCACTGAGCTTCGCGGCCGCCGCGACCCGGTGCCAGGAGCGCTTAGAAGCAACATGGAGGCCTTGATCTAGGTATTTGTAGTACACCTTGGCCACGGAGAGCAGCATGTTCTCCGGTGCGCTCAACCACCCGGTGATCATCTCGATCTCTTCTGGATTCAGCGTCGCCGGTTGCACCCGCTCCCTTTGCAGGATCATGGCCTTCACCGGCACCGGGGCTGCTTTTTCACGGTAGTAGGTCGCTGAGGACAGCCCCAGCAGCTCCAAAGCCTTCACCGCCGAGTGCCCGCCGAAGGCCTGCAGCTGCGCAAGGAACGGCGTCAGGACCCTTCGTCGTTCTTGGGCTTGAGCCAGGCTGGCCAGCCCTCGGACTCCTCTTGCGGCTCCACCACCTCTTCTGTCACTTCCGGAGTCTGCAGGTTCGAGGCGCTCTTGGCTAGGGAATCCAACAGCGCTGATGCTTTTTTTAGGATGTCTACCGTCGCCACGGACTGCTCCAACTTCAGCTTCAACGCCGCGTTCTCACGCTCGAGCTTCATGAAGTCACGCTGGTCCTGGCCCGACATCCTAGACCGTTCCGCCCGTACCGCCGGGTTCTCGCCAGGGGCCGTCAAACGTCCCTCGTCCCGATCCTGGGACCAAGTCTTCAGAGTCTTCCTCGTCACTTGAACCTTCCGGTAAAAAGCCGACTTCGAACCATAATCCAGGCACTTATCGAATTCGAGCAACAAGGCCCACCGCTCCGCCGGCAAGAAATGCGCATGACGGGAAGGCCTCTGGGGAATATCCATGAATAATTATCTCCTCCTGCCCCACCAAACATGAATGAGAAAAACTCTCTCACTCAAGGCTGGCACGTAGGG
>NZ_PPXB01000031.1:0-1085 GCF_002909415.1 Arthrobacter glacialis | reverse complement strand
AGAGTAGGACACCGCCGGACAACACGTAAAAAAGGTAGAGGCCCCACACCACGGTGTGGGGCCTCCCTTGCTTTAACAACCACACACCCTCACGGCCACCCCACCACGGTGGCCACCGTCGTTTAACACCACGCCGCACCTCACCACGTCTCACTTCGCTGTGGCCGCCCTTTCCAGGGCGGCCCTTGCTGTTTAACCACAAGACCCACCGGTCTAATAACCACACGACCCGCCGGCCGGCTAGGTCCTAGGTGGTGGGTGTGCCGGCACGGCTAGGCGTGGACCCAGTGGTGGCTGCGCCGTGTGGGCGAGCTGCCCTGGTCTTGGCCCTTGCTGCCAGCACTGGTGGTGGTGGTGTGGGTTGTGAGGGTTGTGGTTTGTGGGGGATGAGGGTGGTGTGTGGTTGGTGGCGCCCGGCGGGGGAGTGCGGTTGGTGGTGGTGGGTGAGGACGTCAGCAATGACACACTCGGCTAGGGTGCTTGGCAGTGTCTATGCCGGGACTGCCGGCGTCGTTGAGGTCAACGGGAGAAGTGGGGCGGCAGTGCTCAGCGGTGCTCAGTGGGAACACTGCCACTGGTGGCGCTTTTGCTGGGGGTGTGGGGGCCTGCCTGGCAGGTGGCTTTTGATGGGTCGGGGGAGTGAGGGGGGTGCGTTGCTTGCTGTTTTGGGTAGCGGGGAGGGGGATTGTGTGGTGGTGGGGTGCCTGCAGGGCGGTGTTGAGGGGGTGTTTTCGGTGGTGTATCCTAGGTCTCATTTCGGGTATTCCAGGCCCCATAATTGGTGTGAACTCGGGGAAGTTACTCCCGGTGGTGACTGGTGCGGGAGCCTGTGAGGGCCTAGAGGGGGCCAGCTGGTTTGCGTGTTCGCTAAAAGGTGTGTATTGTTTTTCGAGTTGCCCCGCTCGTTGGGGGAACGAAAAACCCCCAAGAAGATGCCAGGTTTACTGGTGTTGGGTGGGTTGCCTCGGCACTGATCATCGCGGACTGTTTGTTGGTTTGGGTGTGTTGGCTGGGTGTGGTTGTTGTTTGAGAACTCAATAGTGTGCCAAGTTTTATTGATACCAATTTATTTATATTGAATTGGT